>DATCTN010000007.1 GCA_036567965.1 Candidatus Kryptoniota bacterium
TGAGGTCATTGATGACCTGGTCACGGTTCGAACTCTGAGCGTTACTCTTAAACATTGATATTCCAACGGCTATAGCAATACCAACGATAATGACGCCGAGTACGATTAGCAGAAGTTGTTGCTGTCCCATACTTACCTCCTACGGTTTTTAAGATTTGTTAATCAGTGACTCTTGTAATTTATATTAGATTGTCAGGTTTCCCTGAAGTGGAGCCACTGCGAGCACGCATTTATTATAAGGCAATTGTGATGCCAATCAAAATGTACTGTACCATCACCATAATGCCTCAAATTGACAGAAACAAAGGGGAGCAGAGAGAAAATTATTCCTGAGCTTTGAAATAATTACCGTGACGTAATACCGAGATGAGGTTTTGGGAATAGGTCCGCCGCATATCTCCATCACCCCAAATTTCTGCTTCCCTCTATTTACCTCTAAGTGCAGCTGATCAGAAAGCATGCGAGAATATATTTCGGTCATTCCGATCGTTGAGTGTTCGAACAGTTCATGACTGCACAACGCGACACCGACGAAATGGCCAGCGCCGAACCAAATGGACGGCTCAGCCAATGAAAACGAGGCTTATTGTTTACAGGAGATATCATCGTTGCAGATAGGACCGGAAGAAAATGTCAAAGGAGAACCCTAATTCCAGAGAAGTTTCAGCAGTGGGCTACTTTCAAAGTGAAGTGACATTGACAAATTCTCTCACTGTCATTCCCGTCCGAC
This sequence comes from Candidatus Kryptoniota bacterium, assembly GCA_036567965.1. NCBI lineage: Bacteria > Pseudomonadati > Candidatus Kryptoniota > Candidatus Kryptoniota bacterium. Next base: position 731 of record DATCTN010000007.1, read on the forward strand.
CGCAGATTCGGCGGCCGGATCGTGGGGACGTGCTCTTAGCGGGAATCCATCTCCATTCTCCACCATGGATTCCCGATAGGAGCGTTCGGGAATGACATTTGTGTTTTTTTTGAACGCCGTAGAATACTCAACGATGGGACATTTCAGTAGCGTCAAAATAGCCCACTACCGAAGCTTCCGCATGTCCGCGCTCTATCTGTCGAGCAGCCGATATGTTTTGAATTCCGTTGAAATTTTGGCCTCACGGTAGTATATTATTTCTTAAATTCCCGGAGGTTTAATGCTAGCTGTCGTAGAGATTGCAGGTAAACAATTCAGGATCAGCGAAAACTCGAATGTCGTTGTCCCCCTGCTTAAGGCAAAGGTCGGCGAGAAAGTCAGCTTCGACCAAGTGGTCTATTTGGAATCCGAAACAAATAAGACCGTCGGCAACCCTCTCGTGAAGGGTGCGGTCGTGGAAGCGACAATCGTCAACCACGACAGGGAAGACAAGATCCTTGTATTCAGGAAAAAGAAAAGAAAGAACTTCAAGGTGAAAAAGGGACATCGGCAGGACTACACGACGATCCATATCGATAATATAAAGGCGTAGGAGTTACATCATGGCACATAAGAAAGGCGGCGGAAGTTCAAGGAACGGCCGCGATAGTAATTCGCAAAGACTCGGAGTGAAGACGTTCGGCGGAGAAAATATATCAGCGGGCAGCATTATCGTTCGTCAGCGCGGAACCAAAGTATTACCCGGCGAAAATGTCGGTGTCGCGAAGGATGACAGCCTCTTTGCTTTGAAGGACGGCGTCGTGAAATTCGAGACTTTCAGACGAGTGCGCAAGAGAGTGAGCGTACTTCCTCCGACTCCCCGCAAAATTTAAGTTCAGAAGGACATTTCCATGAAAATCACCGTAGTAGGCGCCGGCAATGTCGGCGCGACCGTGGCTCAACGCCTTGTCGACCGCGAGCTTGCTAACGAAGTCGTCCTCACAGACGTTGTCGAGGGTCTCCCGCAGGGGAAGGGCCTCGATATGCTCGAATCATCACCGGTGCTTGGCAGCGATGTCAGAGTCGTCGGTGCAAACACGTACGACGAAACCGCGAACAGCGACATCATTGTGATTACAGCCGGCATCGCGCGCAAGCCGGGCATGAGCCGGGACGACCTCCTCTCCACCAACGCGGGAGTTCTGAAGTCAGTGACTGAACAGGTTGCTCCGCGTTCACCGAAGGGCATAATCATCGTTGTGTCTAATCCGCTCGATGTCATGGTTTACGTCGCGATGAAGATGAGCGGGTTCGACAGGTCGCGCGTGATTGGGATGGCGGGCGTCCTCGACACCGCAAGGTTCCGGTCGTTCATCGCGGCCGAGCTCAACGTGTCGGTCGAAGGTGTTCAGGCCTTTGTTCTCGGCGGTCACGGTGATTCCATGGTGCCGTTGGTCCGTTACACTTCAGTTGCCGGAATTCCGCTCACTGAAATGATGGACCGCGACAAGATCGAGAAGCTCGTCACGAGGACAAGAAACGGAGGAGCCGAAATCGTGTCTCTCCTCAAGACCGGGAGCGCATACTATGCTCCGTCCGCTGCGGTCGTCCAGATGGTTGAGTCGATTGTTAAGGATAAGAAGAGAATCCTTCCATGCTCTGTCTACCTCAAAGGAGAGTACGGCATGAGCGACGTCGTCATCGGCGTACCTGTGAAGCTCGGCGCGAAGGGGATGGAGAAGATTATCGAAATAAAATTGACGGAAGATGAGAAGAAGGAACTCGCCAAGTCGGCGGAGGATGTGAAAGCCAATATGGCGAAGGTAAAGTTTAACTGACCGGTTGGAATCTCATGTTCATGCAGAACCCGTCCCGCCCCGGACGGGTTTTTTTATTTAAGTGGGTTAAATCTTTATTCTTGCCGGTGAGAAGAGTAACTGTCCCGATTCTTATTGCGAGGGAGAAGATCTGCTAAAGGCGGGCTCGACCCATTATTCCTTATGAAGGGTCAGCTTCATCGTCATTCGCGTTCCGCGCGGGGTGAAATCGTATTTCACACTATCCATCAACGATTTCATAATGTGAATTCCCCTTCCGCTCGGCTTTAAAAGATTCTCCGGTAGAATTGGGTTAGGCAGCGAGCTCAGATCGAAGCCGCCGCCTTCATCCTGGATCGCGACGATTATTACCCCTGCTTCATAATCGACGTCGATAGTTATGTTCTTCGTGGGATCGTGCTTGTTCCCATGCTGTACAGCGTTATTGACGGCTTCACTGGCCGCAACAAGCAAATTGTGCTCGTCGGATTCCGACATCGAAAGTCTCTTAAAAATTTTCTTTAACTTTCGTTCGGCCTCTTTGAACGAAGTATTCTTAGTCTTTATCTGTATGTGTTCGTGCAGTTGGGTCACTAGAAAATGTACGATGCTTTCAATTCGAAGTTAGGATAAACTATCGCGTTTTCCAACGATTGGGTCGAAACCTGGTACCAACCATTTATGAAAATTCTGACGTGCTCCATTTCGACCGTAAAGAAACCCGTCGGTCCGGCATTGGTCTGTCTTAGCGCAAAATTCCTCTCGGTTGCAGTCGTGTAGTCGTACCGCGTCAGAGACAGATATTTGTATCCGACACCGTAGCCGACGTTTCCTGTGAAGTATGACAGGTAAAGCCAGAAGGTCTGGTCCACGAAGTAGTTCAAAGGATATTCGGAAAAGCTCGACCAGTATAACTCTCCCCTAGTATAAAGTTTCACGCTGGCGAGGAGGAAGGCGCTGACCTTTGAAGTCAGTGCCACCCTGGTTGAGTCGAGGAATGATGCCTGCCGGAACGAAAAACTATGTACCTCAGAAAAAGCCTCGTAATCGTAAACTGTGTAGTTGGCGAGAACTTCGAATCGATTGTAGGAATTGACTGTCGATCCCGAGTATATCACTATCGGGAACAGCTTGTAGATAAAATTTCTATTGTTGTTCGCACTTCGCTCCGAGGTGATGTAGACTACGTGTATCAAGTCGCCCTCCGCTCCGACGCCCGCCTGGAAAAACGGACTGAATTCGTTCATTACCTGGAGAGAAAGTGTGTTTGTAAGTTCGTCGCGGTCGTCGAAGTTCAGGTCGCTTGGCGTGTCGTATCTCAGTAGTGACGCGAGTCCCGAAAGATTTGCGGAGAAACTTCCGAAATGAAGAAGGAACTTGCCGGTCAGTGTGTTTCTTGCCTCGAGGCTGTTAAGTTGCGCCTCGTTCGAATCGCGGATCGCCGTAAACGGGTCCACGAGACGAGCATTGATCACTGAGTGAGTCTCGTCGCGCTCGGAGTGTTCCATACTGACAAGAAGAGTGTCCTCGAGAAAGTTTGTGAGGACCTGGCCGAGGAAATCGAAATCGGAAACTCTTATCCTCGTATCGTAAAGTGTGTTCGCGGTGTCGATCGTCGGTTTGTATCTGTAAGTCAAGTCGATCGATCGTTCTCCAAGACTTACCTGGGAATTGAGCTGGAAGAACGCGAAGGGTGTGGACAATCCGGCAAGAAAGTTCTCCCGGTCCTCGTTCCTGCTTTGGATGTTGTTCGTAACATTGTATAAAGCTTCGACCACGGGATCGGCCGGGAAGAAAAAATCTCGGAGTTGTGTGGTGTATGTTCCCTGGAAGTTGACCGATGAACCTGGACTGAAGACCTGGCGGTAGATGACTCCCGCAGCTCTGTCGAAGTTTCTCCTCGGTGAGATCTCTTCATCGTGGATCATTAGGGAAGGGAGGAGGAGGCTTCCGTCGAGAGGAGACAGGATTGAACTTCCGTGCGCGTCGTATGTGATTCCGATGTTCTCCACGCCTGCCTGCCGGTCCCATTTGTTGCCTACAGCTGCTGCGAGGGTGTCGCGCCGAGTCGCGTAAGTGAGGCCTCCAAGGACGGTGGACGCGCCCACCGAGTTCAGTCCGATCTGTCTTGAATCACTGAAGTAATTCGACTGCACCAACCCGAGTCCTGAGATATTGCCGAAAAGCGAGCGCGTGAGCTGGAAGTCTACGCTCTGTTCGTCTCTGATGAGATTCTGCTGCCCTGCGATGAGAACTGAGTGGAAGTTCTCGTCCATCTTTACTCCGTAAGCGTTCGACGACAGGTTTGCGCCCGCCAGCCCGTTCCAGGTAAGCGTATTCAGATTCTGGTCGAAACCTGTCAAAACAGAATTGACGGGCACGACGACATTACTGTCGGGGGTTTGGGAGAACGCATTCGCAGTAAGCAGGAAGACGATCATCGAACAAATGCTAATGCGCATTTCCAAAAAAATCATCTATCAGACGCTGCTCGTTGTGGCTCCCGATGTTATTCATGAAAGTCTGTTCCAGGAACCCGCGGCTCTTGGTAAACTCATCCTTCATGAATTCGTCGGTGATCCGTCCTTTATTGATGAAATACACTTTGTCGCAGACATTCTCCACCAAATCGAGAAGGTGCGAGCAGTACAGTATCGTTCCTCCGCGTGATGTGAACGACTTCATCACTTGCTTTAACGAACTAATTGCCTGTACATCGAGACCGTCGGTGGGCTCGTCGAGTATGAGGACCTCCGGATCGAAGACCAGTGCGAGCGTGAGCGCGACCTTTTGCCTCGTGCCCTTTGAAAGCGAGAGAAGGGCTCTATGGAGATACTCGGCGAATTGGAAAATTTCCGACAAGACTTCGAGCTGCTTACGTGACCGCTTCCTGTCGAACTTCCTCAAGAGCGAAGCAACTTCGATTGTCTCGGCGGGCGTCAATGATTCGTACAGTCTCGGAGATTCGGGAACGTATCCTATTTTCGAACGCCTGTAAATAGGATCTTCCGCGGTCCCGTCTCTGACAACAGTTACTTTGCCGGAGTCCTGCTTTTCCAAACCCACGACGATTCTTGCGGTAGTGGATTTTCCAGCCCCGTTCGGGCCGATATATCCGCACGCACTTCCTCTCTCGACCTTGAAGGAGATCGAGTCGAGCGCGACTGTCCCGGAAAATGTTTTGGTTACGTTACTGAGTTCAATCACTGCGATATCGTAAAACTGAAGACGTTGCTTACTGAGTTCGGGGTAGCCGGGTCGACCGTTGTTGCGGCTACACGCCAGAAATATAACTGGTTGAAGCTAAGCGAGGAACCGGAATAAACAAGTGAGTCCTCTCCTGCAGGAATCGTGGTCGTGAATACCTCGCCGCCTGTAGGCGAGCTGGAGATCAATAGAAGATACCCGGAGCTTCCCGCAACCTGGGTAAACTTGAAAGTCAGCAAGTCGTTGTAATTTATCGACGCACCGGAAGGAGGCGAGACGAGCTGCGGCCTGGCAAGTATCCTGTCGGAAACGGGAAGAGACGCCGCACTGCGCCAGTGATCGAAATCGAAGGCGATGATCTTGTAATAGTAGTCTCTGTTAATGTCGACATGGTTGGTGTCGTCGATGGAATTCGTTACCACCGTTGCGACAAGGTCCGTTTTAGTGAGAGTGTCCGGCTGAAAGTCTGCAGACGTATCTCTGTATACTTCGTAGCCGGCAAGATCTCCGATTTGTTCGGACGACCATATGACACTGACGTATTTTCCGAAATCATCATCGTGACCGTGTACGGTGAGGCCGAGAGGTGCGGGCGGAGCCGAAAAGTTCACGGGTTTTGTGGCCACAAAATTGCTCTGGCCGCTCTCGACTCCGTTGGCGTAGACCGCCGTAACGCTGAGGTAGTAAGTCGAGTCGTAGCTGAGACTGTCTACCAGAAAAGCGTTTTCGGCTGTCTGATCAACCACTTTCTGGTTGCTCCTGCTCGTGCCAAGGTACACGTTATAATATGAGAACCCCACAGCCGTAACCTGATCCCAGAATACAATTATTGTGGCATCTCCCGAAAGATATACCTGCATATTTGAAGGGGGCACTATAATGAAGTTGTCGTTTCCGGTCGGTATTGAAGTCACTTTTCTACAACCTTGCGAGATAATTGCGAATAGAATGAAAGTCGCGAGAATCATTGTCTTGTTTCCCATCGATTTCAGTCAATCATATTTGAAAATCCAGAAACGAATCTCTCACTCAGGCAATTTTCTCTAACGGATTTCCGACTTATGCTGACTCCAAATACTTTGAGTATGAAGTCGCGCATGAAGCCTGCCGCGTCGAATGCGACGGCGATCTCGGAATTGAAGTCTCGTGGATTACCTCTAAGGTCGGCTATCGTCATGCCGGAAGTGTAAACGCCCTTTGTTTCAATTGCAATTCTCGACTTGATGAAGCGAAACCAATTTCCATTTAATGCGGCGGCGATAGCAATCGGATCGTGGAGGAAGCATCCGTCGAGGCGCTCTTTTGTTTTATGATATTGCATGTAGAATTCTACTGCTTGACTGATAAGGTTCTTGAGTTCCCCTTCCAGCTTAGTGGACCGCCGCAGAACTTGATTGAAGAATCTTCGCTTGAGGAAGAGCAGCTCGGTAAGGTCGAGACTGACGAACCGGACGAATATGCCTTGCTCGAGAACGAATGCTGCAGCTTCCGGATCCACTGCGATATTGAACTCGGTGAATGTTGTCGTATTACCATATCCGAAAGTCACTCCGCCCATCTGTATGATCCGACCGACGTTGCGGATCGAGTCAGCGTCCAGCGACACGGCATCTGCGATATTCGTCATGGGACCTATTGAAACGATCGTCAGCTTTCGGCCGTGCTTTCGGGCTGATTCAACAATCATGTCGGCGGCGTTGCCCGGATCGCACCACGATCGCTCTCTGCCGTTCGATTTCCGGTAGTTTCCGACGCCGTCGCCCCCGTGGACTTCCGGCGCTGTCAGCAATTCTCTTGAGCGCGGTGAAGGAGCGCCCATGTAAACGGGGAAGTCGGCGTGCAGTAGTTCTCTCAAAAGCAAGACGTTCTGAGTTACGTCATCGACGTGAACGTTTCCTGACACCGTGGATATCATTTCTATGCTCGCCTCCGGGCAGCTCGCCGCATACATGATCGCGAGCGAGTCGTCCACGCCCGCGTCGGTGTCAATGAGTAATCTAATCACTTGATCGTCTCTGAGACCGTAAACTTCGGCGAATATTTTAACACTACTTTCGCGAGATCGCTTGAGATGAGCGAGCGGGGCGATTTCATCGAATGAACAACCTGTGACTTCGGATAGAACTCGCCGATCAACTCGGCTGAACTCAGTCCGGTCCAATTGTCATCCGCGGTGATGAAGAACCTGTCGAAGCCGTCGCCTTTATACTCCAGGGCTTTTGAAAACGCCTGTGAGACGTCATGAACGTTCACCCAGGCCCAGAGATTCTTGTACCACTTTTCATATTCCGATATGAGTTTTCTGTACACCTCTTTCTCCTTCTCGTCTGGCACCCAGATCCAGGGAAATCGCAGCGCGACAGTCTGTATCTGGTATGCGCGCGAGTAGCTCTTGAGGATTTCCTCGGAGCAGACTTTACTGAGCCCGTAAGGGTCCTGTGGAAGAAGGGGGTGCTGCTCGTCAATTGGAAAATAGTCCGGAGAGGCGGCGCGTCGGGCGAACGCGAACCCGAGAGTCGACTCGCTGGACGCAAGTACAACCTTCTTTATTCCTTTGTCGGCCGCGAACTGCATTACGGTAAAAGTGCCGAGCGTGTTCACCGTGAATACTCTCTCCGCCGGATCATTCAGAGGATGCGGTATGCCCGCGAGGTGGAGTATGGCGTCGAAATGTTCGTCGTGAGCTTTAATTGAGGAAGCATCCGTAAGATCGGCCTCGATAAACTCTACATCGGCTGCAGGCTTCTTCTTGTCGAGAACCGTCACCTCGTAGTCGGTCGCCAGATCGTTCGTTACGTATTTCCCTACGAGCCCCGCTCCACCGGTGATCAGTATCCTTTTCAAATTTCGAATTTGTCGCCTCTCGCCGGAGAATAGACGTTCTTCAATCCGATCTGCCTGAAGCCGTCGGTAAGAGCACTTTGTTCCTCGGTCTCTCCGTGAACAAGGAACACGTTCTGAAGCCGTTTCTTTTCGAAATTGTTCGTGAAATCGACAAGGTCTTTATGATCGGCATGAGCAGAGAAAGAATGCATGGCTACCACCTCTGCTTTCAGCTCGACCTGATCGCCGAAGATCTTCAGCTCCTTTTGCCCGTCCAGCATCCGCCTGCCAAGAGTATCGGGAGCCTGGAATCCGACTATCAGGATAGTGTTATTCGAATTGCCGACGTTATTCGCGAGATGGTGGAGGATCCTCCCGCTTTCACACATACCTGATGCGGAAATGATTACGATCGGTTCCTTTATGTCATTCAACTTCTTCGACTCTTCGACGCTCTGAACATAGTGGATGTATTCGAAGCCGAACGGGTCCTCATGAGCGATCACCATCTTGAACACATCCTTATTGAAGCATTCCGGGTGCAGCCTGAATATCTCGGTGGCGTTTACAGAAAGAGGACTGTCGACGAACACCGGGATTCTCGGAAGGGTCTTTGCCTCAAAGAGCCTGTGAAGCGTGTAAGCTATCTCCTGAGTTCGTTCTACACTGAAAGCCGGGATAATTACTTTCCCGCCTCGCTTTATCGTTTTCATTATGACTTCGGCAAGTTTGGCTTCCATTCCCTCGATTGGATCGTGAAATCGTCCGCCGTAGGTGCTTTCGATCATCAAGGCATCCGCCTCCGTCACTATTTCCGGATTCCTCAGAATCGGCAATCCCCTTCGTCCGAGGTCTCCCGTGAAAAGCAGTATTTTTTCTTTCCCGTTGTCGCTTATCCGCAATTGAACGAGTGCGCTCCCGAGAATGTGGCCGGCGTCCAGAAAAGTCAGCCAGACGCCTTCCGAAACAAGAACCTCCCTGTGGTAGGAAGCGGAGACAAACAGCGGCATCACCTCGAGCGCGTCCTCAGTGGTGTAAATGGGTTGAACCGGCGCCTCCCCCTTTTTCGCGAGTCGCTTATTCAAAAACTCCGCGTCCTGCTCCTGGATCTTCGCGCTGTCTGCAAGCATGATCCCTGCGAGGTCCCTCGTTGCCGGAGTCGCGTAGATCGGTCCCGTGAATCCTTGCTTTACAAGATTCGGGAGATTCCCGCTGTGATCGATATGAGCATGAGAGAGTATTACCGTGTCAATTTCCGCCGGATGGAAGTAATCGAATGTCTTGTTCACCCTGATGCTCTCGGCGCGTTTACCCTGGAAGAATCCGCACTCGAGGAGAATTTTTTTGCCGTTGGCTTGCAAGAGGTGCATGGAACCTGTGACAGTCCGAGCTGCGCCGATGAATTGGATTTGCATTTCGTCCTTCGAAAGAATTTAAGTTGAATATATTTCAACCTCCCAAGTCTTTCAAGATAGGCAAGGTGGTACATTTCAAACCTGGTGACATTGCTTATAAGCCCGATAATTGGTATCTTATGTGAACAAATCTTGGTATGAAATGACGCAACCCTTCAACGTTTTGTTCCTGTCTTCTGAAGTATTTCCATTCGCAAAAACCGGCGGCCTCGCCGATGTGGCAAGCGCGCTTCCCCAGGCGCTCAAGGAAATCGGCAACGATGTCAGGCTTGCAATTCCACGGTACGGGTTTGTGAGTGAAAGAAAATTCCGGATCCACGAGATAATTCGGTTGAAAGATATCGACATTCCGATCGGTAAGAAAACCGCGAAGCTCAACGTCAAGTCGTCGTTCCTCGTTGGCGACAGAACAAAGGTGCAGATCTATTTCATCGACAGCGCCGATTATTTCGGCCGGCAGGGGATTTACCAGGATCCGAGATCGAAGAAGGATTATCCGGACAACGACGAGAGATTCATTTTCTACTCACGCGGAATCTTTGAAATCCTGAAGAGGCTCGGGTGGGCTCCGCATGTGATACACTGCAATGACTGGCAAACCGGTCTGGTTCCGGTTTATCTCAAAAAGATTTACTCGCGCGATCCTTTCTTTAAAAAGATCAAAACTGTATATACCATTCATAATATTTCCTACCAGGGCAATTTTCCCAAAGAGACCTTCCAGAAGACCGGATTGCCTGCCGATGTGTTTACACCCGATGGCGCCGAGTTCTTCGACAAACTCAGCTTCATGAAAGCAGGAATAGTTTATTCGGATTACGTCACGACCGTCAGCTCCACTTACGCAAAGGAAATATCGGAAAGCGAAGAATTCGGCTGCGGCATGGACGGCATTTTGAGAAAGAGGAAGAAGAACTTCACAGGAATCGTGAACGGTATAGATTATTCGATCTGGAACCCCGACATTGATCCGTTCATTCCTTTTAAATACAGCCTCAAAACGGTAGACGCGAAAGTCGAGAATAAGAAGTATTTGCTCAAGAGATTCGACATTAAATACGATCCTCATGTCCCCCTGATCGGTATGGTAACGCGGCTCGTTGAACAAAAAGGGCTGGATCTTCTGATTGACTCGTTTGCAGAACTGATGAAGTTGAACGTGCAGTTGATAGTATTGGGGACGGGCGAGAAGAAGTATCATGCTCAGCTCGAATCGCTCTCGAAAAAATTTGCCGGAAAGTTCGCGCTCGAGCTCGCTTACGACGATGAGCTCGCACATCTCATCGAGGGAGCGGCGGACATGTTTCTGATGCCGAGCAAGTACGAGCCGTGCGGACTCAACCAGCTGTACAGTCTGAAGTATGGTACGGTGCCAATCGTCCGGAGGACCGGCGGGCTCGCTGATACGGTCAAGGAAGTCAACGCGCAGAAGGGGACGGGGACCGGTTTCTTCTTCGATGCCTACACGTCCGGAGAAATGCTCAAGGCGATATCGAGAGCGGTTTCACTTTTCGGAGACGAGAAGAACTGGCAGAAAATCATGAAAAACGGGATGATGGAAGATTTCTCCTGGACGAATTCTGCCAGACAATATTCCGAGCTCTATACCAAGATACTCGAGAAGTGACCCGGGCAATATTCATCGATCGTGACGGGACGATCAATGTTGATAAGGACTACCTTTCTGATCCCGATCAATTGCAATTTATAGACGGCTCGCCTGAAGCGATTTCGTTGGCGAACAGATTGGGTTTGAAAGTGGTTGTAATTTCGAACCAGGCGGGCGTCGCGCGGGGAATTCTTACGACAACTCAGGTCGAAAACGTAAACGCCAGACTTGTTTCCAAGCTCGCCGAAAAAGGAGCGGTAGTGGATGCGATCTATTACTGTCCTCATCATCCTGACTTCGGAGAAAAAATCAAATGCGACTGCAGGAAACCTGACACAGGCATGTTAATGAGAGCAAAACGAGAATTCGACATCGATCTTTCCGGATCTTTCGTAGTAGGGGACAAATGGAGCGACGTTAAGTGCGGACTGAACGCAGGCGCGATGACTTCACTCGTTCTCACCGGATACGGTCAGGAAGATTACGGCCGTTGCATTGCAGACGGAATTAGAATCGATTATCTTGCGAAGAACCTCTTAGATACCCTGGAACATTTTGTAAGAGAGAAAATTGAAGCAGTCAATTAAGATTATTCTTTCAGCACTTGCTGTATCTACATTGTTAACAGGTTGTACGAATAAGATCAATCAATCAGGCTCCTGGCTTGTCACGTACGACAGTACGCTTGCTCCAAGACCTTTTGATTCGATAAAAGACAGTGCCAAGCTTGTGACGAGTCAAATCAACCAAGGCATAGCGGACGGCGCGGGCAGCGAAATACCGATCGGTAAGGTACCGTGGACGGAATCCGATCTTCTCGTCAGATTTTTTGCCGGGCTTGATTCGGTCTACTATGCGGAAACTATTTTGTCGGCGAATATAATATTTGTGCGCGGTCCCGAATATTTCCAACCGTCTGGATACGACGTTCACAATATGCAGTTTGAGGGATTCACGATGGATACGCTCTGGGACCCGCTCACGTATACTGTCGACAGCATCAACGCCCTCGGACGTGGCTCGACTAACATAGTGCTATCGCAATCGATTGTAGATTCCACTGTTTCAATACAGATCGACACTTCGATCGCCCGGCAGTGGGCTGTCGCGCTGTTCGACACGAACGTGAAGAACAATGGCATGATAATCAAACCGGTGAACATGAGCGGTGTCATGTCTTTGTATTCGTCGGCTTTCGGGGTCACCGGCTATATTCCGGTGATGAGCGTCGCTTGTGTGATTAACGGTTTGCTGGATACTATCATTACGACTTCATCGAACGCGATGTCGGCTGCAACTACCACGATCACTTCCATGGCGCCGCCCGGACCCTACAGGATTGTACAAAGCGGCACCGGCCTCCGCGAGTCGGTCCTCTTCGACCTCAGCAGCATACCTAAATTCTCGATCGTGAACTTTGCGCAGCTCACGGTTTACGCTGATTCCCTTGACACACTGTATTCGGGCAATTCCGGCGATTCACTATACGTCTATTACATCGGCAGCTTATCACCGCTGACCTTGAACACCGTAAACAGCGCTCTCAGCACACAGACGGGAAACAAATATGTCTTCAACGTCACCGCGCCGGTGCAGCTGATGATTAACAGAGGAAACAATGGTTTCATGATTACGCGGTACAGCGAGTTGAGCAATCTGGATTCGCGCTTCGTATATGATGAGAACGCTTCCGATTCGCTGAAACCAAGACTTGACATCACTTACGCGCCGGTGATCAAGAAATGAGAAGCGGAATAATCGTAGTGCTTTGTCTTGCAACTGCCGTTTGTGCAGTCAGGGCACAGGACGGCACGCCGCTGTCCGCAGAAGGCGCTGGTATATTTACAAGTTTCGCGGGAAGTCGTTCCGCCGGAATGGGTAATTCAGGTCTCGCACTATCGGGGAACGGCTATCTGAGTCTCCTGAATCCCGCAAGTTGGTCCGGACTGGAGAGCGTGCAAATAACGGCGGCTTTCGGTTTTTCGGGAGTCAGCTCGCAAGACAACAAGATGGGACAGACTTCTTATTATGCCAACGGCAATTTCAATGGCGGAACCTTCGCACTTCCTATCGATCGCGGGCTCGGTATCTCCATAGCGGGGGGATTCGCTCCGCTTACCTCCTACCAGTATCAGATCGTCTCGACCGTGCCGGATACGAGCGGGATTCCCACACATACGTACCTGCGTACGGGAGCCGGGGGACTTGGCGAAGGCTTCTTTGGTGGAACCGTTTCACCTATAAAAGAGTTAAATCTCGGCGCGATGTTCCAGTATGCATTCGGCCGCACGGAATTGACGGGGCAGATCATCTTCGACAGCTCCGGTTACGAAAATTCTTACCTTGACAACAGCATGTACTTGCGTGGGCCGGCCGGTACAATCGGATTCCAGGCTCACGATCTTGATCAGCTGAGCGGCTGGAGTTTTCTAAAGGGAATTAGCATCGGAGGATATTACAGAGGTGCTTTTGACCTTAACGGGACTTCAGCTGTGAGATCTATCTACGCCGCCGATTCCGATTACACATTCACGAGCGGTGCTGCAGGAAGAATTCCTCCTGAATATGGACTTGGTCTCGCCGACAAAATCAACGACGAATTGAGTGCACTACTGGATTTCCGACTCCGGAAACTCTCCCAATATTATGATACTTTTACTTCTGCCGGAACGCTTAAGGACGCCTTGTTCCTGGGCGGCGGTATGGAATATCTGGCAGGGAGGAGTATCGCGACATTATTCCAGCGGAGAGTGCTGCGCGCCGGATTTTACTACCAGGAGACGCAGTTCGAGGTTCCGACTCGATCGGGACAATTGAAACAGCTGGATGAATTATTCCTGACAGCCGGAATTGAAATGCCGATCAGCGTAACCGCTTCGATAGACTTGTCGGCACAATATGGTCTCCGGGGAATCTCGAGCGATTTTCTCTTTCGTGAACATGTCTTCAGGCTGTATCTGTCTATTACGATGGGCGAGGTTTGGTTCAGTCGACCGGAAGGAGAATGACGATGATCGCGCTCGCATCGGATCACGGAGGCTTCTCATACAAGGAAAAGATTAAAAGCGTGCTCGCAGAACTGAAACTTGAATATCGAGACTTCGGTGCGTTCAACGATTCCCCGAGCGACTATCCTGATTTTGCCTACGCTGCTGCGAAAGCGATTTCCGGCGGCGAATGCGATCGCGGCATCATGGTCTGTGGAAGCGGTATTGGAGTGGATATCGTCGCCAATAAGGTGAAAGGTATTCGCTCCGCCCTGTGCATGACGGCCGAGATGGCGGAACTGTCCAGGAAACACAATGACGCGAACGTTTTGAGCCTTGGAGAAAGACTCATCGGCTGGAGCGAGACTGAAGAAATTGTTCGCGTCTGGTTATCGACGCCGTTCGAAGGAGGAAGACACAGCAGGCGGGTCGACAAGATCCATTCGCTTACAGGTTGTTAAGAATTCTCCAATCAAGAGAGGAACCCCTAATGGATGCAGCAGAAATTCTAAGGCAGTCCGATCCTGAAGTATATGCTGCCATAGCCCATGAGACTGAACGACAGAATACTACCATAGAACTTATCGCTTCCGAAAACTTCGTCAGCACTTCGGTTCTTTCAGCTTTGGGAAGCGTGCTCACGAACAAATATGCGGAAGGATATCCTGGAAAAAGATATTACGGCGGCTGCGAATTTGTCGATGTGGCTGAGAACATCGCACGAGACAGGGTGAAGAAACTCTTCGGAGCAGGATACGCGAATGTGCAGCCGCACGCCGGAAGTCAGGCGAACATGGCGGCGTATTTTTCTTTCATAAAACCGGGAGACACGATTCTTGGAATGAATCTTTCCCACGGCGGCCATCTCACTCACGGTTCGCCCGTAAATTTCAGCGGAAAGCTCTTTAATGTCATCCCATATGGTGTCGACAGGAGCTCAGGCAGGATCGACATCTCCGAGGTCGAGAAGCTTGCACGCGAGCACAAGCCGAAAATGATTGTGGTTGGCGCAAGTGCCTATTCTCGAGACATTGATTTCAAATCGTTCCGGGAAATTGCGGATCGGACGGGTGCTTTCCTCATGGCGGATATCGCGCATCCCGCCGGACTGATCGCGACCAAACTCCTCAACGATCCTCTTCCATATTGTCATATAGTGACTTCGACTACCCACAAGACTCTCCGGGGACCGCGAGGAGGACTGATACTTATTGGTGCTGATTATGAAAACCCGTTCGGGCAGGTCGCTCCGAAATCGGGACGTCTCAAGATGATGTCCGAGTTAGTTGATTCGAACGTCATGCCCGGAATACAGGGCGGGCCGTTGATGCACGTGATCGCGGCGAAAGCAGTGGCTTTTGGCGAAGCGCTCGGAGAATCCTACAAGACTTACACAAAACAGATCATTGCGAATGCGCGAAAGCTCGCTGACGAACTTACGAAGAAGGGTTACCAACTAGTTTCCGGCGGAACCGACAACCATCTTATGCTCGTCGATCTGCGGAACAAGAATGTTTCCGGTAAGGATGCCGAGAAGGCACTCGAGCAAAGCGGAATCACGGTAAACAAAAATATGGTCCCATTCGACGACAAATCACCCCTCATCACGAGTGGAATCAGGATCGGCACACCCGCGGTGACGACGCGCGGCTTTACCGAAACTGAAATGGTACACATCGCAACGTTCATCGACACAATAGTCTCGAACATCGGCAACGATAAAGTGTACCGCGAGGTCAGGGAGAACGTCGCTGAACTCTGCGGCAGGTTCCCGCTCTACGATTACGCTAAGGAATTCCCGACGGTTGGTTGATGGAGATGGACACGGCAAATCCCGAACTCGCCGACGTATCTCAGAAAGAAATGTCTTTCTGGGACCACCTCGAAGAATTGAGGATGCGGCTGATATGGTCGCTGGTGGGAATAGCAATCGGGACAATCATCTGTGCCGTCTTCGCAGACGCCATCGTTAATAAATTTCTTCTTTCGCCGGCCATCCACAGCAAGCCGCCGCTCAAGATTCAGAACCTCAAGCCGTACGGCCAGCTCATGCTCTATATGGAGCTAGTGTTCATCGCCGGTCTGATACTCAGTTTACCAAATACTCTCTATCAGTTCTGGAAATTTGTCCAGCCTGCTTTATACCCGAATGAAAGAAAGTACGTCAGCTCTATCGTCTTTTTCTCCACTTTCTTCTTTCTCGTCGGCGGTGCATTCGGATATTTCATATTGATTCCAAACGCTCTCGGATTCTTTTCGGGCTTTGGATCTCCATCTATCGAAAATATCATCGATGTCCAGGCTTATTTCGGTTTCATCACCGGAATGATCCTTGCGTGCGGTGTGGTCTTTGAACTGCCGATGCTCTCTTTCTTTCTCGCAAAAATAGGAATCCTGAGTCCCCAATTTCTGAAGAAGTATAGACGACACGCGATCATTTTAATCCTCCTCGTTGCCGCTGCGATTACACCCGGTCCGGACGTTGCGAGCCAGATCATGGTTGCAATCCCGCTGTACCTCCTTTATGAAGTTTCCATATTTGTCGTAAAGTTTGTGCGGTCGTCGAAAGCCAAGAAAGAGGAGGCAGCATCCTAATTTCGCAAGGTGATCGTTGAATTTAAACGAGATAATACTGCCCGTAAAAGAAGAGATCCGGCAATTCAACGGCGAGTTTAAGACCGCCATCCGTTCTGATATCGGGCTCGTAGATCTCATTGCCCGCTATATCCTTCGTCAGAAAGGGAAAAAGATCCGGCCGCTTCTCGTTCTCCTTTCTGCAAAAGCATGTGGTGGAATTAACCCGAGCACCTACCGTGCCGCCTCCCTGGTTGAGCTCCTCCATACCGCGACACTGATCCACGATGATGTGGTTGACAACGCGGATACGCGCCGCGGAATTGCCTCGATAAATGCCGCCTGGAAAAATAAGACGGCTGTTCTGATGGGGGACTACCTTCTTTCCCGAGGTCTCCTTCTTTCTTTGTTGAACAAAGAATTCAGATTTCTTGAGATCAGCTCGGTTGCGGTAAAAAGAATGAGCGAAGGCGAGCTGCTGCAGATTCAAAAGTCGAGACAGCTCGATATAGATGAGCAGACATATTTCAGAATAATTTCAGACAAGACCGCTTCTCTCTTGTCGACCTGCTGCGAACTTGGAGCAGTCAGCGCTACAGACGACGAAAATGTCGTTGCGGCACTTCGAGAATTTGGTGAGTATCTAGGCATCGCATTCCAGATACAGGATGATATTCTCGACTATGAAGGGAAGAGAGCCACGCTTGGCAAACCAATAGGTGGAGACATCCGTGAGAGGAAGGTAACGCTCCCGCTTATATATGCTATCCAGAACGCGCCGAAGAAAGATGCGAGATCGGCTCTTAGATTGTTGAAGAACGGACGAAGAGGTTCGCGGATCGGGGAAGTCATAGATTTTGCCGAAAACTATAACGGCATTACGAAGGCCCATGAGAAAGCGGAAGAATTTGTCTCGAAGGCAAGAAAGAAGCTTGAGATACTGGCGGATTCTGAAGCAAAGGAATCGCTGATGAAGTTGACTGAATTTGTGCTTGAACGTGTAAGCTGAAAATCTTCGGGCCATTCAGTCCAACTCGTTCAGGAAGCCGGGAAACCACAATCTTGAGACCGGAAATCCACTAAGTTATTGAATTCAGGGGCAAATTCCCTGTCCATCTCATTGCATTCCCCTCTAAAATTTGTTAAATTTAGAAACGATGGGAGTTAAACCTCAATAAATGTTTAGCGGAAAGCCTTCCCACCTTATTTTCGTCGTGCTTTTTCTGATTTATCCTGCAATCTCCTTTGGCCAGCAGTCTGATCCGCAGACCGAACTTCTTCAAAATGGTCTGAAATACGACCAGATCACGCCAACCCGTGGCAGAATAGACCTTGGCGGGAAGTGGAGACTTTCAACCGACGGCGGGAATGAATGGCGCACTGTAATGATTCCCTCTACACTGGACGACGACGGAAAGGTTACGTTTGAAAAACGACTTTTCATTCCCAAAGAATTTGTAGACCATAACATCTTCAGCCTTGTGTTTGGAAATGCCGGTGTCTCAACCGAGATTCGGGTCGACAATGAGTTTGTCGCAATTCATAACGGTGCTTATTCAAGAATCAACGCGAGGATACCTGACCGTCTACTTCAGGCGGGCAGTGAGAACGTCATAGACCTGATCTGCAATGACGAACTTGACCCTGCTTCCTCCATCCCGTTAAAACAACTCGCATTTCAACAGAAATGCTTCGCTGGACTGTTCAGGGATGTTTACATGGAGGTGAAGCCTCCAATCTATGTCGACAGGCCCGTAGTGAAGTCTGCTGTCAGTGAAAATGTGGCGGACCTTGAGAGCGACGTAGTCGTATATGCCTCCGACTACTCGAGGTACGGAATCGATTCGAGCGCCACCACAATTCCGCTCAAGGTGCACGCGGAGCTCTTCGACAAGACGAGCGGCAAAATGGTAGCGAAGTCGCAGGACAATACTTTTGAACTTTCTCAGAATCACAATGCGAAAGTTCATCTCTCTCTGATTCTTCAGCACCCGAATTTGTGGAGTCCATCTTATCCTAACTTGTACGAGCTTCAAATATTCGTTTCGGGTACTTCAGGAGTTATAGATGAGTACGCAGAGAATATCGGGTTCAGGTCGTTTGGAATCACAGGAGGCAAGTTCTATCTGAATGGCGAGCGGATGTTCATCAAGAGTGTGAACTATGTCGCCGATCTGCCGAAAGTAAATGCTGCCGTCGACGAGGTGGGACTAGAGAAGGACATTGCGGTGATCAAAACGCTCGGCGCCAATGCGATCCGGGTGGTAGGGTATCCACCGTCACAGGAACTTCTTGATCTTTGCGACAAGTTCGGTCTCCTTGTATTTGAAGAAATGCCATTGAGCGACGCCCCGGAATCAGTCCTCGAGTCGCATCAATACCAGGGTGCACTCATCGGTTACCTGAGAGAAGTTATCCAGCAAACATTTTATCATCCGTCCATAGTGGCAATATCAGCGGGGACTAATATCGACCCGGGTGCCGAGGGCACCAGGGAATATGTCAGCTCCGTCGCAAGCATTATTCATAATGAGACAGATAAGCTGGTTTATTACACGCCCCTCTCAGGGATGAATGATGGTGCTGCCACCGACGCCGACTTCGTAGGAATTGACCTCACGCCATTGAACTCCGCCAGATCTCTGAAGTCGGTCATAAACGATTTATCCACCCGGTATCCGAGCACGGTCTTCTTCGTGTCTTCGGTGGGTACGCAAACTCAGGTCGATAATCATAACGGTTATTCCGATCCTCTTTCGCTCGAGCACCAGGCAAGGTACCTGGTCGATGCGTACGAAGCGATCGACGATGCGAACTTTGCCGGCGTCTCGATAAACAGTTTCGCGGACTGGCAAGGCGCAGTTCCGCACCTTATGCCGAATGGTCATCCGTACCTCTACACTTTCGGGCTTGTTAGCTTCTGGAGAGAAAAGCGTCCTTCGTTTGCCGCGGTGAGGGCACTGTTCAACGATGAAACCCTTCCGAGTCTCCCGATCGGCAACTACAGCGACACACCTCCGATCATCTACGTGGTGCTGTCGACTTTGCTCCTCGTGATCGTGACATATCTCCACTACAGCCGGCGGTGGTTCCGCGAAAGCGCGGCCCGCGCTGTATTTCGTCCTTATAATTTCTTCGCGGACATCCGCGACCAGCGGATGATTTCGGCATTCCAGACGCTCACCGTCCTCTTCCTAGTCTCGGCTGGAATTTCTATTTATCTCTCGAGCCTCACATTTGCTTTCAGGGACAATTATGTCTTTGACAGGCTCCTCGGATTGATAATTCCCAGTGACTTCATAAAGATAAAAGTGGATTACCTGATCTGGCATCCGATGGAGTTTATTGTTGCGATGACCGTTTTGTTTATGCTTCTGGTTTCGATTACGACGTTCATAATAAAGCTCGTCTCGTATATCGTGAAAATCAGGCTCCAGCTCCTGAGTGCCTTCACCGTGGCGACCTGGTCGATGCTGCCTATGGCGATTCTTATCCTGGCAGACATGATACTCTTTCGTCTTCTCGGCGATCCAAGGTTCGTATGGGCCGCCATAATTGTTCTCGGTGCATTGTTTGTCCTCAGCCTCTTGAGGTTGTTTCACGGCATAGGAGTCATCTATGATCTGCCGATTGCGCGAGTCGGGGTTATTGGGTCGCTACTAGTGATAATAGTCGTCCTCCTCGTCGCGTTTTATTATAACGGCGCGAACGGCATCATACCTTACGCGAAATTCTTCTACAGATTTATGGTCGAAAACAGAGCTGCCTAGATGTTCCTTTCTAAACTAGAGTTGTACGGATTCAAGTCTTTCGCGACCAGAACCGAATTGTCTTTCGAGGGCGGCATCACCTCCGTCGTCGGGCCGAACGGCTGCGGTAAAACCAATGTACTCGATTCGATACGCTGGGTCCTCGGCGAGCAGCGTACCAGCATGTTGAGAAGCGATTCGATGGAGAACGTTATCTTCAACGGCTCCAAAGATAGGAAGCCGCTCGGCATGGCGGAAGTGACAATAACGATTAAGAACGATAAGGGACTCCTCCCTGTTGACTATGCAGAGGTGAGCCTGACCCGTCGTGTATTTCGCTCCGGAGAGAGCGAATATTTTATAAATAAGAACCAGTGTCGCTTGAAGGACATCCAGGATATGCTTATGGATTCCGGGATGGCCGCAAGTGCGTATTCGGTGATCGAGTTGAAGATGGTCGAAGATATTCTCAGGGAGAACACCGACGAGCGAAGGAAGATGTTCGAAGAGGCTTCCGGCGTGACGAAATACAAGTCGCGAAGGAAAGCGGCCCTGGGAAAGCTCGAAGACGTCCAGCGTGATCTGCTGCGAGTGAACGACCTGATTTCCGAAATCGAGAAGAAGGTCAACTCACTCGAAAGGCAAGCTAAAAAGGCAGAGCAGTACAAGAGGTTCGTGGACGAACTAGGTTCTCTCGAGCGACAGTACTTGTTCTCCGAATATCATTCAGTCCTGAATAAGATTGCTCCCCTGAAGGAGAGTCTCGTCCAAAGTGAAAGCGAAAAGGCCAATACTCTCTCCGCACTTTCGCACCAGGAGGAATTGCTCAGACTCATCAGGTCCGAGATAGCAGACCTCGACAGGAGCTCGGCCTCACTGCGTTTGCAGAGATCGCAGAAGCAGGACCAGCTGCACGCCGTCGAAGAGGAAATCGCGGTTCTTGTCGAGCGGAAGAGAGGGCTCTCCGAGAATATGTCATCCCTTGAGAAGAGGAGGATCGATCTCTCGGCGAAGAATGAGAATTTGCAGCAGCAGACAGAAGAATTACAGATAAGTCTCAAGGAAAGCGAGGAAGAAGAACGGGAGCTCTCTGCAGATCTGAACAAGGAACAGGACGACTTTAAGAAATTTGAGGAGCAACTTTTTGCCGCCCGGGAGAAATCGAATCTCGATCACGAAAACCTGATCAGGATTCTCAACGAGCTGGCGCTGAAGCAGAACGAACGCGAACGAGCCCATGCGCGACTGGAACGGGTCAGATCGCACAGCGATGAACTCGCGGCAAGGAAGACCCAGCTGGACAACGAAGCGAAGGAACTCTCCGACAGGCTTGCCGAAGCTGGACGCGAAAAAGAATCACTTGGCCGTCAAATAGATGCAGAGAAAGAAAAACTCAGCGACCTCGAAAGGCACAGGGAGGACCTGTTCGGAAAAATCGAGAGAACCAAGAGCGAAGCTCAAAAGGTTCGTGAGAATGCCCAGTCGAACCAGGCGAGGATCGATTTTCTTAACGGACTTGTCGAGCATCTCGAAGGGGTTCCTGATGGCGCAAAAGCGCTCGCGCGTGGAGAGATCGGAGGCCTACCAAAGTTCGAGATACTCAGCGATCTCTTTTATGTCAACCAGGAGTACAGGATTGCTGCGGAGTCAATCCTGGGAGAGGCTTCGAACTATCTCGTTTCTCAGGACGAGCACACTGCGTTGAGCGCGGTCGATGCGCTGAGAAGCAGAGACCTGGGCAAGGTGACTTTCGTGTGCCTGGATCGAGTATCGGCGCCGATGCGGAAGTCTCCCGGCGGAAGCTTCAAAAGACTTATCGACCAGGTGCAGACTTCGTCTGAGAATGAAGTTCTGGCAAGGTACTTTTTCGAGAATGTGGTTGTCGTGAATAACTATTCAGAGGCTGAAAGGATTCTGAGCCAGGATCCTTCGTTGGTCTGCGTCAATTTCGCAGGCGATGTTTATTCCGCAAGGGGAATTATCCGGGGCGGAAGCATCAGGAAGACCGAAGGAGGTCGGGTCGGCAAGCTAAGGCAGTTGGAGGAGTTGAAAAACGAAAACTCCACTCTCAATCGCGAGCTCGCAGATCTTGAGCACGCTGTGGAGACCCTTCAGTCTGAAATGGATCTCTTGCCCATAAAGAGTGGCAACGAGACGCTTCGAGAAATGGAACTGAAGCTTGCCAGGATCGAGCAGTCAAACGTTGAAACGGAACGGACTTATAATGCCATCGAGACGCAGATAGCTGATCTTGCAACGCGGGCAGCAAGACTCGAGATCGAAATATCGGAATCGCGCGGTGAACTTGAAGCATGCGAACTGGCACTTACGGGGCTGAACTCTTCGAAGGGCGCGGCGGATCATGAGTACCAGGCGTCCCTCGAAGCGTTGAAGCACATCGAAGAGGAATACCGCCGGAATAATGAAGAACTTCGTGACGCCCAGGCTCGCCATATTGAATGTATTAACAAGCTGAATTTCCTAAAGCGAGAAATACAGACCTCGCAGGAACAGGTCAGCACAAATGTGGAAGGGATAGCACGAGCCCTGGAAGAAATGTCAACTACCTCTACCGTTATTGAACAGTCGCAACAGAAGGTGAACGAGCTGGACGAGCAAAGGGCAAGCCTCGCAACGGAAACTCAGGCTCTCGACTTTCAAATGAAAGAGCTGGATAACAAGGTCTCGGCAAAAAGGGAGTCAGATGAAGTCGAGGAGAAGAAGCTGAAGGACGCGAGGGCAAGCCATGAGCTTGCTGTGGAGGCGGCCCATCAGGTGAACCTGAAGATCAGCGAACTTGAAGCACACTCCAATGCAATCCTGGAAAGAGGGAAAGAGGAGTTCAATCTGGACCTTGGTCAGCAATCGATTGAATCATTGAAGATCCCCGGTGACTTCGATACGACGGCGGCTCACGAAAGGGTCAACTACCTGAAGGGGAGAGTTGAATCATTTGGCCCGGTCAACCTCGTTGCATTTTCGGAATATAACGAGGAAAAGCAGCGCTTTGATTTTCTTACCGGTCAGAGAAGCGATCTGTTTGAAGCTGAAAAAACGCTTTCTACTACTATTGAAGAAATAAATCATACGGCGCATCAGAAGTTTCTAGAGACATTCGACCAGATTTCAGACAACTTCAAGACGACATTCCGAAGTCTTTTCGACGGAGGCGAAGCGGAGCTGAAACTTGAGCAAAACATCGATCCGCTCGAGGCGAAGATCGAAATATTTGCCAAGCCCGCCGGGAAAAGACCGCAATCGATCGATCTCCTATCGGCGGGAGAAAAGACGTTGACGGCAATCGCGCTCCTGTTCGCGATATATCTCGTCAAGCCCAGCCCGTTCTGTATCCTCGATGAAGTCGACGGACCGCTCGACGACAACAACACGGATAATTACGTTCGCATGATTAAGAAGTTTTCCAGCGATACTCAGTTCATCGTGATCACTCATAACAAGCGTACGATGGAAGCGGCTGACACACTTTATGGTGTCACGATGGAGGAACAGGGAGTTTCAAAAGTAGTAGCCGTAAGATTCGTGGATGATTGGGTCATGAAGCAGTGAGCAGGCTTATTCCAAGAGTGTTTGTAGACTTCGACGGGACTATAACAAAACAAGATGTCGGCAACGCATTCTTCAGAAAATTCGGAGATGAAAAGGTCTCACTTGAACTGGTCCGTAAGTGGAAGGCGGGGACACTCTCTGGTAAGGAGCTTCTCCTTGGGGAGGCCGCGACCGTCCGCACTTCCTACACTGAGGCGGTCAGGTTCGTTGAGAGTCTCGACATTGACATGACCTTTCTTACGTTCCTTGATTATTGCAGGACAGCGGGAATTGAGATCACGGTCTTGAGTGACGGATTGGATTTTTATATTGAGAGGATCATGGAGAAGAATGCAATAGCCGGTCTTCCCGTCTATTCCAATCGTGCGCGTTTCGTTTCCGACCGGCTTGAAGTCGACACACCTTACGAATCGGATTGTAAGTGGTGCGCCAACTGCAAAGGATTCCAGATACTCTCGCACAGCGGTATCGATGACGCGATCATATACATCGGCAACGGATTCTCCGACCGATGTGCGGTCAAGTACGCGGACGTGGTGTTCGCGAAAGACGAACTCCTCAGATATTGTCAGGAGAACAATATCACATATCAACCGTTCAGGACGTTTGAAGATATTTTAATGAAATTCAGAAAAATGATAGAGGCCGGCGGCATCAGAAAGAGACACCAGGCAGAACTGAGACGCAGGGAGGCGTATCTCGCCGAGTGACGGATCCTACTGAAAACAAAAACTGGAAGAGTCAGCTATTTACGTTCAGGAGCTACACTCCCATTCCGTTCTTGATTGTCATGCTACTCTTCTCCTCGCCGACCATCGCGTCACTCGTTGCAGGTTTCCTGATCGCGCTGGTTGGAGAATCGGTGCGGTTCTGGGGAGTAGCGTACGCCGGAAGCGAGACAAGAACAACCGGCAGAGTGGGCGGAACTCAGCTCGTGACTAGCGGTCCCTATTCATTTGTGAGAAATCCCCTGTACGTGGGCAATGTCATCCTCTATCTCGGTGTAGGAATTATGTCGAACGCACTCACCCCGTACCTCCAGGTGATTGCCGTAATCTATTTCGCGCTTCAGTATTCCGCGATAGTCGGCATTGAAGAGAAGTATCTGGCAGAGACTTTTTCCGGCTGGAACGATTACGCGAGTAAGGTGCCTCGATTCATACCGCGACTTTCCCGCTTTGTCTCAGGACAAGTGCTCGTTCCGAACACGAAGAGGGCGCTTCGTTCTGAAAGATCGTCGCTTCTAGCGTTCGCCTCGATCAGCTGCCTCCTCTGTGTGATTTATATTGTTCGAGGTGCAAGTTGACATCGACGCTGATGATTATCGCAGGCGAGACATCAGGCGACAAGCACGCAGCTCTTCTTGCCGAAAGTCTGCAAAAAGCTGCGGATGTCAGGTTATATGGCGTCGGCGGAGACAGGATGAAGGAAGCAGGCGTCGCGC
The DNA here is from genome assembly GCA_036567965.1 of Candidatus Kryptoniota bacterium. NCBI lineage: Bacteria > Pseudomonadati > Candidatus Kryptoniota > Candidatus Kryptoniota bacterium. The sequence continues at coordinate 25,902 of DATCTN010000007.1, forward strand.
TTATGCACCATGTCAGAGAAATGTCGGTAATGGGATTTTCTGAAGTGCTTTTCAGGATTCCTTTTTTAAGAAGAGTGAGCAGGGAACTCATCGAATCTATCGACGCCAGGAAGCCGGACGGCGTAATACTTGTCGATTATCCCGGCTTCAATCTTCGTTTCGCTGCGCTCGCCAGAGCCCGAGGGCTCAAGGTAATTTACTTCATAAGTCCTCAGGTCTGGGCGTGGGGAAAAGGAAGAATCGAAAAAATACGGCGCACAGTCGACCTGATGCTGACTGTTTTCAAATTTGAAGAGGAAATGTACAAGGAGGAAGGAATCGACGCCCACTGGGTAGGGCATCCACTCGTTGATGAAATAACTCATCCCGACAGCTCGTCCTTCTCGGAATTTAAAAAGAAATATGGCATTGCGGAGGGATCGAAAATTCTGGCGCTCCTTCCAGGAAGCCGACTTCAGGAAATCAGAAGGATACTTCCTGGTATGCTCCGAACGGCTGAGTTACTGGCTGGGGGTCTACCACACGAAACAATTAAGATTGTCACTGTCATCGGATGCGCTCCCGGAATAGGGTCTAAGATATATGATGAGCTCACGGCCGGTTCTCGCGCCTATCCACTGCTTTGTCCTGACGTCGAGTCGTTACTCATTTCTTCAGATGCCGGGATTATCGCCAGCGGCACAGCGACTTTGGAAGCAGCACTTTATGGACTGCCGATTGCGGTTGTCTACAAAACCGGCTGGTTGAATTACCTGATTGGCAGATCGCTCGTAAAATTGAAATCGATATCTCTCGTGAACATCGTTGCAGGGAAGGAAATTGTCAAAGAGTTTGTCCAGGGGAATTTTAAACCGGGAGAAGTTGCAGAGGCAGTAAGAGAGATGCTCGTCGCGGGCGGTGTCGCGGAGAAGATGAGAAATGAGTATAAAGAGGTCCGCAGGATCCTCGGTGAAAAAGGTGCGACGGACAGGGCGGCTAAATTGATTTTGAATTCGATCTGATGAAGGACTTGGCGAGAAAAATATTGTATCCGTTCGATGCACTATATGCTGCTGCGGTCACTGCGCGCAATTACGCGTATGATCATGAATTGTTGAACTCCGAGCATCTTCCCGCGCCGGTATTGTCCGTGGGGAATATCTCAGTCGGGGGATCAGGGAAGACGCCGTTCACAATGTACCTCATCGGGAAACTCCTCGAGTCAGGTCGTAAACCGGCAGTTTTGTCCCGCGGGTATATGAGATTAACGGAAGATCTTGCGATCTCTTGTCCTGCTCAAGGCTTCATGGCCGACGTTCGCTCATTGGGCGATGAGCCCGCATTGATCTCGCAATCTTTTCCTGCCGTTCCGGTGGCGGTCAATAGGGACCGATTCAAAGCAGGGATGGAGGTTATTGAAAAGTGTGGCGCCGATATCTTTATCCTCGATGACGGATTTCAAAATCGAGAGCTGGCTCGCGATGCAGATTTTGTGTTGATGAGAGACTCGCTGGCTGATCTGACCGATCAATATCTCCCGTCCGGAAATCTGCGCGACTCGAAAAAACGCCTGGGTCAGGCACAGATCATCGTCCTCACGTCTCACGAACGGTTTGGTCTGCACGAAACGGATTTCGGCATATTGAGGAAGTTCAGCGATGCGGCCGTTGCGGGAGTGAGTTTCTTGCTCTCGCATTTCGCAGATGTTGCAGGATCGGTATATTCGACGGATCAGCTCCGTGAAAGAGAGGTAGTGGCATTTTGTGGCATCGCCGGCCCTGATGCTTTCTTTGACGGAGTCCGGAGACTCAATCTAAATGTGACCGGCGTGAAAGCCTTCCGCGATCATCACTGGTACGATGAGTACGATCTTGACGAAATTTTCGGCGGCAATGATGAGTCGATTGCCGTCACAACTTCCAAAGACGCCGTGAGGATTTTTCTTGACGGGGAGTTGAACGGACACGACGATGTGAAACGCATATACGCGCTTCAGGAGAAAGCGGTTGTGAATTTCGGCAGTGAGCACATAGACGCCGCGTTGTCAACAGCACTCGGAGCTGTCTATGTTTAAGATCGCTCTGTCGGATTGCGGCAAGAAAAACAAGAATTATGAAAAGTTTGTGAGCAGGATACCGGGTTCATCCACGGTCATTTTGTCGGCGGGAAGAGGGAACGATGGCGAGCTTAAAAGCTGCGACGGACTTGTATTGACCGGCGGGAAGGATGTGGCGCCGGAACTCTTCGGCGACTGGGCCGATGAGACTGTTGAGGTCGATTCTGAAAGGGATGGGTTTGAATTCAAGTTGATAGAGAAATCTATGAAGCTCGGACTGCCGATCCTTGGAATTTGCCGCGGCATTCAGGTAGTAAACGTGTATCTCGGCGGGACACTGATTCTCGATCTCCAAAAATACCACGCTAGAAAACATGATGAAGTCAAGGAGGACGTCGACAGGACTCATACTATCAAAGTCGTACCAAGTTCAAAGCTTGGCAAGTTTGTGGGAAGGGAAAGTGGTACAGTGAACAGCGCTCATCATCAGGCCGTGGAAAGAATCGGGAAAGGCCTGAAGCTGGCAGCGCGGGCGGAAGACGGAACCGTAGAAGCTTTGGAAGGCGATGAAGAGTTGACAAGCAAGATCGTGCTGGTACAATGGCATCCCGAACGAATGGATTTTGAGAATCCTTTTGCTCATGGCGTTCTCGATCTGTTCGCCCGTCAAATGGAAGATAACCAACATTCAGAAAAATACGCTCAATGGAGGTCAAACAATGAGTAAAGTGAAATACGTCTATTTCTTCGGCAATGGCAAAGCCGATGGAAAGGCCGAAATGAAAAACCTGTTGGGTGGCAAAGGGGCTAACCTGGCGGAAATGACTAACATAGGTTTGCCTGTGCCACCGGGATTTACGATTACGACTGAAGTCTGCACGTACTATTATGCAAACAAGAGATCGTATCCGAAGATACTGAAAGTCGAAGTAGAAAAGGCGATGAAGCGACTCGAGTCGTCCGTTGGGACGAAATTCGGCGACAAGAATAATCCGCTTCTGGTATCTGTCAGGTCCGGTGCAAGAGCTTCGATGCCGGGCATGATGGACACAATCCTCAATCTCGGTCTCAATGATGTCGTGGTTGAAGGACTCGCGAAGAAGACAAACAATCCGAGGTTCGCATACGACGCTTACAGGCGTTTCGTGCAAATGTACGGTGACGTAGTACTGGGTTTGAAGCCGGTCCACAAAGATGAGATTGATCCTTTCGAGGCAATAATCGAAAAAAAGAAGAAAGAGAAAGGTGTCCACCATGACACAGAGCTTACGGCTGACGATCTGAAAGGTCTCGTGGCATCATTCAAGAAAGCGATCAAAGAAAAAACCGGCCACGACTTTCCGGAATCGCCGATGGAACAGTTGTGGGGAGCGATAGGGGCTGTCTTCGGTTCATGGAACAACGACCGCGCGATTGCCTATCGCAAGATGTATGATATACCGGAATCATGGGGCACGGCCGTGAGCGTGGTAGCAATGGTGTTTGGAAACATGGGCGAGACGTCCGGCACCGGAGTCGCCTTCACGCGTGATCCTGCCGCAGGAGAAAACGTTTTCTACGGCGAATACCTCATGAACGCGCAGGGCGAAGATGTCGTCGCAGGTATCCGCACTCCTATTCCCATCGCGAAACTTGCAGAGCAGAATCCGAGAATCTACAAGCAGCTCGAGAAAATCCGCCACGTGCTGGAAAAGCATTATCGGGACATGAACGATATAGAGTTCACGATCCAGGAAGGGAAGTTGTACATGCTCCAATGCCGTGTCGGAAAGCGGACGGCATTTGCTGCGATCAAGATCGCTGTCGACATGGTTTCCGAGAAGCTGATTTCGGAAAAGGAGGCGCTTAACAGGATTGAGCCTGATCAGCTTAACCAGTTGCTCCGGCCGGTCTTCGACTTGAAAGAAAAAGACGCCGCCGTCAAAGGAAACCGTCTTCTTGCCAAAGGTCTGAATGCCGGCCCGGGCGCCGCGACGGGCCGGGTAGTATTCAATGCACCGGACGCGGAAGAATGGAACAAACGCGGAGAGCAGGTGATACTCACCAGAATTGAGACTTCTCCCGAAGATATCAGAGGCATGAACGCTTCTGCAGGTATCCTGACGGCAAGAGGTGGTATGACATCTCACGCCGCGCTTGTCGCGAGACAAATGGGCAAAGTCTGCATCGTGGGCTGCTCATCGCTGGAGATCGACTATTCAACGCACACGATGCAAGTGAAGGGAAAGACCGTCAAAGAAGGTGACTGGATCTCAATTGATGGTTCGACTGGGGAAGTGATTGAAGGTAAGCTCCCGACAAAACCGTCCGAAGTTCTTCAGGTTGTCATCGACAAGACCCTGGATCCGAAAAGCGCGCCGATATACCAGCAGTTCACCAGGATCATGGACTGGGCCGACAAGTACAGACTTCTTAACATCCGTACTAACGCCGATCAGCCCGACCAGGCTTCAAACGCTGTTGCGTTTGGCGCGGAGGGTATCGGTCTCTGCCGTACCGAACACATGTTCTTTGGTGAGGGAAAGATCGGACCGATGCGTGAGATGATCCTGGCCGACACTCTCGACGCAAGGAAAAAGGCTCTGGCAAAGCTTCTGCCTTTGCAGAGAACCGACTTCGAGGGAATATTCGAGGCGATGAACGGAAAGCCCGTTACGATAAGGACTCTCGATCCGCCTCTTCACGAGTTCCTTCCGCACGAAGAGAAGCCTCAACGCGAGCTCGCTGGCCAGATGGGGATCAGTTTCGAGAAAGTGCGGCAGAGAGTGGAAGATCTTCACGAGTTCAACCCGATGCTTGGTTTCAGGGGATGCCGGCTCGGGATAATCTATCCGGAAATCACTGAGATGCAGTCGCGCGCAATTTTCGAAGCTGCAGCGAATGTCCAGAAAAAGGGCACCAAGGTGGAGCCCGAAGTGATGATTCCCCTCGTGGGAAATGTTAAGGAGCTCGAGAATCAAGCGAAGATCGTCCGAGCAGCAGCGGTAGAAGTGATGAAGGAAAAAGGCGTGAAGTTTGACTACCACGTCGGAACGATGATAGAAGTGCCGCGCGGAGCATTAACCGCCGACGAGATTGCAAAGGAGGCGGAATTCTTCAGCTTCGGGACCAACGACCTCACTCAAACTACGCTCGGCGTAAGCCGAGACGATGCGGGAAGATTTCTTATCCCTTACACAGAAATGGAAATCTACGCCAAGGATCCCTTCGAAGTGCTGGATCGTGACGGAGTCGGATTGCTTATGAAGATGGCGAAAGAAAAAGGGCGTTCGGTTCGCGCGGATCTTAAGATCGGCATCTGCGGCGAGCATGGAGGTGAGCCGTCGTCGGTCGAGTTCTGTCACATGATCGGCCTGAACTACGTGAGTTGTTCACCGTATAGGGTGCCGATCGCACGTCTAGCGGCGGCACGTGCTGCGTTGAGATATCCGGCCGAACCGAAAAAAGGCGAAGGCAAGAGGTCGCCTAAGTCAAGAAAGAAGTAGGGATATAAACGTTGGACCCGGCGGGAGCTCTCACTTCCGTCGGGTCATGACGAGATGAAGGAATAAGTATATGATGAAACTCACGGACTTCAAGTACGCAATTCCGCGAAGCCTGATTGCCAAGTCCCCGGCTCAGCCTCGCGACCACGCGCGCCTGATGGTGCTCGACAGGAAGACGCAACAAATAGAAGAGAAGGTCTTCTATGAGGTCTCCGAATATTTTCAAAAAGGAGATTCGCTCGTCGTGAACGAGACTAAAGTCTTTCCGGCCAGACTTCTCGGCAGGAAGGAAAAGACGAATGCGAAAATCGAAGTCCTCCTTCTAAGAGAACTCAATCACGAAGAGGGAATTTGGGATGTGGTCGTCGAGCCCGCTCGGAAGGTAAGGATCGGAAATAAGATCTATTTCGACGATGAGAAGATCTATGCGGAGGTCATAGACAATACGACCAGCCGCGGACGAACGATCAAGTTTAATTATAAAGGCGACATCTACAAGATCCTCGATAAGATCGGGCAAATGCCGCTGCCGAATTACATTAAACGAGACGCTACTGAACAGGACAAGGAAGATTATCAGACTATTTACGCCCGGGTCGTTGGAGCTGTAGCTGCGCCGACCGCAGGACTCCACTTCTCGAAAAGGCTGATTACGAAACTTGAGAAGAAGGGCGTCAAGATACTTCCCGTGGTCCTGCACATCGGGATCGGGACTTTCCGTACTGTCGATGTGGAAGATCTTACAAAGCACAGAATGGATTCGGAGTATTTCGAGATTCCACCGGAGACCGCGAAGGGCGTTAACGATTCGATAGACTCCCGGAAGAATATTTTCGCGGTTGGCACTTCCGTCGTGAGGGTCCTCGAATCGAATCTCACCACGGACAATCATGTGAAATCCGGAAAGGGCTGGACTGACAAATTCATATATCCGCCGTACGAATTCAAAGTCGTCGACCATCTTGTTACTAACTTTCACCTTCCGGAGACGACACTGATCATGCTCGTGAGCGCCTTTGCCGGTCACGACTTCATGATGCGGGCTTACAAGAAAGCGACAAAAGAGTCCTACCGGTTTTACAGTTACGGCGACGCAATGCTCATTCTCTGAATGACCGACGCGATTGCTGTAATAATTCCCGCTGCGGGATCGGGCAAACGCCTGGGCGGTATTTCGAAACCACTCATCGATGTCGGAGGCAGGCCTATTATACTCCGACTCCTCGATCTCTTCTCTTCGTTTCCCGGTGTCGATATTATTTGTGTCGCCGTTCCTGCCGGCGAGATGTCGACATTTCGGAAGATCGCCGCCGCCTCAGGGGCGAAAAAAATTATGGTGGTTGAAGGAGGTGCTGCGCGAGCGGTCTCGGTGAAACGGGCCTTCGACGCTGTCAGGGATTCTCTCTCCGATGGCGATCTCGTTTGCGTCCACGATGCTGCCAGACCGTTACTGCATCCATCCGATCTCGGCCGCGTGATCGACGCCTGCCGCAAGCACGACGCAGCACTCCTCGCGGTCAGGGTCAAGGATACGCTCAAGCAAGTCGACGGCGAGGGCTTTTGCAGAGGCACCATCGATCGCGCAAGTTTGTACGCCGCCCAAACACCCCAGGTAATCAGGAAGAGTCTGCTGTCGAAAGCGTATGATCGCGCAAGGGATCTTGCCGGATTAACGGACGAGATAATGCTTCTTGAAGGAATTGGAAAGCACGCATTCGTTGTCGAGCCGGAGCACCCCAATTTCAAGGTCACCACCCCGGAGGACCTGGATATTCTTAGGAAGCTTATCTCTTGATGTAGGTCGCGTTCAGGAAATCCGAAGGGAGAACGTCTCTTCCTTGGCTTATGGCGACACCGAACTGCTGACCTAGTTCATTCGCGAAAACATCTCTCGGGTCCACTTTGGTGTCGAGCTTGAATGCAACCTCACCGTCTTCAATCCATTTCCCAATTGCATCAGGGACCTGATTAGTGCCCGTTGCATAACTCAAATAAGCGGAACCGAAAAAATGGACCAGCTTGTCCGAGTCTCCGAACGAATCCTGCGGAGAATCTGAAAAAATGTATCTCGGGAGATTTCGGATCCTGGCCGCGGCGTCTGATGAATCCTCGGCCGGGAGGGGAAGTCTGATCATTCCGAGAAGAGGAAACGTCGGTTTAATGTCTGTCCTGTTCAACACTGCAATGGAAGCGGCAAGGAGACAGGTCGGAATCTGTTTTTTCGAGAACTCCATTGCCTTGACAAATATCAAGTCGACGTTCTTGAGTTCCTGAAGCCGATCGTGTGTCGGAGGCGGCAATTCAGTCCGGATATAATCGCGAAGCTTCTCCGAGACCTGGAAAACCTGCGGCTCGAATATCTTTCTGAGGAAATCGAGTTGCGCATCCGCCTTGTCAGCGAGTGCCGCGACAAGAATAATTACTCCTGTTATGCGGATAACAACCGACATCAAGTTTGCAGGACACCGACATTGAAGTGGCCGATATCGGGATTGTTGTTAGCAATCTCAATCCCCGTAGAAATGACGTTGCGCGTATCGGCGGGATCTATGATGTCGTCGATCCAGAGTCTCGATGCGGCAAACGTCGGATCCATCTCTTTTTCGTATCGGTCTTTGATTTCTCGCAGGAGAACGGCCTGTTCCTCTTTAGATATTTTCCTTCCCTCCCTTTCTATCTGTTGGAGCTTGATGCTGAGGAGTGTCTGGCTCGACTGCTCTCCGCCCATGACAGCAATTCTAGCCGACGGCCAAGCGAAGATAAGCCGAGGTTCATAAGCTTTCCCGCACATCGCGTAATTTCCAGCACCGAAGCTGTTTCCAATGATTATGGTGAACTTTGGGACCGTAGAGTTTGAAACCGCGTTGACCAATTTCGCTCCGTCTTTGATTATGCCGCCTCTTTCAGCGCGGGTACCGACCATGAAACCGGTAACGTCTTGTAAGAATACGAGCGGGATTCGCTTTTGGTTACAATTCATCACGAATCTCGCTCCCTTGTCAGCGCTGTCCGAATAGATGACTCCACCGATCTGCATTTCGCTCGAATTGTCAGGTCGCTTCGCCTTAACCGTCGTCCGCTGATTTGCTACAATGCCCACGGCCCAGCCGTCGATCCGCGCGTAAGCACATATTAGAGACATGCCGTAGGTGAGTTTGTACTCATCGAGTTCGCCGTTATCCACAAGTCGTCCAATTATTTCGTACATGTCATAAGGCTTGCTTCTGTCAACGGGGATGTTTCCGTATATCTCCTCGGGTCGACTTGCCGGCGGTCGAGATTTTGTCCGATTGAAACCCGCGGTCGGGTGGGGACCGATTTTCCCAACCAGCCCGCGAATCAACTCCAAGGCCTCGGCGTCTGACTTCACTTTATAGTCGGCGATCCCGGAGATTGCGGTGTGAGTTTCAGATCCGCCGAGCTGCTCAGTGTCTGTCTCCTCTCCGATTGCTGCTTTTACAAGATGCGGCCCTGCGAGATACACACTACCGGTACCTTCAACAATTATTGATTCGTCGCTCATGATAGGAAGGTATGCTCCACCCGCGACACACGGACCCATTATAGCGGCGATCTGTGGAACGCCCATCGAGCTGAGAAGAGCATTATTGTAAAATATTCTGCCGAAGTGATCTCTGTCTGGAAAAATTTCCGACTGCATGGGTAGGAAGACTCCCGCGGAGTCCACTAGATAAATAATCGGAATCCTGTTCTGCATCGCTATTTCCTGTGCGCGAAGATTTTTCTTGATCGTAAGAGGGAAATAAGCTCCTGCCTTGACGGTCGCGTCGTTAGCTACAATCACGACGTCCTTTCCATGGATCTTGCCGATTCCCGTAACGATTCCCGCGGAGGGTGCGCCTCCGTACTCTTCGTAGTTCCCAAGCGCCGCCAGTGTGCCTATCTCCAGGAACGATGAACCTGGATCGATCAACGTTCGGACTCGTTCGCGAACGAGCAGCTTTCCGCGCTTCATCTGACGGTCCGCCGCGTCGGAACCTCCTCCTTTCCTCACCTCCTTCTTTAATGTCTCTAGATTGGCGAGAAGAGTTCTGTAAGCGCTCTCATTATGTGCCGCCGAGGGATCCTTCTTCCTGTCAACATCTATCTTCTTCATGTCTTCTCCTCTCTCGAACGATGAATCGGGAATATCATCGGTCCCAAATCTTCATAGAGCGTGATCCAGTAAGTTATTTGTAGAGTCCGATCGCTTTCCGAACGGAGACGCGATAGGGAAGTTGCCGGACAACGGTCCTCGTTATTCCATTCAAGAATATTGAATAAGGGCGCATTATTCAAGAACCCCGGCAGTGAGTTATTTTCCCGACGCCACGAACTCCGCTAATCGGATGTGCACGGCCTTTTTTAAATCCAGAATTCATCGTCCATTACGGCAAATCACTTCATTGACATTCTGACCAGCCATGTCTATATTTACTGGTTCTGAGATATGCAGCATAAATCTTCGCACGAGAATGAAGCGTCAGCAAAGCTGACGTTTGTTGTATTATCGGGTGCAAACAAGCCATCAAGGACTTTCAAAGCTTCGAAAATCCAGCTGGCGATCGTTGTCGTAGTGGTTGTCGGGGCGGTAAGCGCCCTGAGCATACTGGCCATGATCCACACCCCGCTCGGAAAATATATTTTGCCGGCTTATTTCAGCACGCAGGAGGAGCAGCTGGAGCGAGTCCAGTCTCTCGCTGCAAAAGTCGACACTGTTCAAAAACAACTTACTTATTTGGCATCTTACAATTTGAGATTGAGAAACGCGCTTGGTGATACAGCCACCTCTCCGGATGCCGGGAGCCCAGCCGCGACCGAGGAAAGTCGCGATGAATCTTCCGGGGCTCCGGTCACTAACGTACCACCGCAAGCTTACAACGCAAATTACCAGTCGGCTAAGTCAGCACCCGTCCAGGTTACTTCTCCCGAGAACGGCCCATCGATATTGCCTTTTATTATGCCCGTGTCGGGATTCGTGAGTAGAGACGTCAATTACACAATCCAACATTATGGTGTAGACATCTCGGCGAACAGCGGAGAGCCGATTGTTGCGCCAGCTCCAGGCCAGGTGATCTTTACAGACTGGACTGTGACCGGCGGAAATACTCTCATCATTGTTCACCCTGGCGATTTCGTCACTGTGTACAAACATTGTGAACGTATTCTGACGCAGGTCGGCGCAAGAGTCTCGAGAGGTGAAGCGATTGCCCTTGTCGGTTCTACCGGCGTGACCAGCACGGGCCCGCATCTTCATTTCGAGTTGTGGCAGGACGGGAAGAATCTCGACCCGATGAATTACTTACTAACTAAGAACTAAAATGGCCAAAGAAGAAGCTCAACTGAATATCATCTCCCACGGTTCCAGGTTTGAAGGGAAGATCACGAGTTCCGGCAGCATGCGTGTTGACGGGCAGGTGAACGGAGATGTTACGCTGACCGGTGATCTGGTGATCGGCGCGAATGGTGAAATCAGCGGCAACATCGAAGCACAGACCGTCACCGTAGGAGGTAAGATTACCGGAAATATCAACGTGAAGAACAAGCTCGTTCTTGAAGGGAAAGCCAGAATAAAAGGAGACATCCGCGCGTCGAAACTGGTCATAGATGAAGGCGCGATCTTCGACGGCAAGTGTGAAATGAGCGGCGACCGTAGACCTGACCAGAAGAGCGAGCTTTTCAGATGACCCGTGGCAAATGTCATTAAGAAGCGCAGCGGGACTCTAGGTGATGCGTACAGACAACTCGCCCCATACATGGGACTGGGCACTGAACTGGCTGCATCTGTCGGGGGCATGTTGTTGGTCGGGTATTTCCTCGATGAATATTTCAAGACCACACCGTGGCTTCTACTTGCTGGTGCTGTAGTCGGATTTATAGGCGGGTTCTACAACTTTTTTAGAGAAGTACAAAAACTCAGCAGAAGTGATACCGACAAACGAGGCTGATAAGCCAATCCGTAAGATGCGCGCACGAATGATAAGGACTCTCGTAGCGTGCCTCGTGACAATTGGGCTGGTGTCTACCGTGCTCATCGTCGAATACGCAGATGGCCGATACGGTGGATCTTACTTCCTTGGAGCTCTACTGGGAATTGTGAACGGAGTTGTCGGCTTCATAATAATCGAGAAGTTCATAGACAAAAGCAGTCTCGCTTTCCTTCGCGGAGTTTTTGTTGGAATGGGAGTGCGCCTTCTGCTGCTCTTAGGGATCTTTGTTCTCCTGATCAAAGTATTCGACAGGAACATCGTAGCATTGGTAACGGGACTCCTGATCTTCTATTTTGCCATGACTATTTTTGAAGTCGTGTTCCTCACAAAAAGAATAGCTTTGAAGAAAGCTGCTGGCCAATCGGCACTATGATATTTGCTGATTCACTCATCGCAAAGTCAGATTCGGTCGCGGCGGGCGCCGGGAAGCTCGTGGCTGACACGTTGAGCGCGGCTGCCCATACTGCCGATTCATCAGGAGGAAACTGGATCCTTGAGCATGTGTCGGATTCTCACGTCCTCGAATTTAAACCGTTTGGCGAAATCCATCTTCCACAATTTCCGCCGATACACGTCGCGGGGCTTACCGTTGATCTGTCGTTGACAAAACATATCGTGATGATTTGGTTTGCCTGCCTGCTGCTGATAATTTTTGTCAGAGCAGCGGTGAGAAGCTACAAGCGTTCGAACGTCCCTCACGGGCTCGCAAACGTCCTTGAGACAATCGTTATCTTCGTGAGAGACGATATTGTTTACGAGGCGATCGGCGAGAAGGGACGAAGACTTCTTCCTTATTTTCTCACGCTTTTCTTCTTTGTCTTGTTCTGCAATTTAGTCGGATTAATTCCCTATACCTCTACTCCTACCGGGAATATAAATGTCACCGCAACACTTGCGATAATCGCTTTCTTAGTGATCCAGATTTCTGGAATGGCAAATAACGGATTCCTCGGTTATTTCAGAGGGTTGGTGCCCTCTCACATCCCGCTGTTTGTTATTCCGATATTGGTCATTGTCGAACTTCTCGGGCTCCTCACAAAACCGTTTGCGCTCTGTATCCGTCTATTCGCGAACATGTCCGCGGGGCACATAATTATCTTTTCTTTGATCGGACTGATTTTCATTTTCCAATCTGTCTTCATAGCACCGATTTCCGTAGCATTCGCGGTTTTCATATCGCTTCTTGAAATACTGGTCGGACTTATTCAAGCTTATATTTTCACGCTGCTGACCGCGCTGTTTGTCGGCCTTGCAGTGCACCAGGAACATTGACTTAAGAACTAAAAAAATAGGAGATCTCTCATGCCTGATTTAGGATTAACACACCTCGCGGCGGGAATCGGAGCCGGACTGGCGGTCATCGGCGGCGGCTACGGCATTGGCAAGCTTGCTGCATCCGCCATGGAGGCGAGCGGGCGACAGCCTGAAGCGGTCGGCGAAATACGAACTTCTATGATTATCGCGGCCGCGCTTATCGAAGGCGTGACGTTGTTCGCGGAAGTTGTCGCTATAATCCTTGCGACCGCAAAATAATCTGCACCGGGGCATGGATGGTTCGCCCGTCCTCCCTACAATTTTGTCAGGGAGTCTTATATGCTTGAACTGAATACTGGACTTATAATCTGGACGTCCTTGACGTTCGGAGTTTTGCTCCTGGTGCTGCGCGCATACGCCTGGAAGCCGGTGATTTCAGCCCTTGAGTCGAGGGAGGAGTCGATAAGGCTTTCACTTGAGCGCGCGGAAGAAGCGAAGAAGGAAGCGGAACGCATCCTTGAAGAGAATAGACAGAATCTCGTTCGCGCTGAAGAAATGGCTCAGGAGGTCATAAAGGAAGCGCGGGAACTTGCCGAGAAGATAAGGAACGATTCTGCTTCACGGGCTAATTCCGACGCAAACAAGATTCTGGACAGGGCTCGCGATGAAATTGAGAGAGACAAACAACTGGCGATCAACCAGCTTCATGGACTTGTTGCCGAGCTCGCGGTCAAAGCGGCCGAGAAGATTCTCAAGGAGACTATCGACGAGAAACGCCAAATGAAACTCGTCGAGGGATTCCTGAAATCGTTGCCCGAGAATTGACGAGCTGATGAAGAGGCTTCGCGCTTCAAAAAGATATGCAGCAGCTTTGCTCGAACTGGCACTAGAACAGAAGAGGCTCGATCGGGTGGCTTCAGATCTGGAACTCATCCGGAAATCAGTTTCTGGTTCTCGAGACCTCGAGCTTTTCTTTGCGACCCCGCTGATCGATCGAACGAAGAAGGCGGCGGTGATTGCTGAGCTCTTTGCAGACCGGATCGACGATCTTACCAGGCGGTTCCTCGGCTTGCTCGTGGAAAAGGGAAGAGAGCAGCTCATACCCGGCATCACGATTGAATTTGCTGAACAGCTGGATGACTACCGCGGCATCGTCGATGCGGAGGTTCGTGTACCCTTCGAGATTGATAAAGCCAATAAATCCGGGCTGCAATCGAGGCTCGAGGAACTTACCAGGAAAAAAGTGCGCGTGACGTACAAACAGGATGCGACCCTGATCGGGGGATTCCTCGCTCAAATAAGAGACACGGTGTACGATGGAAGCGTTCGCCGCCAGCTGGAAATTCTCAGGAACGAGCTCTCAGAAAATTCCGGTATGCAGAATTGAAAATATCGACGCTTAATAATATGAGGATGTTATGCCTGAAGTAAGGCCAGATGAGATTACGGCGATACTACGAAAACAAATTTCCGGCTTCGAACAGGAAAGCGATGTGTACGATGTCGGCACGGTTCTGCAGGTCGGTGATGGAATCGCACGCGTGTACGGCTTGGAGAAGGTAATGGCGAGCGAACTCATCGAGTTTCCGAACGGCGTGTTCGGTATGGCACTCAACCTTGAGGAAGACAACGTCGGCTGCATGCTGTTCGGCAACGATACGCTTGTAAAGGAAGGTGACCAAGTCAAGCGGACCGGAAAAGTCATGTCGATGCCGGTAGGCGAGGCGATGCTCGGACGCGTCATCGATCCACTGGGGCAGCCGATGGACGGCAAGGGCACGATCAAGACGGACAAATTTCTTCCCATTGAAAGAAAAGCCCTCGGAGTAATCTTCAGAAGCCCTGTCAAGCAGCCCCTCAATACAGGATTGAAGGCCGTAGATTCCATGATACCCATCGGCCGGGGTCAGCGTGAGCTCATCATTGGGGATCGTCAGACAGGAAAGACCGCCATTGCTATTGACACGATAATCAATCAGAGGTTCACTCATACCGAAGAGGCCAAGAGAAGAGACATCAAACCGGTTTATTGCATTTACGTGGCGATAGGACAGAAAGCTTCCACGGTTGCACAGGTCGTAGCGAAACTGGAGGAAGAAGGCGCGATGGATTTCACAACTGTCATCGCTGCGGGCGCAAGCACGCCGTCACCACTTCAGTTTATCGCGCCATATTCCGGATGCACGATCGGCGAATACTTCAGGGACGGCGGAAGAGATGCGCTTGTTGTTTACGACGATCTCTCCAAACACGCGTGGGCATATAGACAGGTATCGCTTCTCCTGCGACGACCGCCGGGCCGGGAGGCATACCCGGGTGACGTGTTTTATCTTCACAGCAGACTCCTTGAGCGGGCATCGAAGCTGAGTGACGAAATTGGCGGCGGCAGCCTCACCGCGCTTCCTATCATCGAAACTCAAGCAAACGACATTTCGGCTTACATACCGACTAACGTCATCTCTATAACGGACGGCCAGATTTACCTTGAACCCGGTCTGTTCAATTCCGGCGTCAGGCCGTCCATCAACGTCGGAGTGTCCGTGTCGCGCGTCGGCGGCCACGCTCAGATCAGGGCCATGCGAAAAGTAGCAGGCAGACTCAGAATCGACCTCGCACAGTTCAGAGCACTGGAAGCGTTCATAAAATTCGGATCTGATTTGGACAAAGTGACTCAGGCTCAGATCACGAGAGGGCAAAGGCTCGTCGAGATCCTCAAGCAGAACCAATACACTCCGATGCCAGTGGAGAAACAGGTGGTTCTGATATTCACGGGAACGAACGGTTATCTCGACGAACTTCCCGTCGACACTGTTCAGCGTTTTGAGCGTGAATTCCTCGAGATGATGGAGCTCAAGCACAGAGACATTCTCGACAAGATTGCGGATACAAAAGACATCGACTCCGAAACAGACAAAAGACTCAACGCGATAACGAGAGAATTCGTAGATCTGTTTAAGATGACTTTTAAAGGCCTATAAGTGCCGACATTAAGAGAAATAAAGCGGCGAATCGCCGGCGTCAAAAGTACCGAAAAGATCACTAAGGCGATGAAGATGGTTGCCGCCGCGAAACTTCGCAGGGCACAAGCGGCAGTTTATGCGGCGCGCCCGTACTCCAGGAAGATCTCTGAGATGATGCGCCATCTCGCCGCAAACTCAGATCTCAGCGAAAACAAATACGTTGTACCGAGAGAGGTGAAAAGCGTCGCGATCGTGAGTGTGACCGCTGACCGTGGATTTTGCGGTGCATTCAACTCGAATATTATTAAGGCGACGTTGAATCACATACAGAACAATTATGCTGAACTCAATGCTGGCGGTCAGGTTAAGATTGTCGCCGTTGGGCGAAAGGGGGTTGAGTTTCTTTCAAAACGGAAATACAATGTCGTTCGAGGTTACTCCGGAATCTACCACTCTCTCGATCTCGCGGCAGCAAACGGCGTAACACATGAAATCGTTAAAGGATATCTCGACGGGACCTACGATAGAGTCGACTTGATCTACAATGAGTTCAAGAGCATACTTCAACAGCGATTGATAATCGAACAGCTGCTCCCGATTCCGAAAGAAGAGATCAAACCGGATGAGGGCAAGAAGATCGAACTGGAATACATTTATGAACCTTCGGCTGCTGAAATTCTGGATCAACTTATTCCGAGGCATCTGTCTTACCAGTTATGGCGTGTGCTCCTGGAAAGCAACGCGGCAGGTGAGGGTGCAAGGATGGCCGCAATGGATAACGCGAGCGAGAATGCGGGCGAGTTGATCTCCGCGCTTTCGCTTCAGTACAATAAGGCGCGGCAGGCGTCGATTACTAAGGAGCTTCTCGAGGTTGTGTCGGGTGCCGAGGCATTGAAAGCACTCGGCTGACAGCCGTAAAATCCTAGTCCCCAAATCAAAAAGCCCCGCTCAAAGACGGGGCTTTCTTGTGTCTATATTTATATCCTCATCAGGGGAGGAGTATTCCTGAAGCAACTACGGTTGTCCAGATTCCCCTTTTGTCACCTTCGGCCGATTGGGTCACATTGAAAGAGCGCACGATCTTCCCGCTCATCTTATAAACTTTTTCCCGCTCGTCCCAGTCTGCGTTCGAGTCGAACTCAATTCCAAGCGTCGTCGCCAGCATTGTAGCGGCAAGATCCTCGGCATATTCCCCCGCCTTCTCGTCTGTCTCTCCGAACGGATGGTGCTCCGACAGATAGCCATACTGCGAGGGGTCATTGGGCGTGGCTACCCCAATAGAGGCGGCAATGAGTCTGTTCGGCTCGTTCGTGGAGTTTCTTGCCATCACGCAGAATGTAATTTGACCCGGTTGAAGGAGCTTCAGCCCTTCATCAACTGAAATGCGCTTAGCGCCGGCAGGATAAATACTTGAAACCGTGACTAAATTACATTTCTCGATCTTGGCATCGCGTAATGCTAACTCGAATGACTGAAGGTAGTCGCGATGACGACCTACCCCTTTGGTGAAGAATATCTTCGTTGGAACATACAATTTCACATCTCCTTGTTCTTAGTTGTCAGTTCTCCGGATTCAGTTGTGAGTAAGTTGAATATCCATTTCACTTGATCCATCGATCTTATTGCGTGATCCTATAAAATTTTCGCTTTCCGACTTTCAGGATGAACGGTTTACTGAAATTCACGACGGCATTCGGGTCAGTTACTTTGGCTCCATCTATCGTAACACCGCCTTGCAACACAAGACGACGAGCCTCACTTTTTGACGGTGCCACACCGAGTTCAATCAAGAGTTGGGATGTCACAGGCGGTTCAAAATGCTTTATGGTGCGCTCTTCAATTTCGTCCGGAACCTCTTTTCGAACAAAAATTCTATCGAATTCCTCTTCGGCTTGATGAGCAGCATTCTTATTGTGATAAAGCGTGACGATCTCTCTGGCGAGTCTCCGTTTGAGATCCCGCGGATTCACCCTTCCCAGATCGAGTTCACTCTTTATATTGCTCAGTTCGGTCTCACGTAAGTTTGTTAGAAGGACAAAATAATCGTAGATGAGTGTGTCAGGAATCGACAGAGTCTTTCCGTACATCTCACCGGGTGAGTCGGTGATGGCGATATAGTTGCCCATCGATTTCGACATCTTCTCCACGCCATCGATACCGACCAGTAAGGGCATCGTAAGGATGACTTGCGGTTCGAGTCCGAACTCTCGCTGTATGTCTCTCCCCACAAGCAAATTGAATTTCTGGTCTGTTCCGCCAAGTTCTATATCCGCTTTGATGGCGACTGAGTCCATTGCCTGAGCTAGAGGGTAGAGGAACTCGTGCACACTGATCGGTTCTTCTGAATGATATCTCTTTTCGAAGTCGTCCCTCTCCAGCATTCTTGCGACGGTATACTTGCTCGCTAGTTTAATGACGTCCTGGAAATTCATTTTAGCAAGCCACTCGGAATTGTAAACAATTTTCAAATTGTTCGGGGAAAGTATTTTGAGCGCCTGGCGGAAATAACTCTCGCCGTTACTCCGTGTCTCATCCAACGTCATGGAGGGGCGGGCCTTGTTTCGACCGGACGGATCACCAATCATGCCGGTGAAGTCACCGACTATCAGCGTTATTGTGTGGCCGAGGTCCTGAAATTGCCTGAGTTTGCGCAGGACAACCGAGTGCCCGAGATGAAGATCAGGCCTGCTAGGGTCGCAACCCAGTTTCACGTTCAGCGGGGTGTTCGTCTTGAGCGACTTCTCAATCTTGAGAGTCAACTCGTCTTCTGGAATGATCTCGGCCGCGCCGCGCTTAATTAGGGCGAGTTGCTCTTTAAGTGGGGGAAACAACCTTAACTATTCTTCTCCTCGGATTGCGCGTGAGCGATAATCACGACTTTCAGGCTTCGGCATCTCTCTGGCGAATCTCCCGGTCCTGATCTCTTTGTCTGATTGTCTCCCTCTTGTCAAAGGCCCGCTTGCCCTTTGCGATTGCAAGCTCGACCTTTGCAAGGCCGTGCTTCCAGTACACCCTGATCGGAACGAGGGAAAGTCCCTTCTGTCTGGTCTTGCCCACCAGTTTCCTGATCTCTCTCCTGTGCAGCAGGAGTTTTCGCGTGCGACGAGGACTGTGATTGAACGGTCCTGCATTCTGGTAAGCCGCGACATGCATGTTGTGCAACCATACTTCTCCGTCTTTCACGGACGCGAAACAGTCGCTGATATCAACTTTGCCTTGCCTGACCGACTTTACTTCTGTCCCTTTCAAAACTATACCAGCCTCAGTTGTCTCCAGAATCTGGTACTCGAAGCGCGCACGACGATTTTGCGCTACCGTTTTCTCTTCTGGTTCCATCTAACCTTCCAAGTTAAATTTGATGGCTGTCAAGACATCACCCTGAACATCTTCCGAATTCCTATGCCGTCTTCCGACTGCGTCATAAAATGCTAAAATTTACCTTTCAAAGTCAAGTTGAAGGGTGCATTTTTTTGTGGTGCAAGATCCGGAGCCGTTCACGAAAGGAACGGCACATCCATTCACCTTCTTTGTCAATTCCGCCGCGCATTTTATATTGAAATGAATTAGCAGCGAGGAAGAATTGAGTAAGTCTGAAACGACTCTTGAGAAAATTGTATCTCTTGCAAAAAGGAGGGGATTCGTTTTCCAATCGAGCGAAATTTACGGCGGATTGAACGGGTGCTGGGATTATGGACCGCTTGGCGTCGAGATGCTGAATAACGTGAAGCGGCAGTGGTGGAAAAGCATGACTTACAGGGAGAATGTCGAGGGTTTGGACGCCTCCATTCTCATGCATCCTCGGGTGTGGGAAGCTTCTGGCCACGTGGAGAATTTTACCGATCCGATGGTGGATTGCAAGCAGTGCAAAGCGAGGTACCGACTCGACATACTCTTCGATGAGCTCTCTCTGAAGAAGAAAAAGGAAGTCCTCCGGGAAATCGATCCGGAGAGATTCGGGGGTCAGCAAAAAGACGAAGTCATCGAAGAGGAATTTTCAAAACTGGTGGCGGTCGATCAGCAGGCTGCGAAAGTTGTCGGTAAGCTCGCGTGTCCCAACTGTGGAAATAAGGGGACGTTTACAGAGGCGAGGAAGTTCAACCTAATGTTCAAGACATTCGTCGGCCCCGTGGAGGATTCCTCCTCCGTTGTCTATCTTCGTCCAGAGACAGCCCAGGGAATATTCGTGAATTTTCAGAACGTGTTAAGCTCTTCACGGCAAAAACTTCCGTTTGGCATCGCGCAGATCGGTAAGGCGTTTCGAAATGAAATCAATACGAAAAATTTTCTTTTTCGCACTCGTGAATTTGAACAAATGGAAATGCAGTTTTTCGTGAAGCCCGGAACGGACGATCACTGGTTCGGGTACTGGCGCTCCGAAAGGATGCAGTGGTACATAGACCTCGGCATGAAAAAAGATCAACTTCAATGGCACCAGCATCCGAAAGACAAGCTCGCTCATTATGCGAAAGACGCTTACGATATAGAGTTTCTTTTTCCTTTCGGTTGGGGCGAGATCGAAGGCGTTCATAACCGTACCAACTTTGACCTATCAAGGCATGAGGAGTTTTCGGGTAAATCGATGAAGTATTTCGACGAGGAGTCGAAGGAGAAATTCACGCCGTTCGTCATCGAGACGTCCTCCGGCGCCAGCAGATCTTTCATGGCATTTCTCACCGGGTCGTATAATGAGGAAGAAGCACCCACGGCAGACGGGAAAATGGAGATGCGGACTGTGCTCAAACTCCATCCGAAGCTTGCTCCCATAAAAGCGGCGATTTTTCCGCTGGTCAATCGCGACAACATGCCCGAGATCGCACGGAAGATTGAAGGTGATTTGCGTCCGAGCTTTCGAGTGTTTTACGACGACAGCGGAGCGGTTGGAAGACGATACCGCAGACAGGATGAGACTGGAACGCCCTTCTGCATAACTGTCGACTCACAGACGCTGCAGGACCAGAGTGTCACAGTACGCGACCGTGATTCAATGCAGCAGGAACGGATTGGCGCCTCGAGCATTTCAGATTACCTGATGAAGAAACTGGCCTGAGTATCAAAGTGAAAGCGGATAAGACGAAGAAGGCGTCGCGTAGGACCAAGCTCGCCGTGCCAACTGATCCACAGGAATTTAACGGATTCTTCAAAGAAACCTTCCAGTTCTTCTCAGAACTTTACACTCATAATTCAGTCACCTGGTTTCGCAAACACAGGGAAGAGTACGAAAAATATCTGATGAACCCGGCGCGAGCATTCGTAACCTCGATCGGTCCGTTCGTGAAGTTCATCAACCCGACGTTTGAGACTGAACCGAAGTTCAACAAGACCCTGGTCCGGCTTAATCGCGATATGCGCTTCGCGAAGAAACCATATAAAGATTTTTTCCTGATCAGGTTCGGAAAAACGAAATGGGATTCGGAACTGTTTCTGTATTTGGACAGAGACGGCATGGAGCTCGGAGCTTTTGTTAATAACGAAAAGACGAACGGTCGAAGAATCTTCGAAGACAACTTGAAATTATACACCCGTCCTTTTGAGCTGGCCTGTAGGAAATACAAAATAGGTTCGGACTATTCAGCGTATGAGTTGAGTAAGGGGACCGAACAGATATCCGAGAAATTCAATGCGAAAGCCGATTCCGGAAAATTCACGGGAAAGGATTATATCATCTTTGGAATGGAACTGAAGAAATCGGATCCGATGATCCGGTCGAAAGAGCTCCTGGCGCTTGCCATGAAGACTTATAACAGACTTTACCCGCTTTATATTTTCTCCACATCAGATAATCCCGTCGCTGATCTCGAATCTTATTCGAACCGGATTGGGCTTCTGAAAATTTCCGTTTGATTGTGAACGCGTCTGCTCTTACTGCAGGTCAGATTCTCCGGGAAGTTGTCCGGACCTCTATCGATGCTGTCAGGCCGGTGAATCTCTTTCGGCAGAATTTTGTGGTCGTGGGCGAGAAGCTCGAGGCATTCGGGAGTTCCTTCAATTTGGCAAGTAGTAGAAGAATCCGATGTGTAGCGGTAGGCAAGTGTGCCGAGGCCATGGCTTTGGAGGTTGCAAAAGTTCTCGGGGATCGTGTGAGTGGCATGATCGCTACATCTATCCCTAATGAGAGGAAGGTTGAGGGTTTCACTTTTTATTTAACTGGACATCCACTCCCTAACGAAAAAAGTCTTGAGGCGGGGAGGTCGATCCGCGGGTTCCTGGAATCCAGCGCCGCGGATGATCTCGTAATCTTCCTGATCTCCGGCGGCGGCAGCTCCGCAATCTTCCTTCCTGCAGAAGGAATGAGCTTGTCGGATGCGAACACAACTGTCAGAGTCCTCTTCGAACACGCTGTCCCGATTACAAAAGTGAACCTGGTTCGGAGGCATATCTCTGCGCTGGGAGGAGGAAAGTTAGCTGAACTCGTGCCGCGCCAGGAGAAATTGTCTTTGATAATCTCCGATGTCGTCGGCGACAATCCGCGCTCGATCGCAAGCGGTCCCACTGTCGAGGACGATTCGAACGCGACGGACGCCCTGGATTTTATTCTTGAAAGCGGATTTGATTCTCAGCTGCCTGCGGCGGTTTTGCAAAGTCTCAAGAATCAGCCTTCGTCATTAAGGATTCGCCGCATTGAGAAGAATAAAGTTGTTATTATCGGCACCAATCGAGACGCATTGAGTGCGGCGGAAAAGAGCACGCGGGAAATCGGAGTGAATGTAAAGATCGTCTCGCGATATGTAGATCTCGAAGCTGACGTTGCCGGCGAAATGCTTGTGTCATATGCGCGATCGATTGTGGAGGAGAAGGAGCCGATTTCACCTCCTGCACTTCTCCTTTTTGGGGGTGAGACGACTGTGAGTGCAATATCCGGACATAAAGGCGGGCGGAATCAACATTTGGTCTTATGTGCGCTTAAGAGATTGTGTGAACTCTCGGAAACCCGCAGGGAACTCGAACGGGTGACCGTGTTTTCTTTCGGCACCGACGGAAAAGATGGCAACAGCGAAGCGGCAGGGGCGAGCGGAACGTTGGAGTCCATCGCAAATGTCAAAGGCCTGCGCAGCGAAATCGAGAATTCTATTGCTGCTTATGAATCCGGTGTCTTCTTTGAGAAATACGGGGGTGTGATTTCGACTGGGAGGACCGATACGAACGTGATGGATATTTTCGGAGTCATCGTAGTATGATCGCACGTGATGAGGTTGTAGAGCTAAAGATTGACTCGCTCGCGTTTGAAGGGAAAGCCATCGCACGGTTAGACGGGTATGTTGTATTTGTGACAGGTGCCGTGCCTGGTGATGTGGTTCGGGCTAGAATAACCAAAAGCAAACGGGATTACGCCGAAGCGAAGGTCGTTGAGATCCTCTCAGCATCGCCGTCCAGAGTCACGCCACGGTGCGACTACTTCGGAGTATGCGGCGGGTGTAAATGGCAGCATTTGGAATACACCCAGCAACTGAAATACAAACGGCTGCATGTCGTAGACGCACTTGAACGAACAGGCGGATTGAAAATCGATGTCGCGGACACCGTGGGTGCAGAAGACACTTACGAATATAGGAACAAACTTGAATTCACCTTTTCCGACAGACCGTTCAGAATAAAAGAGATAGACACAACTCAGGCGGCACTCGGGTTTCACGCGCCTGGTCGCTTTGACAAAGTGATAGATATCGATCACTGTCATCTAGCTGACGGAAAAATCAACGAGATTCTGAACTGGTTCAAGAAGACAATCGACCCCAATTCGGATTATGTAAGTGAGATGGGACTGAGCATTTACAATTCGAATGCCCATTCCGGTCTGCTGAGGTTTCTTACCATCAGGAAGTCCTTTGCAACAAACGAGTATATGGTAAGTCTGATTGTACTCGAAAAGGATGATCGCGTAGAGAGAATCGCGTCTGATTTGAGGCGAGATCTTGCATTTGTTTCGACTTTCGCTTCCATTGTGAATCCGACGCGTGCACAGGTAGCTTCAGGTGATTTCTGTAAGGTCCATTTCGGGAGCGGATTCATCACGGAAAAGATCGGCGGGTACTCGTTCAGAATATCTCCGCTCTCGTTCTTCCAGACAAATTCTGTTCAAGCCGAAAGATTGTACGATGTGACAAAAGAGGAGATCGGCAAGAAGTGTGGAACGATCTTTGACCTTTACAGCGGGACGGGAAGCATTTCGATTTTTCTTTCGAGCCTTGCTGACCGAATTATAGGGTTTGAGCTCGTTGAATCAGCGGTGAAAGATGCCGCGCAAAACGCTGCGCTGAATCGGGTGGGGAATGTTTCGTTTGTGAGAACGGACCTGCTCGATTTATTCAAAGGAAGAAATCCGCTGGAGAACTTCGAGCAGATGAATCTGCCCCGCCCGGACGTCATTGTACTCGATCCTCCGCGAAGCGGTCTCCATCCGAAGATCTCTTCGAACCTTCATCTTCTGAGTGCCGAAAGAATTGTCTATGTGAGCTGCAACCCCATGACACAGGCGAGGGACCTCAAAGATATAGTTTCCCATGGCTACCGAGCTCTTCATGCGAGACCGGTTGATATGTTCCCGCACACGTATCACATCGAGAACATAGTAACGCTTGAGAAGACCTGACCCGCCCGTGCTTACCGACTAAACGATCGTCGCCTTCTCCGAGCTCCGCTTTTTTGACGTGATCTGACCGGCATACTGCAGCGCGACAGAGAACATTTTATCGAGGTCCACCATCTTCATGCACTCCAGGTCGTACGGGCAGGTTTTCTTCCAGCAGGGAGAACAGAAGAGGTCCTCCGGAATGAATTTAGTACCACGATCATATAAGTCAATTTCTGCCGGGCAACTAACGCCGAACCAAACAAGGACGATTTTTTTGAGAGCAATTGCCAGGTGCATCCCATAGCTGTCGCCGGTTATGACGATGTCCGCCGCGTTCTCATACACAATGCCTTTTCTGATCCCTCCGGTGGTGGGTGTCTTGAATAAACGCGTCAGCAATTGGGGGTTGGCTGCCACCGCGTCAGAATAAATTTGCTCGTTTCTCTCTGTGTCCTCGCGGCCTCCAAGCAGTAGCATCTTTATGGAACCGATGCCGGAAAACTTTTCGACGAGATCTGCGTGCTGCCCAAGCGAGAGCTTTTTGTTTGGGAATAAATTCGAACACCCGGTATTGAATCCAACGACTACCTCATCGTCCCGGATACCGAGCGATTTCCTGTAAGCGACGGTGAGCGCCTTTTCGTCTTCGGTCAGGTTCAGAACGTACTCGTCACGCTCATACGAAAGCTTGAATGTTTCGGAGAGAATATCCTGTCCAGTTCGCTGGTTCACTCTGAATTTCATATAGTCGTCGAGACCAAGACGGTAGTTGTACTCCGCCTCTTTATTAAGAGGAATGATGTGTCCGAGTTCATTCATCCCGAAACCGAGCTTCTCCTTCGCTTTCAATTTCATTGTGAGGGCACCTGATCGTCTCGATTTGTCCGCATTAAGTATCAGGTCGAATTTCAGTCCCTGTAATATCAACCAGTCTTCTGGGTCCCAAACAAATACCTCATCGATCAGCGGATTCTCCTGCAGAAGGGGGACGGCTGACTCCAGCGTAAGCCAGGCGATGTAACTGTCCGGGTATTTTCGTTTTATGGGCTCAAGCTGGGCGGTCGTCATCAACACATCGCCCATCGCGTCGAGATTAATGATGAGGATCCTTGTGCCAAAAGGTTTGTCGGGATAAGAACAACTTTCGTAGCACGTTTTGTAGGGGATGCAGGGCTTATAGCCGCTGAAACGTTGGCAGTCAGGCGTCTTCATTTTAAATGATGCCATCGGCTCTTCGAACTCCTTGTAGGATTTTCGTTATTAGTTTTTCCACTCTCTCGTATACCGTGCGTGCCTCGAGCTCAGTCATGCACGGATTACCGATCGGGCACTTTATGAGATTGCATTCGAGGCAATCGAGCGATTCCTTCCGAATGATTTCTGATGTGTTTCCGTACGGTCCCTGGAGGTGCGGGCTGGTCGGACCGAATATAGCCGCCGTCGGCACGTTAAGCGCGGCGGCAATGTGCATGGGTCCTGAATCGTTTGTGACGAGGAGAAGTGACTGTTCCATGATCGCACCCATTTGATGAAGACTCGTTGGAGGTGCAAGAAACGCTCCGGCCAATTTGGAAATCAGTGCGGCTTCAGCACTTTCGGCAGGACCGTACAGAACAACCACGGGCAAATTCAGTCCTTTAGCTATGAGTTTACAAAGTTCTACGATCTTGTCCCTTTTCCATCTCTTAATCTCCCAGCCGCCGCCAATGTTAACCGTTACGTACCCGCGGAAAGAGAGGGCCTGCGTCCGCAGGAAGTTAGAAGCAAAGTTTTTCGATCTATCGTCGAGGACAAAAATTGGCTTCTTGTGAGTTGGTTCGATTCCGATTCGACGAAGCGCGTCAAGGTTGAACTCCACATTATGAACTCTGTCTCCGCGGGGAATCACCCTGATGTTGTAAGCGTACTTCCTCCACTTGAAGGGGTATCCGACTCGGTATCTCGCTCCGGACGTCATGGTCAAGATTGCCGTTCTTGGATTCGAGAACAGATCAAAAGTTATGTCGTACTTCTCTTTTCTCAGTCGCATGATAAGCTTGATCGGGGAATCTGTCCTGGCGTCGTATTCGATGACCTTGTTCAGGAACGGGTTATTGTCCAGAACGGGTGAGGCAAATCTCTCAACAAGAAAGTCGATGGTCGCTCCCGGGAAGGCGTCATGAAGATTCGGGAGGACCGGTGTCGAAAGAAGCACGTCGCCGATGGCGCGTGGCTTCATCACCAGGATTTTGCTGATTCCGGCTTTCTCGACAATGATTTTCTCCATGAACGCTCTGAAAATATAAGCATACCATCTCACTTGAAAAATAATAAAATCCCCGATACATTTTAGCGATGAGAATAACTGTTCTTTCTTTGGTGCTATTTCTGACGGGGAATGCGGGCGCTCAAACGGCGTTCGAGTTCTTGAACCTTGATGTCAGTGCGAGGCAGGCCTCGCTCGCTGGAAGTTTAATGACGGGTTCCGAGGATCCTACCGCGTTCTACTACAACCCAGCCCTCTCCGTTTCCGCAGCAAACCGTGCCGTGACTTTCGGTTTCCTCAAGCACGTCCTCGACATCAATGCAGGATATGTTTTTTCAACTTTCAGTCTTGCATCGAAAGGTTACTTCGGGGTCGGCATCGGGTATATCAACTATGGGACTTTCACTTCGACAGACGAGTTCGGGAATGAATACGGCACATTCAGTGCCGGTGACGCGATGATAACTCTGAATTACGCCAACTTCCTTGGCGACAATTTCAGTTACGGCGTAAATTTGAAAGGGATATACTCATCGATTGCTTCCGCGACCTCCACCGCTTTGGCGGCAGATGTCGGATTGTACTACGATTTCCCGGACAACCTCTTTGGAGTTGGCTTCTCTGTACGTAACATCGGAAAGCAGTTGAGCGAGTACGGCTCCACAGAGGAGTCCCTTCCATTTGACGTAAGGTTCGGAATATCGAAGCAACTCGAGCATCTCCCGCTTACTCTGAGCGTTGCATTGCAGAGACTTGGTGATTCCAATTTAAGCGGGAACGACAAGCTCCGGTCGTTTGTGATCGGAGCGGAAATTGCGCTCTCCGAAACTTTTCATTTGCGTGCTGGTTACGATAACCTGGAGCACAGGGAGATGAAAGTGGGCCTGAGTTCCGGTATTGAGGGATTGTCGTTCGGTCTCGGCCTGAAACTGTATGGATACGGTTTCGACTACGCGTTCTCATCGTGGGGAAAGATCGGCGCGCTCAACCGCATAAACGTCACCACGACATTTTGACCATATAGAATCGCACTCACGTCACCGTTGTTGTACGCCGGTTTTTATCAGGCGTCCGTGGGAAGTCAGACACCGGCAGCATCATCCGTTGATATTCCAACGTCAGGGAGATTAGAATGCCGAGAACGCGCGAACATCTTATAGTTGTAGTCAATACCGGCTCCACATCCACCAAGCTCGCATTGTATAAGAATGATGCGCTTGTATCCGCCGCGACCATCGTGCACACACCGGCGGAATTGGAGAAGTTTGGAAGTATTTGGGATCAGTTTGATTTCAGGGCGAAGATCGCAACGGAGTGGGTCAGGGCGCTTAAGAAAACTCCGTCAGCTGTTGTAGGAGTTGGCGGGCTCCTGAAACCGGTCGCAGGCGGCACCTATCTTGTGAATGACAGCATGGTACAGGACGCGAAGGCTAATCTTCAGGGTGAACACGCTTCAAATCTCGGCTGTGCGATAGCTCAGCTTGTCGCGCAGAAATTCAGCTGTCACGCTTTCGTCGTTGATCCCGTTTCAGTGGACGAGTTCGAGACTCTTGCCCGTTATTCCGGTCATCCGCTGATTAAACGACATAGTCTTTCCCACGCCTTGAACATACACGCTGTCGCCCGGACTGCCGCAGCCAGACTCAGAAAAAATCTTTCGAAGACAAATTTCATCGTGGCTCACCTCGGCGGCGGCATATCTGTCGCCACAGTGGTGGGCGGAAGAATTGTCGACTCCAATGACGCGTCGGGCGAAGGTCCTTTTACACCAGAGCGCACCGGCAGCCTGCCACTCCAGCAATTCATGGGCGTATGCTTCTCAGGTGACTTTTCCAGCCATGAAGTGAGATCAGTTGTTATGGGCAAGGGTGGCTTGGTTGCGTATCTCGGCACTAATTCCGGGCGGGAGGTGGAAGAGAAGATCAGGAAGAAAGATCGTGAAGCGGAGACTGTTTATCGTGCGATGGCGTATCAGATATCCAAAGAAATTGGCGCAATGTCGACCGTGGTAAACGGAAAACTAAATGCGATAATACTGACAGGAGGACTTGCCCATTCCAGATCGCTTGTCAGGTGGATCAAAAAAAGAATCTCGTTCATTGCGGAGGTCCTGGTTTATCCGGGAGGAGATGAAATGAAAAGCATGGCGATGGGAGCTCTCCGGGTCCTTCGGGGCCAGCAAGAAGCACTGGAGTACTGATGAAAAGAAACGTTATATGGAACTTTGACGATCTTCTGAATGTCGCACGCAGTCTGCCGGCAAAGACAATCGCGGTGATTTACCCCAGGAGCGAAGAGACCTACAACAGCATTCGCGACGCGTCCAAATCGTTGAAAGCGAAATTCATTTTGTATTGTGACGAGTCCTCATCATCCGGGGCAGCAGGATTGGTGAACAAAGAAGAAATCCAGGCGGAAATCGTTATCGTTCATGACGCAGTCGAGGCCGTCACTAAAGCGGTTGAAAAAGCCGGAAGCAACCGATACGACATACTCATGAAAGGGGACGTCGACACGGGAACGATGATGAGAGTCGTTCTTCAGGAATCGAGCAGCTTGAGAACGGGAAAACTCCTGAGCGACATATTCGTTCTCGAATATCAGTCGCGAACCGACAACAAGTTCGTGATGATAACGGACGGCGGGATGACGCTCGCTCCCGACCTCAAAAATAAAGTGGAGCTCATAGACAACGCAGTTGAGGTGGCCCATGCTTTGGGGAATGAACTTCCTAAAGTCGCCATCCTTTCAGCGACAGAATTTGTTCTCCCGAACCTTCAATCTACTCTTGACGCCGCGGCATTGTCGAAGATGAATGAGAGAGGTCAGATAAAGGGCTGCGTTGTTGACGGACCGTTGGCTCTCGACAACGCGCTGTCGCCGGAAGCGGCCGCCGAAAAATCTATTAACTCGGCTGTTGCGGGAAGAGCTGAAATCCTTGTCGCGGCGAATATCGAATCAGCAAACAGCCTGGCGAAGAGCACAACTTACTTCGCGGGATTGAGACTGGCGCATGTGATAGTGGGCGCGAGACTGCCAATATTGATCCCCTCACGATCCGACAAGAGCGATGCAAAACTGCTGTCGATCGCGCTGGGAATCGTCATGAGCGAGCATTTTCAATTTCATTAAGTCTATTCCGAATCCACAAAATCGAACTCCTTTGACGGTTGAAATTCACGATCGTGG
The DNA here is from genome assembly GCA_036567965.1 of Candidatus Kryptoniota bacterium. Classification (NCBI taxonomy): domain Bacteria; kingdom Pseudomonadati; phylum Candidatus Kryptoniota; species Candidatus Kryptoniota bacterium. Next base: position 55,629 of record DATCTN010000007.1, read on the forward strand.
TGGATACATTTGAATCGGAGCATGAACAGTAAAGTATCTTTCATATCGCGACTTCTCTGGTCCAACCTGGCGAGAAAATTCTATCTCGCTCTCGTGATCCTGATCTTTCTATTCTCGTTAATGAACTGGATTGTAATGCCATGGTACGTTAAGGGGAGCGGGATAGTAACGGTACCTGAGTTGACCGGGCTGACGATGTTTGACGCGAAGACAGCCCTTGATTCGCTCGGTCTCCAGCTCCAGCTGGGAGGAATGAAACCCAGCAAGCTCCCATCGAATACCGTGTTGTCTCAAAACCCCGAGTCAGGTACGACTGTGAAACGGGGGAGAAGAGTTTATCTTATCGTAAGTGGTGGGGTCGAGAAATCGAGTGTACCCGATCTCCGCGGCCGGTCCGAAAGGGAAGCGCAGTTTATGCTGGAGCGCGGAGGATTTAAACTCGGCGACGTAACGTCCGACACTTCAAGCAACCTTCCTCAGGACGTGGTGATATCGCAATCGATTCCTCCTAACACCGTCGCGGCAGCCGGGACGCAAGTGTCCCTCCTTGTCTCTGCCGGTGCGCCCGAATCGGGTGAAGTTTCTGTCCCGAATATTGTGGGAAAACCGCTCTCCGAAGCTCAACGGATAATATCGAACAATAATCTTCAACTCGGCAAGATTACATTTCAACCGAGCAGGAAACTCGTCCCCAACACAGTTCTTGAGCAATATCCACGCGCCGAGGAATTCGTTCAGAAAGGGACTAAAGTCGACCTGTTCGTCTCATCCATTTCCAACCAGAAACAAGGACCTGAGAACTGATGGCGTTAGTCGCCCCGTCACTTTTGAATGCCGATTTCTCGGTGCTTGGAGAGCAGATCAAGCTCGCTGAAAGAGGCGGTGCGGACTGGATCCATCTCGATGTGATGGACGGTCATTTCGTTCCTAACATCACATTCGGACCGATGATCGTGTCGGCGGTCAACGGGATTACGGATAAGTTTCTAGATGTTCACCTCATGATTGAGAACGCGGATCTTTACATAGGTGATTTTGTAAAAGCGGGTGCAGATTCGATCACGGTACATTATGAAGCAGTCGTCCATCTTAACAGGACAGTGAATCTTATCAAGGAACTTGGAGTGAAAGCCGGTGTGGCTCTAAATCCTTCCACACCAGTCAGCGTGCTCAGTGAAATAATTCATGATGCGGATCTTATCCTGATCCTCTCAGTAAATCCGGGATTCGGCGGTCAGAAGTTCATCGAGAATTCCTATCGGAAATTGTCGGAAGTGAGAGCGCTCATACCGAAAGGCAGAAAGATCCAGATTGAAGTTGACGGCGGGGTTTCGCCGGATAATGCGCGAAAGCTTGTGAAGTCAGGTGCAACCGTTCTGGTCGCGGGAACTTCAATTTTCAAGTCCAACGACGTGCCCGGTACAATCAGGAAACTTAAGTCTGCCTGATCATTTCAGATTGACCGTTCTCTGACGAAACAATTCGGATGCTCCTCGCTTTATAGCCGATTGAAATCCGGAATTCTAATCTAAGAAATTGACAATTATCTGTGTGAATTCTCCAATGATCGATTGTACTTCGCCGTAATGTGGTGCAAGGTAAAGGACAAAACAACTGTTGAATGACAAAAGAATAAGGATCGCCTCTGGTCAAGGATACTGGGGAGACCTCCCTCAAGCGCCATTCTGGCAAGTGACTAAAGGTCCGGTGGACTATCTGGTGATGGATTATCTGGCTGAAGTGACGATGTCGATCCTGCAGAAGCAAAGGTCCCGAGATCCGAAGCTTGGATATGCGAAGGACTTGATTCAAGTAATGGAACAAATTCTGCCGATTGCGATGGAAAAGAACATAAAGATCGTGACGAACGGCGGAGGTGTCAATCCTCAGTCGTGTCGCGACGCGATTTTTGAAATAGCACGAAAGAAATCCATTCGTGGTTTAAAGATCGGTGTCGTTTGCGGAGATGATATCCTGGCACAGTTGGATGGGCTCCTGTCGTCGGAAAATGTTCTGCGCAATATGGAGACGGGTCAGAGCATTGCGACTATCCGTCAGCGTGTTCAGAGTGCGAACGTGTATTTCGGAGCATTCCCGATCGCTCATGCACTGGCACAGGGCGCCCACGTTGTACTTACCGGGCGCGCTACAGACACCGGGCTAACCCTCGCCCCGATGATTCATGAGTTTGGCTGGAAAGAATCCGATTTTGATAAACTCGCGGCGGGAATTGTTGCCGGACACATCCTCGAGTGCGGCGGGCAGTCTTCCGGCGGTAATTACCTTAAAGACTGGCGCGCCGTCCCTGATCTTGCCAATATCGGTTTCCCCATAGTCGAAGCGTTTGCTGATGGAACCTTCGTCGTAACTAAACACCAAAATACCGGCGGTCTTGTGTCGGTCGATACGATCAAGGAACAACTTCTCTATGAAATAGGAAATCCTGAGGAGTACATCACTCCCGAAGTCGTTGCGGATTTCACAACAATCAGGCTCGAGTCGGATGGAGCTAACAGGGTAAAGGTATCGGGCGTGAAAGGAAAACCACCTACGGATTTCTATAAGGTCTCACTGGCATATTCCGATGGATACTATGCGGCCGGCACCTTGACCTATGGATGGCCTGACGCGATTGAAAAAGCGAAGGCTGCGGACGGAATTATGCGGCGGCGGTTGAGCGACCTGGGATTCAAGTACGATGAATTCACGACTGAATTCCTCGGGTACAATTCGTGTCACGGTCCATTGAGCCCCATCCCTCCTGAACAGAACGAAGTAGTCCTGAGAGTTGCGGTGAGAAGTCACGACTGGGAATCAGTCGATGCCTTCGGACGGCAGCTGGTACCTCTTGTACTGACGGGTCCTCCGACCGTGACCGGTTTCGGTTTGGGAAGACCGAAGCCGCAGGAAGTTGTGGCTTACTGGCCCGCGTTGATTCAAAAGAAATTAGTTAAGCCGGTCGTAGAGGTTACTGCGGTATGACATCTCTCGCTTGGCTTCAAGCATCGGATTCATCGTTATGAAGAAAGTGCAGCTTCTTAAGCTGGCTCATGCGCGGAGCGGTGATAAGGGCGATGCTTCAAATATCGGCCTCATCGCGAGAAAGGAAGAGTATTACCCGATATTGAAAGAAAAAGTCACTTCTGACGTTGTGAAAAAACATTTCACAGGAATATGCAAGGGGAATGTGGAGCGGTTCGAGCTTCCGAACTTGTTCGCTCTGAACTTCCTTCTGCATGAATCACTTGGCGGTGGTGGGACGGTGTCGCTCAGGAACGATGCTCAAGGAAAGACCTTGAGTACCGCATTGTTACGGTTGGAAATCGATGTTCCCGACGATCTCGAGATTTAGTTGCAGCATCTGGGTTCGCTCCGGAGAACTCAGACCTTTTTCGCCTTCCTATTCTGGATGAATGCGGTAGTAAGCAATGCGCCGAGGATCGTGAAGATTGAGTAGGCCACGACTATTAAGAAGAAGCTTGTTAGCGATTCAAACAGTCCCGGTCTCTTTGCCGAAGCGACGGCCTGGTTCAGTAGATCCATCGTATCGGAGGGGATTTGCAGGTTTCCGAATAGCCGCTTAAAAATATTTAGAATCATTCCGAACTTGATGTCAGCGATGAACGGCCCGATAGTAATATTCAACACCGTTTCAAATCCCGCAGCAAAAATACCTGTCCAGAGGCCGAGGTAAAATCCGTCAATGTTCATTATGGACTCACCCTCATGGAGGTCCATTTTGAAAAACAGGACCGCGAGGATGCCTCCTCCGAGAATTCCGGCGCAGCAGAGACAGTTTATCAGAAACAGGCCGGGCGCGAAATTTATGATCGACACAATCAATCCGGCGAAGAGAGCCGGCTTCACGTAAACCGATTTATTTCTCATGCTGTGGGCTTCCTTCAAATTTTAATTCCTTCATAAGCGACATCCATGCGGGAACGATGTAGAAAGCCAGCGATATCCCGAAGAGACCACCGGTCAGCGATCTTGAAACAAATGTATTGTGCCCAACCTCTGTAAAGTTCATTGCAAAATCCGCAATGAGAATCCCGAGCGGGACCGCCAGAAAGAGTAGTCCGGGTAAGTGCGAGCCTTTCAGCGGCTTGAACAGCGGATAACAAATCATTCCAAATGTCGCACCGTAATAAATTGACGCACAACGCGAGCATACCGCCAGTTTGTTTCCGAAGATATGAAAGCTCCTTTCGTCGATCTGATGACAAAGGGGTTGAAAGAATCGGTACAGAAGATCAGCGTTCAGGCCGAGATGGGTGAGAACAGGAGGAATCGTGAACAAGAAATCATAAAACAAAGCAAGCCCAATCAAGAAAAGATATGATTTGATTTCAGATCTCAAATGTTCACCCTCGTTCCGGCCTCTCTTCCGGACACCATGGCGTCTGCGCCTTCGACGTCGGTCACGTAGGCTAGCCTCACACCGTTCTTCAGGGCGCTCATCGCCGATTCCACTTTTGGCACCATCCCGCCCCCGATTGTGCCGTCCAGTTTGAGACGCTCGAACTCGATCGCGTCGATCGATTGCAGGAGTGTTCCGTTCTTCATCACGCCGGGGACGTTAGATAGGAAAATCGCGAGATCGGAAGAGATCGCGGATGCGACCGCGGCCGCAGCATAATCTGCATTTACGTTGAGCAGTCCATTCATGTCATGGTCCATTGAGATCGGCGATATTACGATGACGAAATTCTCCAGCAGCAAATTGAGTACAGCCGTATTGACCACGGTTATCTCGCCGACAAACCCGACATCTTTGCCGTTTCGCATTACTCGCTTAGCGGTGAGCATGCCTCCGTCGACACCGCTCAGACCCAACGCGTTCACACCTTCACTTTGCAGGCTTCGCACCAGGCGTTTGTTGACCGAGCCCGAAAGTACCATCTCGATCACGCCGAGGTCCGTTTCGTCGGTATACCTGAATCCGTCGACGAACTTGGACTCTTTGCCCAAATTCTTGAGCGCGGCTGTCACCTCTTTACCGCCGCCGTGAACAATGACCAGCCGATGACCGCGCGAATGGATCTTCCTGGCGAGGAGCGTCACTTTCCTGACGAAGGCCGAATCGTCGATTTCGTTTCCGCCGATCTTCAGGACGATCTTCAAAGAAGCCCTTCCGTTTCATTCAAGCCGAACATTAGATTAAAATTTTGTATCGCTTGTCCCGCTGCGCCTTTGCCGAGATTATCGATCGATGAAACGACTATGGCATAATCGGATTTTTCGACGCGCTTGACGGACATTACGCAAAGATTTGTGTTTGTAGTGTGCTGCATTGTCGCGGTGGCGTTTACATTCAGAACCTTGATGAATTGCTCGTCTCTATACGCAGCTTGATATAACTCGATCAGTTTTTGGGACGTCAAGTCTGAGTTGAGTTTTACGTAGATCGTATTCAACATGCCACGAGATATTGGTACAAGATGCGGCGCGAAAATTATGCCGAGGCTCCTGCCGGCTATTTTATTGAGCTCCTGCTCGATTTCTCCCGTGTGCCTGTGAACGTAACCGATGCTGTATGGCGAAATATTCTCGTTCGTTTCTGCGAACAGGAGCCGCACCTCAGCTTTCCTGCCTGCGCCGGTGACTCCGGACTTCGCGTCGATGATTATCGGTGCCGCCGGATCGATCTTGTTATATTTCAGAAGAGGGTACACCCCGAGAATGGTTGCTGTGGGATAGCATCCGGGATTTGCGACGAATTTAGATTTCTTAATTGCTCTTCGGTTGATCTCGCTCAACCCGTACACAAAATGGTCGAGAAAATCAGGACTCGTGTGCTTCATTCCGTACCATTTCTCATACTCATCTGCGTCGTCGAATCGATAGTCGGCGCTCAAGTCAATTATCCTGGTCCTTCCGGATCCTTTTGCGAGTCTCTCGACCACATCTTTAGCGGCACCATGGGGAAGTGACAGGAATACTGCATCGACCTTCCGGGGGTCGACGTCTTCATTCCTGACAATTTTCATATCGTCGGTAACCGGGAATATTTCACTGATATATTTCCCCGCCGACGTCTCCGCAGTTATGTACCTGATATCGGCATGCGGATGTTTCCTTAAAATCCTGTAAAGTTCAAACCCGGCGTAACCCGATACGCCAAAAATCGCGACTCTCTTTTTTCTACTCATGTGCCAACATAAACTCCTTATGAAGAACTTCAACTGCCTTCTTCATATCTTTTTCGTTTACCACTACAGAGATTTTAATTTCGCTAGTTGAAATCATCTGGATATTTATTCCCGATTCGGCCAGTACTTTAAACATTGTGGCCGCGACTCCGGAATGCGTTCTCATGCCGACGCCGACGACCGATACCTTCGCAACCTTGTCGTCTCCGACTACGTACGTCGCTTTCCTCTGTCTCACGAGATCCTGAAGGATCTCCATCGCGCGCCGGTAGTCATTTCGTGGTACTGTAAAGCTCATATCGGTGTAACCTTCGGAGCTTGCGCTTTGGATAATCATGTCCACCACGATCTCAGCATCGGCAAGCGGCGCGAACACGCTGTGCGCTATCCCGGGCCTGTCGGAGACGTGGAGCACCGTGATCTTGGCTTCGTTCTTATCGTGCGAAATCGCTGTCACAACCACGCTCTCCATATCAAGCGTTTCACTCACTACCATGGTTCCCTCGCTGTCATTGAAACTGCTTCTTACATGAATTGGAATATCGAACTTCATTCCGAAGAGGACCGACCGGGTCTGAAGGACCTTCGCGCCCGAACTGGCAAGCTCAAACATTTCCTCGAAACTAATTCTCTTCAGCTTTCTCGCAGCCGGTACGATGTCCGGATCGGCCGTGTAAACTCCGTCAACGTCCGTATAAATCTCGCAAACCAGCCCATCTTTCACGTGCGATTTCAAAGCGGCCGCTATCGCTACTGCAGTCGTATCCGAGCCGCCTCTTCCAAGTGTAGTGATGTCTCCCTTCTCATCAATTCCCTGAAAGCCCGCCACGATCGCGATCGCACCTTCCTGGATCACGCTCAAGATTTTCTGGGCGTCGATGCTCTTGATGTGCGCCTTCGTGTAAGCCGAATCGGTGACCAACCTGATCTGGTGGTTTTGAAGGGAGCGCGCATTGCAACCGGAAGAGATCAGTGCCATGGAGAGAAGGGCCGTCGACACCTGCTCGCCGGTGGACACGAGCACATCGAGCTCGCGGGGATCCGGCTCGGCGACTGTCGCTCTTGCCAGATCGAGGAGTCGATTGGTTTCGCCCGCCATTGCGCTGACCACGACGACGACATCATGTCCCTGCGACCTTGTACGCGCGACCCGCTGTGCCACGTTACGGATTCGGTCGATCGTTCCTACGGAAGTCCCGCCGAATTTTTGGACTACCAACATCTCGCGTCATCCATTTTGTTTCAAGTCCATGAGTTTCAAGACCTCCGAAAAGATCGGTCGCGACTGGATAGGTTGAGGTATATCGCGCGACGCAGTATCCGGATCCTTCAACCCGTTACCCGTAAGTGTACAGACAACCACATCCTTTGCAGTGAAGAAATTCCTCTGTACCAGGTTCCTCACTCCGGCCACGGACGAAGCGGAGGCCGGCTCGCAAAAAATTCCTTCGGTGGATGCGATCAGTTTCTGCGCTGAAAGGATCTCTGCATCACTGACAATATTGATTTGACCTTTGGATTCATCAAGTGCCTGCACTGCCTGCTTCCAGCTGGCCGGATTTCCTATCCGGATGGCGGTGGCTACAGTTTCCGGATGGTCCACCACCATTCCATGAACGATGGGTGCTGCTCCCTCGGCCTGGAATCCGAGCATCTTCGGAACCGCGACAGGGAAGTGAGATGCCCACTCCTTATAACCTTTCCAATAAGCAGTGATGTTGCCCGCATTGCCGACGGGAAGTGCGTGATGAGTCGGGGCTGAACCGAGCGTCTCCAGAATTTCGAATGAGGCAGTCTTCTGTCCTTCTATCCTGAAAGGGTTGATGGAATTGACAATCACCGCCTTTGTCTTGCTGCCGATCTCACGCACGATGCGAAGCGCCTCGTCGAAGTTGCCATCGATCTCGATCACTTGCGCGCCGTAAATGAGTGCCTGTGCCATCTTGCCAAGCGCGATTTTTCCTTTTGGCAATATGACGAACGCCTTCAATTTTGCCTTAGCGGCGTATGCCGCGGCGGAAGCGGAAGTGTTACCCGTGGACGCGCAAATTACAACCTCAGCTTTCGATTGAACCGCTTCCGTGATCGCGACAGTCATGCCGCGATCCTTGAACGATCCCGTCGGATTTGCTCCCTCAAACTTCAGAAATAATTTGCAGGGAGCTTTCAACTCGTGCCTCAAGTTATCGGCCTCGAGGAGCGGGGTGTCTCCTTCGAGAAGTGTCACCGGCTCAACATCCTCTTTGAAAGGAAGATATTTCGAATATCTCCGAATTACGCCGCCGTAAGACATGATTTGATTTCTTGGTTAATTGAAATTCAGTACAATTTTGCCAAAGTGTTTTCGATTCTCGATGATTTCCTGAGCACGTCTAACTTCAGTGTATGGAAGAACCGTATCGATAACCGATCTAAATTTCTTTTGTTCGAGGAAACTTACAAGAGTAAAGAGCCGGGCTTTACTTCCCATGGTGCTGCCGTAAATTGTGAGTTGCCGCGAGAAGACGTATCTCAGGTCTGTAGCCGTGTCGACGCCGGAAGTCGCGCCGCAGGTTACGATTCTTCCGCCTCTTCGGGTTGAGAGTATGCTGTCGCGCCACGTCGCAGCCCCAATATGTTCGAACACTATGTCGACTCCTCGTTTCCCGGTGAGTCGGTTAACTCCTTCCAGAATCTTTTCCTCGTTATAATTGATCGCTTCATCAGCTCCAAGCTTCAATGCCTTTTCGATCTTCTGCGCCGAGCCGACTACTGCGATTACTCTCGCATCGTAAAGCTTCGCGATTTGAATCGCCGCAGTTCCTACGCCGCTTCCAGCTCCCAAAACGAGGACCGTCTCCATTGGACGTACCCGCGCCTTATCGACAAGCATCTGGTAAGCGGTTATGAACACAAGGGCGGAGGCCGCCGCGTCATCGAAGGAAACTGTCTCGGGAAGCTTCAATAAGTTCTCGCGCTTCACGGCGACCAGTTCAGCATCGGTGCCGTCGCAATGCTCGCCCAGGATCTTGAATTCCCGGCATAAATTATCTCTTCCGTTCAGACAATCTTCGCATAATCCGCAAGATCTCTGAGGAGAAATCAAAACCCTGTCGCCGGTATTTATATCATCGATATCGTGTCCAATCTCCTCCACGACACCTGCGCCATCCGATCCCAGAATTATGGGAAGAGGAAGCTTCAAGTTCTTCATTCCGTTTCTGACCCAGATGTCCAGGTGGTTGACGGACGTGGCCTTGATGCGGACGATAACTTCGTCTGATTTTGGATGCGGAGTAGGAATTTCGTCGATTAGGACTCTGTCGACCCCGCCGTGCTCATGGACGCGGATAGCCTTCACTTCATCCTACGAGGACCGACCCGCCATTTACATTGAGGATTTCACCGGTAATGTGTCTCGCTAGATCGGATGCCAGGAAGAGGATCGGGCCGGCTATGTCTTCTGCCGTGGGGATTCTTCCAAGCGGAATCGATTTCCTGACCTCTTCTTTGTACGCCTTGTCGCTGAACACGTCGGCGCAAAGTTCCGTATCGACCCATCCCGGCGCTACACTGTTGACCAGAATATTAAAAGGCGCCAATTCAGTCGAGAGACTTTTCGTGAGCGAAATTACGCCCCCTTTGCTTGCAGCATAGTGTGAGTGGTGAGCTTCTCCGCGTTGTCCCGCCGTGGATGAGACATTAATAATTCTTCCTCGCTTCTGACGTTTCATGATTGGAGTGACGTAATGGCAAAACAAGAATGTTCCCTTCAGATTGAGATCGATGGTTTCATCCCACGACTTTTCATCCAAGGAATCGATCTCTCCTCCGGTCCAAATGCCGGCGTTGTTTACCAATACATCAATGCGTCTGAAATCTAAGACAACCTCATCGACAATTCTTTTTACGATTACGGAATTGCTGTTGTCTCCCTTGTAAGCCTTCGCCTTTCCTCCCATTCCGGCAATTGCTGAGACTATTTCATTTGCTCTGGCATCGTTGCCGTGATAGGTGATGGCAACATTTGCCCCAGCTTTCCCAAATAACATTGCGGTTGCGGCGCCGATACCTCTTGATCCTCCGGTTATCAACGCGACCTGATCTCTTAATTCGATCATTTCCTTTCCAACATCGTTCTGTTTCACTATTTGAAAATAAATAAGGATCGCTTTTGTTTCAATTATTTCGCGGGATTTGTTTGTCGAACCTTTCGGGATCCTTATCGACCTGAATCCGACGCTAAAACAGATTGTAAATCACTCCAGGCGGCGTTAAATTCATTGAAAAATGAAAGCAGATAGATTCCCGTCGACGAGAATCCCTCACAGTCAATTCAAGATTCTTGTTCAGCAATTCGACAACTCGATGCGCTTTGCAAGCGGCACCACTAGACATGTTTATCGGAAAGCTCTCGATCAACTGTCCTCTTTCGCGAGAGTGACGCAGTTTAAGTTTACTCCCGGCGACTTTACTCAATTTCGTCTCTGGCTTTTGAACCGCAAGCACCTGTCCGTAAACAGTGTGAACACGTATCTCACCGCCTGCAGGCGATTCTGTGAATTTCTCGTCGAGCTTGGCGTTCTTGTCAGGAATCCCGCTTGGAACGTTCATGGTACAGCGCAGACTTTTAGCAAGATGTCCATTCCTCTCCGGGACGTTGAAATGTCCATAGCTTCTATCGGGAGAATAAGTGTACTCGAAAGACGAGACCGCGCATTCCTCCTCGTCATGATGGAGTGCGGCGCGACAATATCTCAATTGATCGGCGCGGACATCAGGGACCTTCGGTACGTCGGAAAGAAGTTGGAGATAAGAGTAAACTCCAAAGGCCTTCGTGGGAAAACCGAGGCCATCAGTTTGACTGATCAAGCGCGCGGAGCTTTGCTGGATTACTTTGATTTGCGCGGGAGGACGGCCCCTGACGATCCGCTATTTACGGCTGTCCATATGGGAAAAACTTCCAACGATCGCCTTTCGCCGAGAGGGATCCGGGCAGCAATGAAGAGATACTTGACATTCCGGGACGGAAGCAGCTTGAGGCTCGACTCGATCCGCACTTATTGCGGGATCCGGCTAGCGATAATGGGTAAGCGCCCCGAGGAAATTCGTGCGCATATGAGATTTAAGAGCAACATGCCCATGAAGAAGATTCTGGAAAACTCACAAAATCCGATAAACTCAAGATGAAATACGATTTTACTTCCATTGAAAAGAAATGGCAGAAGATTTGGACAGATAATAAGACCAATCATATCGACCTCAGATCGGCAACTGAGAAACTATACTGCCTCGTAATGTTCCTCTATCCAAGTGCGGACAAATTGCATATCGGTCACTGGTATAATTTTGCTCCGACCGACACGTGGGCAAGGTTCAAGAAAATGAATGGGTTCAACGTTTTTGAACCGATGGGCTACGACGCGTTCGGTCTGCCGGCTGAAAATTACGCCATCAAGAGTGGCGTGCACCCGCAAGACAGCACACAGAGGAACGTTTTAGTAATCCGTGAACAATTGAAAACGATGGGCGCGCTTTACGATTTTGACTACGAAGTCGACACTTCGAAGCCGGAATACTACAGATGGACCCAGTGGGTCTTCCTCGAGCTTTTCAAAAAAGGCTTGGCATACAGAGCTAACGCACCGGTAAACTGGTGCCCCAAGGACCAGACGGTACTTGCAAACGAACAGGTTGTCGATGGACTCTGCGAACGTTGCAGCACGCCCGTCGTCCGAAAGGCGATGACACAGTGGTTCTTCAGGATAACTGCGTATGCGGACAGACTTCTTGAAGGTTTGAATCGAATCGACTGGCCCGAGCGCACGAAGCTAATGCAGCAGAACTGGATCGGCCGAAGCGAAGGGGTAGAAATCAAATTCCCAATTTTGAATTCTCAATTCTCAATCGATGTCTTTACCACTCGTCCCGATACATTGTTTGGTGCGACGTATGTCGTTCTCGCTCCCGAACATCCGCTCGTCCAGAAGATTACCGACCATGAATTCAGGAAGAAGGTGGACGAATATGTCGATTTAGTTGCGCATGAAAATGAAATCGAGAGGACGTCTACTACTAAAGAGAAGACCGGTGTGCCCACCGGTGCTTTCGCGGTGAACCCGATCAACGGGGAGAAGATCCCGATATGGATCGCAGACTACGTGCTGGGAACCTACGGCACCGGAGCGGTCATGGCAGTGCCCGCGCATGACGAACGCGATTTTGAATTTGCGAAGAAATATAATTTGCCGATACGTGTCGTGATTCAGCCAAAAGGGAGCAAACTTCCGGAACCTCCAGATGCAGCTTACATCGAACCTGGTGTGGCCGTGAACAGCGGACGATTTACGAATCTGGAAAGCGAAAAAGTCTGGGAAGGGATAGCGGACGAACTTCAGCGCGCCGGGAACGGATCGAGGAAAGTAAACTACAGACTGCGCGACTGGCTCTTGTCCCGCCAGCGGTACTGGGGCGCGCCGATACCGATCATTCATTGCGACAATTGCGGAGAAGTGCCCGTTCCGGAAAATGAGCTTCCGGTTCTCCTTCCATACGACGTGGAGTTCAAACCGAGCGGCGAATCTCCGCTCGCCCGCAGCGAGAAATTTGTTAACACCAAATGTCCGAAGTGCGGCAAGCCCGCCAAGCGGGACGTCGATACAATGGATACCTTTGTCGACTCATCCTGGTATTTCTTGCGATATCTCTCGCCCCACCTCGACAGCGCGCCGTTCGATAAGGAGCTCGTGAAGAAGTGGCTTCCGGTCGACAAATACGTCGGCGGTGCGGAGCACGCGACGATGCACTTGCTTTACGCGCGGTTCGTGACAAAGGCGCTCCATGATTCGGGTTGGTTGGAATTCGACGAACCTTTCCAGAGCCTCATCCACCAGGGGACAATCACAAACCAGGGTGCGAAGATGTCGAAGTCGCGCGGCAACGTTGTAAACCCCGATCAGTTCGTGGACAACTATGGCGCTGATACGTTCAGGATGTTCCTGATGTTCATGGGCCCGTACAACGAAGGCGGCGACTGGAGCGATAGAGGGATCACAGGTGTCTTCAGATTCCTGAGCAAGCTCGTAGATTTATTCGAAGATTCTTCGGATTATCCTTTAAACCCGCGACTCGCGAAGGAAAAACTCGGCGAGGTCGAGCGTAAGATCTACAGGAGACTAAATCAGGTCACAAGGAAAGTCACGGAGGATATCGAGTCGTTCAGATTCAACACAGCTATCGCTGCGTTAATGGAATTCACTAACGAGTATACGCAGGTGATCTCTTCCAGGGAGAACGCGATCCGTGTCGAGCTCAAGGCCCTCGTTCTCAGCACGCTTAACAGGCTGCTCGCACCGTTTGCGCCTCACCTTAGCGAGGAGTTTTATGAAATGAGAGGCGGGAAGACGTCGATCTTCAATTCGGAAAAGTGGCCGGACTATGATCGCGATGCAATTGAAGAGGAGAACGTCACTCTTGTTGTGCAGGTTAACGGCAAGGTTCGAGCGCGCCTGATAGTTCCCGTAAATTCCACGGATGAAGCTGTAAAATCTCTCTCGATGGCAGATACGAATGTTTCAAAATATCTCGCCGGAAAGAAAATCGTGAAGGCGATCGTCGTTCAAAACCGGCTGGTCAACTTCGTTATTGCCTGATGGAAAAGGTATCTGCGGTCATAATCGCCGGAAATGAAGAAAAAAACATATCGGATTGTATCGCCAGCGTCCGATGGGCGGATGAAATAGTAGTCGTGGACTCTGAGAGCTCCGATCGCACGGTCGAAATCGCAAAATCATACACGGACAATGTCTTCGTGAGGAAATGGGAGGGCTACGCTTCCCAGAAAGCCTATGCGGCGTCGAAAGCGCGGAATGAATGGGTGCTGAGCGTCGATGCAGATGAGCGAGTGTCGGAAGAGCTCAGATCGGAGATCAGCAGCCTCGACTCAAACCTGGCGGACGGGTTTTTTATCCCGAGGCGGAATTATTTTCTCGATAAGGTAATCCGGTCATGCGGATGGTCGCCGGACTACCAGATGCGGCTATTCAGAAAATCCAAAACCCACATGACGGATCGCAAGGTACACGAAGGATTTGTAGTTGACGGAAAAGTAGAGTACCTGAAGGGAGAACTGATACACTATACGCACATGAGCATTGAAGGTTCGATGCGAAAGTCTAATGAGTTCTCATCACTTAGCGCTGCTGAAAAAGCGGGAAGGCGGCGCGTCGGGGGATTACGAATCTTCTTCTATCCCGTGTATGCGTTCTTCCATCATTATATTTTGAGGAAAGGAATAACCGACGGAGTGCACGGGCTGATGGTGTCGCTAATCCATGCCGTGACTAACCTCCAAACGCAGATGAAAATCTGGGAAATGCAGAACGTTCGAAAACAAAAATGAACAGAATAAACTTAAGTCTTAAGAACGAGCATGATTTGTTTGCCCTACAGGACAGGCGGCCGCTGTTGAAAATCTTAATCAACTGGAGTCAGGCTTGAAAACGTTCTGGAGATTCTTCCGTTATCTCAAGCCGTATGTGAGGGCTCTCATGCTGGCGAACGCGATGATGATTTTATTTGTCGTCTTCAGCTTGCTGGCCGTCGGACTCATAATGCCTTTCATCGATCTCCTGTTCAATCAGTCGTCATCGCTCGCTGCGAACCCGGCTGCCGGTCATCCCGCTGTGAGCGTGTTGAACCTGAGAGAATACCTGACCTACCAGCTAACGGAATTTGCATCACGGTACAGCAAGTTCGACCTCATAGTCTACCTTTGTGTACTGATGATTGTTGTGTTTCTTCTCAAGAATCTCTTTTCATACCTTCAAACTTATTTCATGTCCACAGTCGAACAGGGCATGATAAAAGATATCCGTTTCGATCTCTATTCGCATTTTCATAAACTCTCTCTAAGCTTTTTTACGGAGGAGAAAAAGGGGATCCTGATTTCCCGGATTATAAATGATGTTCAAATAATCAAAGACTCGATGATCGCTGTAATTAACAGCATCTTTCGTGATCCGGTGTTGATATTGGTATTCTCCGTGGTGCTATTCATCTTTAACTGGAAGCTGACTCTCCTCATCTATTTCCTTTTTCCGCTTACTGGTTTCATACTTGCGCGGATTGGAAATTCCCTCAAGAAGAGAAGCATCAGATCGCAGGAACGAATCGCCGACATCACTTCGATACTCGACGAGACGTTCGGTGCGATGCGGATCGTGAAAGCTTTCGGGATGGAGGAGTACGAAATAAACAGATTCAAGAAAGAAGAGGACGGTTATTTCGCATTGCTCACGAGCCTGGCACGCCGACGCGCCCTGGCGGGCCCTATTACAGAATTCATCGGTGTAGTGACCGTGACCGTTGTACTTTACTTCATCGGGACGGAAATCGTGACGGGCAGAAGCGACATGTCACCCGGCGCCTTCTTCGTATATCTCGCCATCTTTTTCCAAATGATGCCCTCCCTGAAATTGTTCGGGCAGGTGTTCAATAGCATCAAAGAGGGAACCGCGGCTTCGGAAAGGGTCTTCGCGATTCTCGATACACAACCGAAGATCAGCGACGCCCCGGAAGCAATCGCGGTCGATTCATTCCGCAAAAGCATCGAGTTCAAAGATGTTGTTTTCAAGTACGAAACATCCGATATCGTCCTAAACCACGTTAGCCTTTGTGTTGAAAGGGGTGAAGTGCTCGCTCTCGTTGGTCCCAGCGGTGCGGGGAAGTCGACCATCGCCGATCTCATACCGAGATTTTACGATCCTGACGAAGGAGCCATCCTGCTCGACGGTGTGGATATCAGGAAACTGACCACGAGGTCGCTCCGCGGTCTCATGGGTATCGTCACACAAGACACGATACTGTTCAACGACACGATCAGGAATAACATCGCCTACGGACTCAGGGAGACGCCTCTAGAGAATATTGAGGCAGTGGCGAAGGCGGCCAATGCCCATAATTTCATCCTGGCCCTGCCGTTCGGCTATGACACGTTCATCGGTGATCGCGGGTTGAAACTTTCCGGAGGAGAAAGGCAGAGGATCTCGATTGCGAGAGCTCTCCTGAAAAATCCTCCGATCCTGATCCTCGACGAAGCTACGTCATCGCTCGATACTGAATCTGAAGTTCTGGTTCAACAGGCGATTGAAACTCTCATGAAAGGAAGGACTTCCGTCGTGATCGCTCACCGTCTTTCTACGGTCCAGAATGCAACTAAGATCATTGTCGTTGACGACGGCAGGATAGTTGAGCGGGGGAACCATGCGGAGCTGATGAAAGGGGGAGGACTTTACTTCAAGCTGTACAATATGCAGTTCAAGGTCTGACTTTTGACCGTTTCAGGATTTACAATCATAAGGAACGGCGTCAAGTACTCCTATCCATTCAAAGAAGCAATCCTGTCGATTCTCCCAATGTGTGACGAGTTTGTCGTAAATGTCGGCGATTCGGAAGACGGCACGCTCGATGAGATTCAGTCGATCAAGAGCGGGAAATTGAAAATCATAAACCGGAAATGGGATATGTCTCAAAGGGAGAACGGGCTCTTGTTGTCGACCGAAACCAATTATGCTCTCAAGGAATGCTCCGGCGATTGGTGTTTTTACATACAATCCGATGAAGTGCTTCACGAGAAATACATTCCAACAGTCCGGGCAGCGATGGAAGAATATGTCAACGACGTTCGAGTCGAAGGGCTCCGGTTCCGGTACAAGCATTTTTATGGCAGCTATGATTATTTCCAGGATAACTACAGGAAGTGGTACGTTCGCGAAGTGAGAGTGATCAAGAATCGCCGCAGCATTGTGTCGTGGGCAGATGCAATGGGATTCATGCACGCTGATGGAAGAATGATTGCAGCCGTCAATATCAAAGCCGAGATTTATCATTATGGCTACGTTCGTCCTCCGGAAACTCTCGCACAAAAACGAGTCGATTTCCACAAACTCTACCACGACGATGACGAAGTGAAGAGGTTTGCGGAGTCAATGACGACGTACGATGATCTGGGCAATCTCAAGAAGTTCCATGACACACATCCCGCGGTGATGCAAGAGAGAGTGCGAATCAGCAACTGGAATTTTGATGCGAAGCTAGGCGATCAGCCGCCCGACTGGGTCAGGGCAATCATGATCTTTTTAAATCCCGTCACAAAACGGTTGAAAAAGTTTCTTCGCGTGTCACCAGCCAAAAGGAAGTCTTGAGTGGTTGAGCTTGTCAGAGCATTGAAGGTGCGGGACATCGTCCTGTTCAACATTGTCGCGATTGTTGGACCTCGATGGATTTCGCTCGCGGCGGCAACCGGTCCAAGTTCCGTGTCCCTCTGGCTCCTTGCGCTGATTCTTTTCTTTATACCGCAGGGATTGGCAGTGGTACATTTAACCCGCAAGTACCCGTTGGAAGGGGGAATCTATGAGTGGGCGAAGGCGGAGTTCGGGAACTTCCACGGCTTTGTTGCAGGATGGTGTTACTGGGCAAACAATCTTGTCTACTATCCGTCTCTGCTCATATCCGTGGCGGCGATGGCCGCGTTCATTCTCCCCGGGACGTCATATCTTTCGACCGACAAGACATTCATTGCAATAGTCTGTCTCCTGATTCTCTGGATCGCGATCGGGTTCAACGTCGTCGGTGTTCGCATCGGGAAGTGGGTCCAGAACGCTGGGGCGATAGGGACATTCGGCCCGATCATAATTATTGCCGCGTTGGCGGGTGTACTCCTCTACTACGGGAAGTCGCAAACGAGTTTTTCATTTACAAATATGCTGCCAAGTAAAATTGATTTTGGAACTATCTCGTTCTGGTCGTCCATGTGTTTCGGCCTGGCGGGACTCGAGCTTGCGTCGGTGATGTCAGGGGAGATCGTCGAAGCGGAGAAGACAATCCCAAGGGCAACCTATCTATCAGGCATTGGAATAGTCTGTATTTACTTAGTCGGCACGGTTGCTCTTCTGATCGGACTTTCCTCCAAGGACGTAAATATTGTGACAGGACTTGTCCAATCTATCCAGCAGCTTGAGACGAAGATTGGAATCAGAGGTCTCACAAACATCAGCGCCTTCTTGGTGACTCTCGCAGGAATCGGTGGAGCCGGTGCGTGGCTCGCCGGATCGGCGAGGATACTTTTTGTCACAGGAATCGACAATTATCTCCCGGCGCGTTTCGGGGAAATTCATCCGGTCTGGAAGACTCCGCATGTCGCGATAATTTTTCAGGGCGTGATCGCGACTCTTTTTCTGTTCATGAGCTTCATCGGCTCGGGAACTGAACAGGCTTACCTGGTGCTAGTCGATGCAACGATCGTGGTTTACTTCATTCCATACATTTACATTTTTCTTGCGGCTGCACGGAGCTTCTGGAAGGCATCAAGTCACGGCTCGAGGGCGACAAACTTTGTGAAATCCTTCACGAGCATTATCGGCGGGCTTACCACCTTGGTGGCGATCGTTCTTGCTATGATTCCGCCGGCTGCGGGCGGCGATGCAATCCAATTCTTCCTGAAGACGCTCGGCGGCTCACTCGCGTTTGTCGTTGCGGGAGTGCTTATCTACTGGAACACCGAACGGAAACGGGCTGCAAGGGCGTAGACTTTGTTTCACCGCGAATCCTCAACTTAAGGGATATCCAGATGCAGCTTGAGAATAAATTGAAAAACAGTTCAAGTCCTTACCTCAAGGAAGCCGCCGATCAGCCGGTACATTGGCAGGAATACTCGGACGATGTCCTAAAGCTGGCGAGTGAACTTGACCGACCGATTTTACTCGACATCGGTGCAGTTTGGTGTCACTGGTGCCACGTGATGGATCATGAGTCGTACAGCGATCCGCAGCTGGCCGAGCTTATCAACAGACTTTTTGTTCCGGTGAAAGTGGACCGCGACCAGATGCCGGATCTAGATTCGCGATATCAGACCGCGATCGGTGCGCTGACCGGAACCGGAGGCTGGCCCCTGACTGCATTCCTGACTCCGGACGGAAGTGTCTTCTACGGCGGCACTTATTTTCCGAGAACCGATACGCAGGGAAGGCCGGGCCTTCTTTCTCTTCTCCCACAAATCGCAGAAGTTTTTTCGAAACGCCGGGACGACATCACAAAAAGTGCTCAAGAAGTTTATGACCAGCTCAAGGAATATGAAGTGCGATCTTCCGTGGCTGGTGAGTTAAGCGAAAACATCGTCAAAAGCATAATTTCAGACGCCAAGTCAAGGTACGACGACAAGTTCGGCGGTTTTGGAACAGCGCCTAAGTTTTTCAACGCGACTACACTCCAGCTCCTGTCGGAAGTGGCTGTGGCTGAAGGTGATCAGGAACTCGACGCGATAGTGAAGAACACTCTCGAAAACATTTCGCGCGGCGGCGTCTACGACCAGATAGGCGGCGGATTCCATAGGTATTCTGTAGACAGGTACTGGCACGTCCCTCATTTTGAAAAAATGTTATACGACAATGCTCTGATGCTGAAGCTCTATCTCCGCCCGCTACTGACCGGAAACTCGATGGACCGCCGGAGGATCGCGAGAGAAACCGCCGATTGGATTTCCAAATCGATGGCCTCGGCAGCAGGGCCATTCTATGCTCATCAGGATGCGGACATCGGAGCGGATGATGACGGAAGTTACTGGACATGGACCCGGGAGGAGTTTCAACGTTCTCTGACGCCGGAGGAGTTTCGAGTAATGGAACAGCATTTCGATGTTCGCAAAGAGCCTGCGGACATAGCCGGCGCACCCTCGCGAAACGTGCTTAGAATTGCGCTGAGTGTCGAGGATATTGCCGGATTGATCGGCAAATCAGCGAAGGATGTTGGCGACATGGTCGAGCAGGGACGTCGCAAGCTGATAGAAGAAAGATCCCGGCGAATGTCTCCACTTATCGATACAAGTATTTTCGCTGACAGAAATGGACTTGCAATTTCGGCATTGGTCGAAGCGTCACTGGAACTGAAAACGAAATCATATCTTGACGCGGCTTCTCGGTCAGCGGATTTCATACTTGCCAACATGACTTCCAGGAAGGGAAAGGTCGCGCACGCGTATTCCGAAGGTAAAGTCACATATGATGGTCTTCTCGATGACGAAATAATGTTCGGGACCGCGCTGCTCGATCTGTTCGATGTGATGAGAAGCGACAACTATATCGACTCGGCTCAGCGAATTGCTGAGGTTCTCCTGGACGAATTTGAAGACAAGCAGCTTGGCGGATTTTTTGACAGACCTGTCGGCGGCGACGCGGGAGGACTGTTAGCTAACCGGAAGAAACCCATAGAGGATATCCCCACGCCATCCGGAAACTCGGCCGCAGCAATGTTGTTTGACAGGCTCTTCACAATTACAGATAACCGAAAGTATTATGAAGTTGCTGAGAAAACATTGAAGGCCTTTGCGGGTTCCGCCCCGAAGCTCGGAATATTTGCGGCGAACTATGCGCGTGCGCTGCTTCTACACTTCAGACTTCAAAAGGCTGTCAGATAAACTGTCGCAGGGGAATCAGTGATTCCCTTCGATGAGATCCTTCAGCACTTTTTTGGCGTCGGATACGTCCTCATCTTTTACGAGGAAGTCCACTGTGGCCATCCCGTCAGCTCCGGGATATACGCCGGCCCACGTCTCGCCACGGGTGAAATACTCGATACCTTCGCGGTCCAATATCATTTTGGCTAGCATGATGTTTGCAGGCACAAATGTGTAATAGACACGGACAAAACCTGGCGGGATATTGCTGGAGTTTGCTTTCATGTCAGTTGAGATCTCCTGAAGCCGACTGGAGGGATCTGCGGACGCCGCAGTTGAGTCAAGTCAGCCAGTAAGAATCAAATCTTCGAAAGAGCGTTTTTGAAATCCTGAATGAGATCGTCGACGTCCTCCAAACCGATAGAGACCCTCACCATACCTTCACTGACGTTGGCGGCTGCCAGTTCCTCAGGGCCCATCTTGATGTGACTTGTAAGGACGGGGATGCTCACAAGAGTTTCCACACCCCCGAGACTCGTCGCGTTCAGTGCCAGCCCGAGTGAATCGCAGAATATCTTGGCCACATCGAGATTATCCAGTTCGATGCAGAGAACTCCGCCGAACCCGCTCATCTGTTTGCGGGCGATCTTATAACTTTTAGAAGAGGGAAGCCCCGGATAGTACACCTTTTTGACCTTCTTCTGCCTGTTAAAGAATTCTGCAATCCTTTGGGCTGATCGATTCTGTTTCTCGACTCTCGGCTGGAGCGTTTTCAAGCTTCGATCGATCATGTATGCGTCGATCGGGTTCACGCATCCGCCGAACATTTTCATCGCGTCCCGAATCCTGGAAATCAGTTCCTTCGACCCGATTGCCGCGCCCGCCATTACATCGCTGTGGCCGCCGATGTATTTTGTGGCGCTGTGTATGACAACATCTACTCCGAAGTCTATTGGATTTTGGTTGATGGGAGACGCGAATGTATTATCTATCATGGTTATGGCTTCCGATTTACGCGCCATCTTTACTGTCCGTTCAATAGATACACATTCGGAGGTGGGGTTGATGGGCGTTTCAAAGTAGATGATCTTTGTCCGGCTGTCCAAGTTCTTAGGGTCGTATAGTCCGGCTTCATCGACGAACTTCACATTGATTCCGAATTTCGGGGCGACATCGCGTAGAAATCTGTAGGCGGTACCGTAGAGTCGCCTGAAAGCGACAATGTTGTCTCCCTTCTCCACAAACGCAAGGATCGCAGTGGTTATCGCTGCCATGCCGCTAGAGAACAATATCGAGTCTTCACCATTCTCCAGGAGCGCGAGTTTTTCCTCCACGTTTCGAATCGTCGGATTTGAATATCGCGTGTACATGAAGAACTCTTCTTCGCCACGGATATACTTGTAGTAGTCATCACTTTTCTCCACGGCGAATGTTGTGCTCTGGTAAATCGGAAAATTTGCTCCCCGGTAAGAAATATCGGGTCTTCCATGGATCGATATTGTCGATTTGCCTTTCTTCAACGTTCACTCTCCCGTAGTATCTGCATCATTTCCTTTACCGCTCGCTCCATACCGACTAGAAGAGCACGACAGATGAGCGCGTGCCCGATGCTGAATTCCTCGATTTCCTCGACCGAGGCAACTTCCGCGAGGTTCTTGTAATCGAGCCCGTGTCCCGCATTGACCATTAATCCTTTCTTTCGCGCGGACTTGGCTGCCTTCTTTAGGCGTTCGAGCTGATCTCTTTTTCTCGGGCCTTTTGAATTAGCGTACTCGCCGGTGTGGAGCTCAACGAAATCGGCGCCGGCCTTCCTCGACGCGGTCACCTGCGCCTCGTCTGGCGCAATGAATAGACTGACCAGAATATCCTTGGCGTGGAATCGCGTGATCACGTTTTTCAGATGAGAATATTGCGAGACCACATCGAGGCCGCCTTCGGTGGTCAGCTCTGCGCGCCGCTCGGGCACAAGTGTGACCAGATCTGGGATGACATTCAGGGCGACCCCGACGATCTCATCAGTTGCGGCCATCTCCAGATCAAGTTTCGTGGTAAGAACTTTGCGTAACAGATAGACATCGTTATCCTGAATATGCCGCCTGTCTTCACGTAAATGGCAGACTATCCCGTCCGCGCCCGCAACTTCAGCGATAAGTGCTGCACTTACCGGATCGGGAGAGCGTTCTCCCCGAGCCTGCCGCAGAGTCGCGACATGGTCAATGTTTACTGAAAGTCTCTTCATACCTGACCTCCTCTTTGGCGCATGATCTCGTAGCAGATGATACCAGTGGCTACCGACACATTCAACGAATCCATTCTCCCGGCTTGCGGAATCGAAAATGTAAAATCAGATTTGTCCCGTAGCAGCTTTCGAACTCCGCTCCCTTCATTTCCCAGGAGGACGGCGAGCGGTAGCTTTAGATCAAGTTCCCGGATCGTCACCGGCGACTTCACAACGCTCGTCGCGATCCAGAAGCCTTTTTCTTTGAGATAAGTCATCGTTTGGTGCAGGTTGCTTTCGCGGGCGATCTTGATATGAAATGCTCCGCCTGCCGACGCTTTGACTGCGGTTTCGTTCAAAGGGGCCTGGCCTTCTCTTGAAATCACGACTCCGTCGATTCCGAAGAAGGAGGCGGTTCTCAAAATCGCACCGAAATTTTGAGGGTCCTGGATCCGGTCGAGCAACAGCAGAAATGGGTATTTCTTCTTAAGACTTACTTCGACAATTTCAGACAGATCGAAGTATTTGATCTGGCTTACCGAAGCTACTATTCCCTGGGGCGATTCGTTTACCTGGAGGCCGGATGTCAGCTCTGCAAATTGTTTTGAATCGACTTTTGAAATCGGGACGCCGGCCCGTTTTGCCATTGAGTAAATCTCGTTGAGACTGCCTCCATGCGCGGAATAAAGTATATAAATCTTTGAAATGTTTGATCCCGACCGGAGCGCCTCTGCTACGGCATTCCTTCCTACAATTCTCTCGTCAGCCACTTCGGATTCTCAATTTCTGATTTTTGATGAAAACGTTCGGGATGTCACCTAATGTGACAGGCTCGGGTCACGCGAAGGGATCTTCTCATTGATATTCGGAAAGCTTCTTCAGGAATGCGGCCTCATCCAGTTTGAACTCAAATACGATTCTGTCGTTTATGAAGACCACAGGGACTTTGTGACCAAACCGTTCGAACAAATCTGTATTATTTTCCAGAGTTATTCTCTCCAGGAAAAATTTCTTCTCTTTTTTCAGACGCTCCAGAATGATTTCAGCTTCGTCACAAAGACTGCATTCTTCCTTCTTGTAAAGGAGCACTTTTGTCATCGAGCAGCGGGCTGTGACTTATGATTGTAGTGAACCATCCCGGCGATGCCGAAAAGTATCATGACTATCGAACCGATCTGCGCCTCGCTGAGCCCCAGAAGCAGCCGCGGATTGATGCGGATAAACTCTACCAGAAACCGCTCAATGCCCGCAAGAAAAAGATATATCATGAACAGCATGCCATTGGGCCTGGCATTCTTCCTCAGCTTCCAGAGCACAAAGAATATCAGAACGCATGCAAGGAATTCATAAACAGGAGTCGGATGAAGCGGCGTATTGTCGGGTACGATCCCGTGAGGATATTTGGACGCGATCTCCGGAAAATCGCGGAAGGCCACCGAGGGAGGGACTATTCCTTTTGAGTAGTCTACTCCCCACGGAAGATTTGTCGGAATTCCGTAGTCCCCGTCGCCGGAGAAGTGACACCCGAGTCGCGCGATACCGTAACCAAGCGTGAGGGCGGGAACAAGACCGTCGGCAACCTTCATGAAAGAATACTTCTTCCTCCGTACGTCCAGGTAAATCGCCAGAGTCGCAAGAACAAACCCGCCGTACCATGTCAGTCCGCCCGGCGAGAAAGCCATGCCGACCGGGTCACGCAGAAAGTCCCCCCAGTTTTCAACAAGCGACAGGATCTTCGAGCCGGCAATACCGAATAGAACGCAGAGTATAGTTATCTCATTTGCAAAATTCGGATCGAGACCTTTGCGCGTGAATTCCTTGACAGCTACATAATTCGCGGCAAGGAAACCGATGCCCATCATGAGCCCGTAGCTGTAAACGTTGAAAGGACCGAGCTTGAAAAGTATCGGACACATTAAGTCAGTTCTCCGCCACTGCCGCCCACTCGATCGGGTTTGTCAAAATTTCGATGAACTTGCCCTGTCGCGTTCCCCGCAGTACCTTTATGTTTTTCTTTATCGAGAGTTTGAATTGATTAACTTGTTTTCCTCGTCTATCGATGAATAGTGTGTACTCTCCCGGCTCGAGATCCTCCATGTCGCATCTGCAGACAGCCGGCCCCGGGCGGGGGAAGTCTGTCAACGGGGTTCTCAGGCCGACGATTTTGAAATAGATCTTGTCGGCCTCCCTTCGGCTTTCGACGACCAGGTCATACACAAAATTACGGAATTCCTCCGAAGTCCTGAAATGAAACGCCACGCCGGAGCGCTTTGCTATAGGGTTGCTGAAATGCTCCACGAGAAGCCGGTACTCGATACCTGCATTTGCCTGATATGGCTTCGGCGACTTTTTCTTTGCCATCGGTCAGATATCGAAGTAGCTTGTCTCTTCCTCTTTGAAGAGTTGAACTATTTCCACGGGGTTTTTTGCGCTCAGTAGTTTCTTCCTGAAATCGTCTTTGTTCATAAGCCTGGAGATACGGCTGAGAAGTTTTATGTGTGGCCCGACCATGTTATCCCTCCCCACGAGAAGGAAGAGCAGTCGGACCGGCTCACCGTCAAGGGACTGAAAGTCGACAGGCTCACTTGTTACCGCAAACGCAGCGACTATATCGTTTACTGCATCGGTCTTGCCATGCGGAATCGCGAATCCCTTCCCGACGCCTGTCGACATGATTTTCTCGCGCTCGAAAATTGCGTCGCGCACTTTATCGAGGTCTTTTATCTTTTTCGAACCCCTGAGAAGATCTATGATCGAATTAAGTACTTCTTCCTTGGACTTGCCGGGCAGTCTAGTCGAGACAAACTCTTCCTGTAATATGTCGCTAATTTTCATTTCCGGGTTACGTTCCTTTCATTGTACAAACCTTGGTGGAATCTCAGAAACATTTACCATGCCGGCGGGAGCGCGGTGCAGCAATCTGCCGCTGATCGAAGTCTCACTTAGACTCCTCCTTGCCGCCCTCAGCCCAACCTGAAAGCCATTTCAGAATCTTTGATTCGAAGCTATCCAGCACTGTTTGTGCGGTTTCTATGTTCTCCGACTCGGCATTTATGTGGAACAGAGCCCGCTCCTTGTCAGGAAGGAGATGGATCCATGTTCCGTCGTCGAAGTGAACCTTGATGCCGTCGAGAGTCTCTCGATTTTCGTTCTTGGTAATGTCGATGAGTTTCCGCATGATGCTCCCTTTTGCACTCCACGGGCAATCGACGTTCTTCTTGATCATGTGTAGTCTGGGCACCATCGCGTCGAGCTGAGAGAGACTCAAGCCCGACTTTGCGCTCATCTCCATGATCTTCGCCACTGAAAACATTGCATCGCTGGCAAACATGAACTTTGGGAAAATGAATCCACCCTTAGTACCTCCTACGAAATCAAATCCTCCTTCGTAGGCGGCGTTCATGAGCGCCTGGTGTGAGGCCTTCGTGCGGACAACTTCGACGCCGCATTCCTCCGCGATGAGGTCAATTTCACGCGAAGCGGAGAAGGGAACCGCGATGCGCTTTGCGGTAGGCTCAACTATAGTGAAGAGCTTCGTAATGAGCGAAAGGAGCCGATCCTCTTCGATGAAGCTCCCGTGTTCGTCCACGGCGAACAATTTTTCAGAGCCCGCATCGAACATGAATCCATAATCGTAATTGAGAGACCTGACGATGTCTCCTAACTGCTTCAAATCACTGTCTAGCTGCTTTTGAGATCTCGTAAGCCTCTTCGGATCGAGATAAGCGTTCAGCGCCACGACCCGTGCATTGAGCGAGCCGACGATGGTAGGAAACAAAGTAGAAGCAACGCCATGCGCGTAGTCGATGACAACGTTGAACTTTCTTGCTCTGATCTTCTCGATCTCGAGTGATTTTATGAAGTCTTCCCTATAACTTTCATTCGTCCTTTCAGGGAAAAAGATGTCTCCAACCTGATCGTGAGGTGCTCTTGCAAATTCCTCACCATAAAACAATCTCTCAACTGCCTTCACCTTGCTGATGGAGAGATCGCGCCCGTCACCGTCGAAGAATATTATGTCCGTGAGATCGGAATCGAACGGGCTCTTCCTCACATGAATTCCGCCGGCAGAGCGGCCGCTCCTGAGTTCGTGACGGACTATCGGGATCGGCTCGCTTCTCAGGTCGTACACATTCGCACCGGCCGACATGAATCCGACTATCATGGCACGATTTATCATTCGACTGACTGTATCTGAGTCCCTGCTGCAGACGACATACTTGCCTGGGCCTAACAGGGAACCGAAGGCGGCACCGAGCTTCGACGCAAATTCTGGATGCATCTCTATGTTCGATGTCCCGGTCACGCGAGCGTCGCTGAATATTGCAGAGAGCCATTTGTCTTCCCAGACAAGACTCCTCGACAGGGTCGCGCCTGCATCTACAACCTTCTTCGGCCACAATTTCACATTGGGACGGATATGAGCGCGTCGTCCGATAATACAGTCGTCGCTAATGAAAACATTCTCTTCTATCGTCACGCGCTCACCGATGATGGTGTTGCTCCCGATTACATCGCCTGTAATTCTCGACCTCTCGCCGACTGTCACACCGTTCCAAAGAATACTTTTTTGAATCACGGAATGAGAATCTATGGTCGAATCGTCTCCTATGACCGTGTCCGAAAGTTCAACCGATTCTCCTATCGTCACGTTTTTCCCGATGACAACTGTGCCCCTGACCACGAGACTTTCGGGGAGCTCGCTTCCTTCGGGCGCCACGATTTTCGATCCGTCTAACGGTATGGACCTTCCTTCGAGCTTAACGGAGACTTTATCGTCGAGGCAGTCGAGATGCGCCTCGACGTACTCGTTCAGGTTTCCGACATCCCTCCAATATCCCTCCGCGGCATATCCGAAGAGAGGCATCTTCTGTTTCAACATTAATGGAAAGAGATCTTTGCTGAAGTCGTACTCTTCCCGGTAAGGTATC
The DNA here is from genome assembly GCA_036567965.1 of Candidatus Kryptoniota bacterium. NCBI lineage: Bacteria > Pseudomonadati > Candidatus Kryptoniota > Candidatus Kryptoniota bacterium. The sequence goes on from DATCTN010000007.1 coordinate 83,358, forward strand.
ATTTCGATTACGTCGGGCTCGACAACGTAGATTCCCGTGTTAACGGTATCGCTGAATACCTCTCCCCAGGTCGGCTTTTCGAGGAAGCGAGCAATCCTTCCCGATTCTTCCGTTATTACCACACCATATTGAAGCGGGTCGCTCACTCTTGTGAGCACCAGGGTAGCCTTCGACTTCTTTGTCTCATGGAACTTCACGGCCGCTGTGAGATCGCAATCCGTCAGAACGTCTCCGCTTATTACGAGAGTTCGCGATCCACGAAACAGATCGTAAGCGTTTCGGACACTACCTGCCGTACCGTAGTCCGCTTCGGCTTTCATGTACTGGATTGACGCCCCGAATTGGCTGCCGTCTTTGAGAAAATTTCTGATGACGTTTGGATGATAAAAAACCAGAACGACGATGTCCTTTATTCCGTGTTTGACGAGCAAGTGCACGATGTGTTCAATCATAGGTTTATTCATGATCGGTACCATCGGTTTCGGGATCTTGCTCGTCAGCGGGCGGAGACGCGTACCGAATCCGCCTGCCATGATCACGCCTTTTAACATTCGACTCATCGCTCCATGATGAAAAATCTGTGAAATATAAACGTCGTAGCGCGCAAAATCAAGGAAACAGCGGCAGGTGAACCGCCTAACATGAAGTCCTGCCGTGCCTTGCGTCTGCATTTGTATAATGATCGCGATTCTGTTAAGTTCTTTCAGCCTTTAATTCCATCCAGTGAGGTGGATAAGGCCCTGCCACAATTCCATCACCTCACGCTTAAAGGCCCTTCGTTCAACTCATAAGGAGTGAAGATGAGAGTCACCTCAAAAGTCGCAGATGCTCAACAACTTGGCAGAACGATCACGCGTCTGGCTCACGAAATAATCGAGCACAATAAAGGTGCTGCAAATGTCTGTGTGATCGGTATAAAAACCCGCGGCGATATTCTTGCGAAGAGAATGGCGGAGAAGATTTCTGAAATTGAAAAGATCGAAGTCCCGCTCGGGACTCTGGATATTACGCTCTACCGGGACGACGTCCGCCAGAAACTAAAGCTGCCGGAGTTGAAACGAACTGAAGTGCCCTTTGATATCACGGACAAGAATGTGGTTCTGGTGGACGATGTGCTTTTTACGGGTAGGACGATCAGGTCCGCACTCGACGCGCTGATAGATATCGGCAGGCCGAACACGATCCAGCTCGCTGTCCTTGTCGACAGGGGACACAGAGAGCTTCCGATAAGCGCCGATTATGTGGGGAAGAATTTGCCTACTGCAATTAACGAATCGGTCGTTGTCCATTTGTCGGAAATTGATGGAAGCGACGAGATTCTCCTGCTATCTGACAGAATTAGTTCGGGAGAGGAAAATGCCGCAAGGAATTAAGAATCTGCTGGGTCTTCGAGACCTGCCCGTGGAATCCATAGTTGAGATACTTGACACAGCCAGAAGTTTTCGGGAAGTGCTCGAAAGACCAATAAAGAAAGTCCCGACATTGCAGGGCACAACCGTTGTGAATCTATTCTTCGAGAACTCTACCAGGACGAGAATTTCATTTGAGCTTGCTGAAAGAAGACTGAGTGCCGACGTCGTAAACTTCACCTCCAGCGCCAGCAGCGTTTCCAAGGGCGAGACATTGAAGGACACAGCGAGGAATATTGAAGCCATGAAGACAGACATCGTAGTGATACGACATTCTTCGACAGGGGCGCCTCATTTTCTCTCGCGACTGTTGAAATCTCCGGTTATCAATGCGGGCGATGGGATAAATGAGCACCCGACGCAAGGACTCCTCGACATGTTCACGATGCGTGAAAAGTTCGGCGACCTTAAAGACTTACACGTCTGTATCGTGGGGGACATCGCTCATAGCAGGGTTGCGAGGTCGAACATTTTCGGTCTGACCAAGATGGGTGCCCAGGTCGCCGTCTGTGGTCCGAAGACGCTCATACCATGCTACCTCGACAGACTCGGAGTCAAGACTTTCTATAACATCGACGAGGCACTTGCATGGGCAGATGTGCTGAACGTTTTGAGAATTCAGCTTGAGAGAGAAGCGGGAGGCGACTTCCCATCGATACGAGAGTACAGGCTCTACTGGGGAATCAATCGTAATCGACTGAAAGCCGCGGGGAAGCAGATCGTCATCATGCACCCGGGCCCCATAAACCGCGGAGTCGAGCTTGACGCTGAGATTGCGGACGGCGACACATCGCTCATTCTCGACCAGGTCACCAACGGCGTTGCGATAAGAATGGCAGTCCTTTATTTGACAGGAGTAAAACCTTCATGAAAATTCTGCTGAAGAATGCCAGGGTAATCGATCCCTCGAGCAACATGGACGGAGTATTCGATATCTTCATCGTCGACGGGACCATTCAGGAAATCGGAGCTTCGCTTGGCGGTAATCCTGTGAACTATGATATCAATCTCAAAGGAAAATTCGTGACTCCGGGTTTGTTCGATATGCACACTCATCTGAGAGAACCGGGATTCGAGTATAAAGAGGACATAATGTCCGGAACTGCCGCCGCTGCCGAAGGAGGGTTCACCGCGATTGCGGCCATGGCGAACACCGATCCAGTGGTCGACTCGGCTGATGTAGTCAAATACGTAATCGAGAGCTCGAAGCGATTCGGGTTAGTCAACGTTTACCAGATTGCCGCGATCACCGAAGGAAGAAAGGGACAGCGGCTTTCGGAAATGAAAGATCTCAAGGAAGCGGGAGCGATCGCATTCAGCGACGATGGGTCCGCGGTTGCGAATTCCCACGTCATGAGACTCGCGCTTGAATACACTTCGATGCTTGGGATGACATTGATTCAACATTGCGAGGACCACGATCTCACCGGGTCAGGTTCGGCAAATGAGAGTGCAGAGACGATAAGTTACGGTCTCAAAACACAGCACCGGCTGGCTGAAGAACTTATTCTTCAGCGGGATATCAAGCTCCTTGAAGCCTTCGGAGGGAAATACCACGCCACACATCTTTCGACTGCAGGCTCCGTGAAGGCGGTGGCTGACGCGAAGAAAAAGGGATTACCTATTACCTGCGACGTCACGCCTCATCATCTTTTTCTGGACGATTCGGTTCTTTCTACATACGATTCGGACTACAAAGTAAATCCGCCATTGAGAACCGTGGAAGACAGGGATGCCCTCGTGGCCGCTCTGAAAGATGGAACGGTCGACGCGATCGCCAGCGATCACGCACCGCATGGTCTCCATGAGAAAGAAGTAGAATTTGACACCGCGCCGTACGGCATGATCGGACTTGAGACTACCCTCGGCGCGGTTATGACAAAACTGTACCACGAAAAAATTCTTCGTATGGAGGAAATAGTACGACTCCTTTCGAGTCAGCCGAGAAAAATACTCGGCTTACCAATACCGGGGTTTTCTCGCGGTAGCAGGGCTGACATGACAATAATCGATCCGGAGTATGAGTGGGTCGTTGATCCTGAGAAGTTCAAGTCAAAGAGCAGGAACACCGGATTTAAAGGCTGGCACTTCAAAGGCAGCGCCGTCGGCATCATAAACGGCGACAAGTTTTATCTCTCAGACAGGTTGACGTAGTGTGCCGCAGATGCCATTGAGTGACTGAAGAAGCCGCAGCTTTTGTCCCCCAATCAAGTCGGGCTGCCTACTGATTTGAATCTCTAGTTCCATCTACCTGACTCAGTCAACAAATTTAGCCACATGTCTCATCGCACTACTAAGAAGGCCCAGATACTCTTTCCTTGGTATCTCAACTGAACCGAAAGTACGCAAATGGGGTGTGGTATACTGGACGTCAAGCAGAGTGAATCCTCTTTCTACAAGATGTTTGATGAGGAAGGCGAGAGCCACTTTCGAGCCGCCGGTCTTTAGGCTAAACATCGATTCGCCGAAGAAAGCAGAGCCAAGTGCGACACCGTACAGTCCGCCTACGACTCCAGATGAGTCAACGCTTTCAACACTGTGTGCGAGACCAAGTCGTCGCAGCTCAAGGTAGCTTTCAATGATCTCGTCAGTGATCCAGGTTTCACTTCTCCTTGCACAGCTTCTGATGACAGTCTCAAACGCTGAGTCGATTCTTATCTCGAATTGATTCGTTCGGATGATCTGTTTTGTGGATCGAGGAATGTTGTACTTATCCAACGGAATGATAGTCCTTGGATCGGGTGAGTGCCAGGATATGACATTGCCCTCCTCGCCCATCGGAAAGTAGCCCGTAGAATAAGCCTTGATGAGGACAGAAGAAGGGATCATCTCAGTTGGGCCGCAGATAATCTGACGACCAATTCACTTCTGTAGATTCTGTTTGCTCCGTACAGGAACCGTTGCGGGACTTGGCAGCATTTTCCGTATCGGCGAATGTTGGATGGAACGCTAGATTCATCACGACATGAATTTTATTCTGAAATGATTCAAAATGCAAAGGTTTTGGAATCGGCTTCCAGGAAAACGGCCACCGCGCGAATCTTGCATTTGTTGCGGGTGTTAGATATATTTTTTTACAGATAATTCGGACAAATGTTGAAGAGAAGAAACGAGATTCTGATCAGGAAGTTTTTGAAACTAAATCAGAGCTTCGGTAAGAATAAATGAAGTGTTCCAATGAGAAGCGGAACACTTTTTTTTTGCTTTATTTTAGATGAACCTGCGCGACGTCATTAAAACGATTAGTGAAAAGTTTCCGATAGAGTTGGTCAGCGAGAATGACAATGTTGGACTGATATGTGGGGATTATGAAGATGAATGCAGCAAGATGACGGTAGCGTACGAGCTGAATGACAGAACACTCAAGGAGGCCGGGGACCTTGGTTCCAACCTCGTGGTTACCTACCACACACCGATTTTCAAGCCTGTCAGGAATCTAACATCATCGCGAGAGAACTTTAATCCGGTTCTTCGAGCGGCTCGGATGAGTATCAATGTCTTCACAATCCACACTGCACTCGATGTGATGCACGGCGGCATCAATTGGGACTTTGCGGAAAGATTTGGATTCAAAGACACCAAATTTCTTTCTCCGTTGAGGTCGACGCTATACAAACTTGTCGTTTTCGTTCCAGCTTCCCATCTGGAAAGCGTTCGTAAAGCGATTTCGTTGAGCGGTGGCGGTAGAATTGGTGACTATTCTGAGTGCTCGTTCGACGTGGCGGGTAATGGAACATTTATTCCTGGTTCAGCTTCTAATCCGTTTGTCGGCACGCGCGGCAAGAGAGAAAGTGTTGAAGAGGAGCGCGTCGAGGTGGTTGTTGAGAAGCAATTCCTTGGACGCGTGATAAAAGGGATGGTGGACGCACATCCGTACGAAGAAGTCGCGTACGATGTGTATCCGCTTGTCAACGAATCGCCAAATTACGGCTACGGCATCGTGGGCAATCTCGAGCACCCTATGGATGTGAATTTGTTCCTGGGGACGGTGAAACGAATCTTATCGCAACCCTTTGTAAGGGTCTCGCATATGAGTGAGACTGAAGTTACGAGAGTTGCGTTTTGTGCCGGCTCCGGTATGGGATTCTATGGCGACGCGGTAGGAGAAGGCGCCGACATATTTGTTACCGGTGATGTCAGGCACCACGATTTTCGGACTGCGCGGTCAGGCAAGATGGTCCTTGTCGACGCCTCTCATTCAGGTACCGAGAGATACGCGCCTGCATTAATTCAAAAGGCCTTAAAGGAGTTGTTTACAGATAAAGTCGATGTAACGCTGGCACGGAGCCAGGAAGATAACGCTGTAATTGTATAACACATCCAGGAGAATAAGGTGGTAGTCAAGGATAAGCTGAAGACACTCTACCAACTTCAACAGGTTGACCTCAAGCTTGATGGGTTGCTCGAAGAACGAGGGGACCTGCCCGCCGAGGTTGACGAGCTCGACAGAAAGATCTCGACGTTGACGAGTCAGATCAAGGAAAATGAAGATTATCTTAAGAAGGCCGTTGTCAGAAAAAAGGAAATTGACAAAGAACTTGACGAGGTGAGGAAGAGGATTGATAGATACACCGATATGCGGATAAAGGTCAAGACGAACCGCGAATACGATGCTCTGAGCAAGCAGATCGACAACGCGAAAGAGAAGTTGCAGGGCCTTCATAAGGAGTTGGAGGAAATTCAGTCGAAGGAAACCACGTCCGCCCGTGACGTGGAGAAATTGAAACAGGAATTTGATGAAGAGGACAAAGTATACTCGTCAAAAAAAGTAGAGCTCGAAGAGCTCGTGTCATTGACTCACGACGAAGAAAAGAAGTACGTGAAGGAAAGGGAAAAGTTCTTTCAAAAGATAGACAAGCAGACGATCTCCAGGTACGAAATAATAAGGAAGGCCACAAAGGGAAAAGCCATCGTCCCGGTCGTGCGCCGTAACGCATGCGGTGGGTGCTACAATGTTCTGCCTCCGCAGAGGCTCCTCGATTTGCGGCAAATGGAGAAGATTTTTATTTGCGACCACTGCGGCCGGATACTGGTTCCTAACGAGATAGTCGAGGAAACGGCGCGCGATGTATGAAGCTGACCGCAAATATTGACGGAGCGTCGTTCGGTAATCCCGGCAAAAGCGGAATCGGCGTTGTAATTCGGGATCACGCGGGGAAAGTCCTTGTAGAGCATCACGAGCATCTTGGAGAAGGGACGAATAACCGCGCGGAGTATTTTGCGCTCCTGCGTTGCATCGAGATGGCCGAGAAATTTGAAGCCGACGAGTTGGAGATCAGATCGGACAGCCAGCTTGTTGTGTCACAGATGAACGGTCTCTACAAAATTAAGAACCGGGACCTTAAAACGCTGGCAATCAAAATCAGAGAAAAGATCAGGAATTCCAGATTGAAAATAAGATTGACTCATATTCCGAGAGAATTAAACAAAGACGCGGACAAATTGGCGAAGAAAGGTGCCGGACTCGATGTTCAAGAGTGAGCCAGGCAGCCGTTCCGGCTTCGGCCGGAGAGGAAAGTCCGAACTCCGTATGGCAGCAGGCTGGGTAACGCCCAGGCGGGGTGACCCGACGGAAAGTGCAACAGAAAACATACCGCCGATTCCGCCTATGGCGGAAGGTAAGGGTGAAATGGTGGGGCAAGAGCCCACCGTTCCCGGTGGTGACATCGGGATGCACGGCAAACCCCCTGTGGAGCAAGACCAAGTAAGGGAGAATCCCCGGCTCACGCCGGGGGCGAGACGGCCAGCCTCGCTCGACTCCCGGGTAGGTCGCTTAAGTCGCACAGCAATGCGCGACGTAGATAAATGGCTGCCTCTTCCTTCCGCTTCCTGCGGCAGGGAAAAGACAGAATTCGGCTTACCGGCTCACTCTCATTCTATTTCCTCCGGACCGGGAGGAAACTGATGAATTATAACTGGAAACTCCTGGGGCAATCGGACCCGGCAGCGATCTCGGTCCTCGCGAAAGTGTTGGAGGTAAAACCCATCGTAGCCCAGCTCCTCTTGCAGCGCGGCCTCGACACTCCCGAAAAGGCGAGGATGTTCTTCTCTTCTTCATTGAAGGACCAGCATGATTCGTTTCTGATCGACGGAATGGAAAAGGCTGTCCAGCGGGTACTGAACGCGCTTGAACGCAACGAGAAGATACTGATATACGGAGACTACGATGTGGACGGCACCACCGGCGCCGCGCTGCTGTACATGTTCTTCACGAAACTCGGAGCCGATGCGGATTATTACATACCTGATCGGATCAAGGAAGGATATGGAGTAAGCTCCGTAGGAATTGATTTCGCTGTCGCGAACGGTTTCAGCCTCCTCATAACCGTCGACTGTGGAGTAGCTGCGTCGAAGGAAATCGCTTTTGCTTCGTCGAAGGGGATCGACACGATTGTCTGCGACCATCATGAAGTGGAGTCGACACCTCAGGCCCTTGCTGTGCTGGATCCTATCAAGCCCGGATGCAATTATCCGTTCAAGTATCTTTCCGGATGCGGGGTAGCTTACAAGTTTGCCAAAGCTGTTTCAACGAAGCTGGGAAAGAGTGAACTGCCGGATGAGTACCTCGACCTTGTGGCGATAGCCGCGGCGGCAGATGTCGTTCCTCTCGTTGGTGAAAATCGGATATTCGTTCAAGCGGGATTCGAGGGGATCGCCCGCCATCCTCGGGCCGGCATTAAGGCGCTGTTCCAGAGTTCGCGCGTCGATCATAGTAAGCTCACGACTGGCCAGGTTTCTTTCAACATCGCGCCAAGAATAAACGCCGTGGGTAGACTGGGAGATGCCAAGCGGGCAGTTGAGCTTTTAATCACGGATAACGAAGAGGTAGCCGCCGAGTTTGCTCAGGTCCTTGAAAGCGAAAACTCCCACAGGCGCATCATAGACGAGAAGACTTTTGAAGAAGCGAATGAACTTGCGCTCATGCTGATGGCAGGGAGTGACAGGAATTCACTTGTGCTGCACAAGAGCACGTGGCATCCCGGTGTGTTGGGAATTGTCGCATCGAGAATTGTGGAGACATATTACAAGCCCACCGTGATGTTGACTTCAATCGATCAAGAGATCAGGGGAAGCGCGAGGAGCGTGGTCGGTTACGACATGTTTGCGGCACTAAAGGAGTGTTCGGGACTCCTCCTTCAGTTTGGCGGACACAAGTTCGCTGCGGGCCTTGCGATGGCGCCCGAAAATGTTGAAAAGTTCACATCATTGTTCGAGGAGGTGGTGTCGAGAACAATCACTGAGGAGATGAAGACCCCCGTGATTTCCATCGACGCTGATCTCAATCTTAACGATGTCGACGGCAGTTTCATGCGGGCGCTCAAGCTTTTCGAGCCGTTCGGCCCTCACAACTCTAAGCCCGTGTTTCGGACCTCCAACGTGTATCTCAGCGATGCGCGTATAGTCGGGAATTCTCATCTCCGCATGAAGTTGAAATCTGACGGCACGACGTTCGACGCGATAAGGTTCAGAAATGGCACTAACACTCTCAAGCCGGGCACCAGACTCGATGTCGTGTATTCGGTGGATGAAAATCACTATGCGGGCGACGTATATTATCAGTTGCAACTCAAGGATTATAAGAAGTCGGAATAAAGTTTTAGGAGGTTGAATTATGTCCGGTCATAACAAATGGGCGAAGATCAAACACAAGAAGGCTGGAACCGACGCGCAGCGGGGAAAGCTCTTCAGTCGCATCATCAAAGAAATCACGATCGCGGCTCGCAACGGAGGCGGAGACCTAAACGGAAATCCGAGACTGCGGCTCGCGGTTCAAAACGCGAAGAACGCGAATATGCCTGCCGACAATATCAAGCGGGCGATCCAGAGAGGGACAGGTGAGTTGCCGGGAACTGTCTACGAAGAGATTACTTATGAATGTTACGGTCCGGCCGGAGTGGCACTCATGATCGAACTTGTCACGGACAACAAGAACCGTACTGTCGCGGAGCTCCGCCACATACTCGACCGCAACAACGGCAAACTCGCCGAGGCAGGCTCGGTCGCGTGGATGTTCCAGAAGAAAGGAAGCCTGGAAATTCCAAAGAGCACGATCAAGGAAGATGACCTCCTCGCAATCATTCTCGATGCCGGCGCGGATGATATGAAGACAGAGGACGATTATTACGAGGTCACTACTTCTGCCGAGACATTCGATGCGGTTAAAAAGGCGATTGAAGACAAGAGCCTGACCATCTCCAACGCCTCACTACAGCTCCAGCCCCAGAACACTGTGCGCGTCGAGGGTAAGGAAGCCGAGCAGGTACTCAAATTGATGGAAGCGCTTGAAGAACACGAAGATGTCCAGAACGTGTATGCTAATTTCGACATCGACGACAGTGTTCTTGCCCAACTCAATCAATGATCGTCCTGGGCATCGATCCCGGCTCGCGCAAGACCGGATATGCGGTGCTCGATACCGGGCGCAAAATCGGATCGGCTCTTGAGTATGGCACGATCAAACTTACCGATCTAAAGTCTATGCCCGAAAAGCTCGTGAGGATCTTTGAGAGGGTGACCGGTCTCCTGGCGAAATACAGGATCGAATCGGTGGCGGTCGAGGCAGGATTTTACGGCAAGAACGCTCAGAGCGCCTACAAATTGGGATACGCCCGAAGTGCGGCTGTTCTCGCGGCAGCGCTCGGAAGAATTGAGGTCGTGGAGTACTCCCCCCGCAAAGTGAAACAAGCCGTGACCGGAAATGGTGAGGCAAGCAAAACCCAGGTGAAGTTTATGGTGAAAAAACTCCTTGGCTTGAAGAATGACGCACAGATCAAGGAAGACGAAGCCGACGCGTGCGCAGTAGCTATTTGTCATTCGCACACCAGGCGGTCATTGAAACGCGGATACAGGAACTGGAAAGAGTTCGTTGAAGCCAATAAAGACCGAGTCATTCGCACATCAGGACAACGTTAAATGATATATCGACTTACCGGGAAACTTCTTGAAAAAAATCCAACGACGTTTGTCATCGACGTAAACGGGGTAGCTTATGAAGTCAGCGTGCCGATCTCGACGTTTGACAGCTCGGGAAAAGTAAACGAATCCATTTCACTTTATACTGTTCTCGTGCTTAGAGAGAATGACCTCCAGTTGTACGGATTCGCGACCGCAGAAGAACAGACTTTGTTTAAGCTTCTTATAAGCGTGAGCGGTATTGGTCCCAAGACCGGGTTGAGTCTTCTTTCGTCGGCATCTGTCAATGATATCTATGGATTCATATCGACATCCAACACTGCGGCGCTGATGTCTTTGCCGGGAGTTGGAAGGAAGACGGCCGAACGTGTAATACTCGAGTTACGCGATAAGGTCGCTCGGTTGGACGCTGGCCGGCAGGCGGTCGGGATCCCGGGAAATGAGGATGTGCGATCAAGAGCAGCCGATGCCCTCGTAGCACTCGGCTATACCAGGATTCAATGCGAACGCGCTATCAGGGAGGTTCTGAAAAGAGATTCGTCAGCGGGGAACTCGGTGGAAGACCTCGTGCGGGCAGCGCTGAGAGAAGTCAAGTAGCCTGGCTCCCTTCGTTATCCATTAATGACAATCCGTGCCCACTATCTTTTGTATCATTCACCGGAAATCTTGCACGTTACAATGAGGTGATTGTATGCATCTTGATCACTTCTTGAATTTATTTTTCTTCAGCTGACAATTCGATTTCGACAAAATGGTACATGCCGAAAGAAGGCGTAACAGAAGTGGAACACGACGGCACGTTTCATTTTGAAAATTTTTGATCATCAAACTATATTGAATCAATGAGGATGACAAGAGCCGAAGTAGATCTTTCGGCGATCAGTTATAACATAAAGCAGGTTGCCCATCGAGTGGGTGCGAACACGCGAATTTTAGGGGTTATGAAGGCTAACGCGTATGGACACGGATTAGCAGCGGCCTCCCAGGCGGTGCTTGAATCAGGAGCAAGCTATCTCGGCGTCGCGTTCGACGAGGAAGGCATCGACCTGAGAAAACACACTCAAGTACCCATCCTCGTCTTCTCGCCTCCCATTGAGGATTCATTCGAAAGTTATATCCGCTTTGATCTTGATTCGACTTTGACTTCTGTCGTAACTGCGTATTCATTAAACGCGGTAGCCCGGGCGAGCGGGCGCAAGGCGAGAGTCCAGATTAAAGTCGACACGGGAATGGGAAGACTGGGCTTCTTTCCGAAAGAGGCACTCGATGCGGTGCGCGTAATCTCCAGTCTCGATTCGTTGACTCTTGTCGGCGTGTACTCGCATTTCGCAACTTCGGACGAAGCGAACAAGGAGTTCGCCCTGAGACAGCTCACCGCTTTCAGGGGAGTGGTCGCGGGGGTAAAGGACATGGGCCTTGACTCTCTCATCTTTCATATGGCGAACAGCGGGGCAATTCTTGACATGCACGACACCTCCTTCGATATGGTTCGACCGGGGATAATGTCGTACGGATATTACCCGTCGATTGAAACTTCAGAGTCTGTCGACATCAAACCCGCTCTCTCATTGAAGTCGGCGGTTGCGCAGGTGAAGAATTTCCCTGCGGGCGCGAGTGTGAGCTACGGCAGAAGATATTTCACAAAGAAGAACTGCAGAATCGCCGTGATTCCTGTAGGATACGGCGATGGCTTCACTCGGCTTCTTACCGGCAAGGCGAACGTCATTATTAAAGGCAAGAAGTTTCCGGTCGTAGGAACCATTACGATGGACCACGTGATGGTGGACGTAGGTGCAGAGTATGACATACAACCAGGTGACGAAGTAACGCTAATCGGCAGAGATGGAGAAGAGTCGATAACGGCCTGGGACCTTGCGGCCAGCATCGGCACCATTCCGTATGAGATTCTCTGCATGATAAACGGACGTGTGCCTAGAGTATACAATGGCATCGAACCCTCCCATGGCGAGCGTGAGAATCCATGAGGGTTTTTGGAGTGATAATGGCGGGCGGCGTCGGCTCAAGACTGTGGCCGCAAAGCAGACAGGGAAGACCGAAGCAGTTCCAGGTATTATTCGGAGACCGCACGCTGTACCAGCGGACATTCGACAGGTTGACGAGGATTGTCAGTCCCGATAACATTTTCGTCGTGACCAACAAGGCACAGGAAGCCAACGCGGCGGAACAGCTCCCGAACCTTCCGAAGAAGAACCTTATTGTTGAACCTGTCGGGCGGAGCACTGCGCCTTGCATCGCCCTGGCGGCATGCGCGATCTCCTCAGTTACTGAAGACGCGGTAATGATGGTCTTTCCGGCGGATCATCTGATCTCTGGCGAAGATAACTTCGTGGCACAATTGAAGGATGCTGTCCGTCTCGCCCAAAAGCGGCGCGCCCTGGTTACTATCGGCATAAGACCCACATACCCGGAAACAGGATTCGGATACATCCACTATGACGAAAACCGCGATGAAGAGTTGTATCTCCATGGTGGACATTCGGTGATCGCGTTTAAAGAAAAGCCGGACCATGACACGGCGGTGAAATTCCTATCGGAAGGGAATTACCTCTGGAACAGCGGGATGTTTGTCTGGCGTGTCGATGTTATACTCGAAGAGCTCCGCAAGAATCTGGAGGGCTTCTCCGAATTTTTCGAACCTCTCAGGAGAAGTTTCGGCGGACCAGAATTCGGCAAACAGATAGAGAACTTTTATGCGAAGATCAGCTCGATTTCTATCGATTATGCCGTCATGGAGAAAGCGGAAGGTGTCCTTACTCTTCCCGGCAAATTCGGCTGGAGCGACGTCGGTTCATGGGACGAAGTATATAAGTTGAGTAACAAGGATGAAGATGGAAACAGTCTTCATGGTCCGATCCTCAAGATCGGAAGCAGCAACAATCTTGTTTGGGCACAGGAAAAGACATTCGTCCTCGCAGATATTAAAGACTTGATAATCATCGAAACAAAGGATTCCGTACTGATTTGTAAAAGAGGAAGTTCACAGAGCGTCAAGGAAATAGTTGAGATATTGAGGAAGCAGGACAGACAGGATCTGATTTGAAGAAACTGACCGTCGTGACGTCGGTTCTTGTGGCGCTTTCATTGGCAGGGTGCTCTGCCGCGGCAAGGTTTGGCCAACCTTCGGGTCAAACCGAAGTCACCATGTCATCTCCTAGTTCTCCGTCGGGCAGGGCTCTCCTTAGCATCGAGGGTATCGCCTCCTACTATGCCGACGAGTTTAACGCCAGAAAGACGGCAAGTGGAGAAATCTTCGACAAGAATGCTCTCACCGCCGCGCACAGGGAGTTCCCGTTTGGTACGGTGTTGCGTGTGACCAACCTGAGCAACGGTAAGTCTGTCGAGGTTACTGTCAACGACCGCGGTCCGGTTGACAAAACCAGAATCATAGATCTTTCGGAGGGGGCCGCCCGTGCGTTAGATATGATTCAGACCGGAACGACTAAGGTTAGACTCGACGTCCTCAAGTGGGGAGAGAAATAGGTCGTGCAGGAATACTCGTCCGAAGACATACGGAGTATTTTTCGCACGAGTGGGGATTTCAACGAACTGTTCGAGGCGTTCAGATCTGCAATCGAAAAAGGTTTGAATGACCTCGATGCATATCGGGAATTATTCTGGAACCAGACCCTCAAACCGGAAGAGCTTCTTTTCTTCGCGAAGAAACTTGGAGAGGTCTTTCCTGAAATCGGATATGATACATATATCTGGTTGTCTGAGGTGATGAACACGCGCTTCGATACAGAAGACACGCTTGAGCTGGCGTTTCTCTGTTTGAAGAAAGCTTCTGAGTTTAATCCCAAGTCGACCGACCCTTACTTGCTTGCGTGTGAACTATACGATGAGGATCTGAGGATCCCAACACTTCAAAGCATCATGTCGTTTCTCAAAGGAGGTGTCGGGATCGTCGAGAATTCAAAGGTGCTCTGCGGGAGGCTCGCCACTATGTACAAGTCGCTCGGCAACGACGAGATGTTCAGGTATTACAGCGATATGGCTGGCTAGTCACCGATAAGATGCGGCTGCGCGGTTACATCTTTATTTTTCTGGCGGCATTCTTCTGGGGGACTTCAGGGACCGTCGCCAAATTCCTGTTTGAACATGACGTACCGACATTGCTTGTGGTAGAATCGAGAGTAATTATCTCTGCGGTTGTTCTATTCCTGACGCTGCTCGTCACGGATCCGGCTTCGCTCACGATACGTCTTCGAGATATTTGGGATTTCATATTGCTTGGCGTCATCGGCGTGGCGGGAGCGAACTACACTTATTATATGGCCATAAACGAGACGAGCGTCGGAATTGCAATTCTTATGCAGTACACAGCCCCAGTGATCGTCGCGGGATATATGCTCGTCTCTAAGAAAGAAAAGATAAGCCACTCAAAGACCGTCGCAATTGTCGTGTCTCTCATAGGATGCGTAATCATGCTCGGTGCACTCAATCCTGACGTGCACATAACCACAGCGGGAGCCGTATTAGGCGCGCTCTCAGCTTTTTCATTTGCATTCTTTAATATCTACAATCGGGTTGCATCCAAACGTTACTCAGTTTGGGCGGCGATTTGCTACACATTGATGAGTGCGTCTGCATTCTGGCTTGTTGTCAACATGATAATTCGCCCGGGCTTCGTGATATCAGGCGCAAGAGAAGTGACAACCCTTGCTTTGTTTTCAGGCGCGTCAGTGCTCATCCCGTATTTTTTCTACTTTACCGGTCTCAAGTATCTTGTCCCGTCTACCGCAGTGATCGTCTCGACCCTTGAACCGGTGGTCGCGATCCTCACGGCTTTCATTTTGCTGGGGGAGAAACTCCACCCTATGCAAATCGGCGGTGGCCTGCTGATAATATCTTCCGTGTTGCTGCTGGAAATAAGGCACGAATGAAGTCACAACGACGTATTGAGAGATTATCTCAGACGATCAGGTATTCTCAGACGGATCTCACACTCGTCCTCGAGAACATACATGATCCGCATAATGTAAGTGCGATTCTCAGGACTTGCGATGCAGTCGGCGTAAGAAGTATTAATCTACTATACAATCTTGAGCCCTTTCCGAAAATCGGGAAGAAGAGCTCCGCTAGCGCCAACAAGTGGGTAGAGAAGAGACTCTTCAGATCTCCTGATGACTGTTTCAATGTTTTGAAGCAAGAAGGGTTCGTGATTGCAGCCAGCGTCGTGGATGAAAGCTCTGTGTCTCTGTTCGAAATGGATCTGCGGAATAAAACTGCGTTGATATTTGGCAACGAGCATCGGGGGGTGACCGATAAATCGGCGGCTATGGCTGATGTCAGATTTAGAATACCCATGTTCGGAATGGTACGGAGCTTAAACGTTTCAGTCGCTTGTGCTATTACTCTTTACGAAGCATTGCGCCAACGATTGGCAGAACCCGACAAATTTCCCCCGAAGATAAACGCCGACAAATTCCACGAAAAGCTTCAGGAATGGATGAAGAAATAAAGATAAGTTGACTTTGTCTGGGGCAAAGAGTAAAATCTTTTGAGTCGGAAGAGGTCATGGCCGAAATAGTAACCGTCAAGAACATTCTCCACGAGCACACCGTCGAAGGTGAACTGTATAAGAAACTTGACAACGACTGGGTGCTGTGTTACAGCTGCGGGCACAGGTGCAAGATTAAACCGGGAAGAGAAGGAATCTGCCGGGTCCGGTTCAATAGCAACGGTAAACTTATGGTTCCCTCCGGTTATGCGGCCGGTGTCCAGCTGGACCCGATCGAGAAAAAACCTTTCTTCCACGCCTTCCCGGGATCGAATGCGCTTAGTTTTGGAATGCTGGGTTGTGATTATCATTGCTCATATTGCCAGAATTGGCTCACGAGTCAAACGCTAAGAGATCCGTCCGCTATTCAACATCCGGAGGTAATCGAAGCGGAACGAATCGTTGAACTCGCACTCATATACAAATCACCGGTCATTGTCTCAACTTACAATGAGCCGCTCATCACCAGTGAGTGGGCAGTTGAAATAATGAAACTTGCTAAGGCTTATGGAATCAGGGGAGCGTATGTGTCAAATGGAAACGCGACTCCTGAAGTTATTGAATACATCAAGCCGTATGTTAACCTTTACAAGGTCGACTTGAAAGGGTTCGACGATCGGAGATACAGACAGCTTGGCGGAAGGCTGCAGGTTGTCCTCGATGCGATTCGCCTTCTCAAAGAAAAGAATTTCTGGGTCGAGGTAGTAACTCTTGTGGTTCCAGGATTCAACGACAGTGAAACAGAGTTGCGAAGCATTGCATCTTTCATTGCATCAGTCTCAGTCGACATTCCGTGGCATGTCACTGCGTTCCACCAGGATTATAAGATGCTCGACCGGAACAGCACGAGCGTGAGATCGCTGGTGAGGGCAGCGGAAATCGGGAAAGAAGCGGGACTTCATTTCGTCTACGCGGGCAATCTTCATGGAATGGTAGACGATCTTGAAAACACATACTGTCCGAAGTGTGGAAGTCTCGCGATCGAACGAGAAGGTTATAGGGTACTTAAGAATCTTTTGAAGAAAGGAGCGTGTCCACAATGCTCCACGATGATTCCGGGCATATGGGATTGAGCTCAGGGCTTTCGGCGGAAGCCAAGGTTGAGCTTTTGAAAATCGCGAGAAGAGGGCTGGAAGCGGTCGTGAAAAGGGAGAAATTGAAGCTTGATACTCCGGTTCTCCCCGAGCTTCAAAGGGAGTCGGGGGCGTTTGTCACTTTGAGAGAGAAGGGTGAGCTACGCGGATGTATCGGGTATATCGAGCCCAGGCTCCCGATGTACAAGGCGGTGGCCGAGACGGCCAGCAAGGCCGCAACAAGTGACCCAAGATTTGAACCGGTGACTGAACCGGAGCTTGAAAAAATCGATCTGGAGGTTTCAATCCTCTCTGCGCTCAACAAAGTGACAAATGTCGAAGAAATTGTTGTCGGGCGACATGGCCTGGTGATTGAGCGCGGGTACTACAGAGGCCTTCTTCTTCCGCAGGTCGCGGGCGAGAATAATTGGGACCGCAACGAGTTTCTCCGGTATACTTGTTTCAAGGCCGGTCTGGACGACGACAGCTGGCGGGATCCCGATACAAAAATATACAGCTTCACTGCAGAAGTGTTTGGTGAAAGTGAGTTCGGAAGGATTTCCGAGGAGAATATTGCAGAAAGAGCATGACTACGTGCGTCCCCCGGCAGTAGCCGGGATGTTCTATCCGCTGGAGAAGGTGGAGCTCGAGAAGACAGTGCTCGACTTCCTCAAGAAGGCAGGGAAGGATATCGGATCGGCGGCGCCCACGAACCCGTTCGGAATAATATCGCCTCACGCCGGTTACCCCTACAGTGGATTCACTGCGGCTCATGGCTATTCGGTTCTGCGCGAAACAAACTTTGATACCGTCGTTTTGATTTCACCAAGTCACCGGGAGTACTTCGACGGCATTTCTGTTTTTTCCGGTAAAGCTTATTCTACTCCGCTGGGAACAATAGAAGTTGATACGGCTCTCCGCGAAACTTTTCTGCTAAGCGCCGGAGATATTGCGATCGAATCGCGCGCCGGCCACAAGTCGGAACACGCCCTTGAGGTCCAGCTACCATTTCTGCAACTCACTTTGAAGAGATTCGCCATACTTCCCCTTGTTATGGGAGACCAGCGACCCGAATACTGCGCAGCACTCGGCGGCGTTCTTGCAAAGATTGCGAACACGACCAAAATACTAGTCGTGGCAAGTTCCGACCTGTCGCACTATTACGACTACGATACGGCAAATGAAATTGACAAGATCTGCATCAACGATCTGACGGAGATGGACCCCGACAGATTTACGCGGGATCTCGAAGCACATAAGTGCGAGGCGTGTGGTGGAGGACCGATAGCCGCGCTTCTTTACGCTGCGCGGGACCTGAACCGCCGAAAGATAACGATTCTCCATCACTGTAATTCCGGGGATACGACAGGTGATAAGTCCGGAGTTGTCGGATACTTGTCAGCCGTCGTCTCGTGACCACCGACGTGGTTTCATTTTCGATTATCGGACCTGGCCGGGTGGGCTCAAGCCTTGCGTCTGCTCTGATAAACAGGCGATGGGTTTGTAAGGACATAGTATACGACGAGAGAGCTTTGCGAATGAAAGCTCAAGTGGTTCGGTCTCTGCCAGGGGCGAAGCTCGTGAAAAGCACCGGTTTGCTCAGAGATAATTTTGAAATACTATTTGTCACAGTGAATGATGACGCGATAGCCGGAGTTGCGGCTCAACTCATGAGGAATTCCAGCGTTAACTGGAGGGGAAAAACCGTCTTCCATATGAGCGGCATCGTGGGAGTGAACGTGTTGGAACCCCTTGCGAAGAGAGGAGCCGCAGTCGGTGCGCTCCACCCGCTCGCTGCGTTCCCAAGACCTCTGCATCCTGAAGGGGCGATGAATATCCGGTTCGACTTTCTTGGTTCGCGGAAAGCCCTGACCGGCGCGAGAAAAGTGTCGACGGTCTTGAACTCGAAGCTGATTGTGCTGAAATCTGAGTTTGAAAAAGTGAATCTCCACCTAGCAAGTGTGATCGCAACCAATTTCGTGACAATCGCGGCGCAGGCCGCAGCAGGACTTGCTAATAGCTCGATAGGGAAGCGAGAGACAAAGCTGATAATCGATGGCTTGCTTGCCAGCGCTGTTTCCAACATATCCTCGCTCGATGGTCTTTCGGCCTTGAGCGGGCCGCTGATTCGCGGCGACGTGGAAGTAATATCCAAACATTTGAGCGCGCTCAAGGATAGCGAAACTCTGCTTGCTTTTTACAAAGCGGCATCGCGCCTCGGCGTCGAATCGCTTCTGAGGGAGAAGAAATTGAAAACGCTCGCTCCGAAATATCGGAGAATCAGAGACATTCTCTCGAAATAGCCGAAACGTTTCTGGTATTTATGAAGGAGGTAATGTATGGACTATCAGACTATTAAGATTGTGAAAGAGAAACATGCCGCAATAATCACAATTAACCGGCCCGAAAAGTTGAACGCGTTGAACGCCAATGTACTGAAAGAGATCGGTTCAGCCCTGAGCAACATAGAGTCTGAAAAGTCAGTCGCCGGAGTGATCATTACCGGCGCGGGAGAAAAAGCTTTTGCTGCGGGCGCGGACATAAGCGAGCTGAGCAAACTCAGTGTTATAAACGCTAAGGACTATTCGGAACGCGGACAGACTCTCCTCAACACGATTGAGAAGTTTCGCAAGCCTGTCATTGCAGCTGTCAACGGTTACGCGCTGGGCGGCGGCAGCGAGCTGGCATGGGCGTGCCATATCAGAATCGCCTCGACCAACGCGCGATTCGGACAACCGGAAGTGAACCTCGGAATGATACCGGGATTCGGCGGCACTCAACGACTCGTAAGACTTGCCGGTCGCGGGATCGCTACCGAACTCATCGTATCGGGTAACCAGATCGATGCCGAGACGGCTTTCAAGCATGGTTTGGTGAACAAGGTCGTCGAACTGGCATACTTGATCCCGACGGCGCTTCAACTTGTCCATGATATTTCAGAACGTGGTCCGGTAGCCGTGAAATTGGCCCTGCAGGCGATCGACGCTGCCGTTCAACTTCCGCAGGACGAGGGAATGAAACTTGAGAGTCAACTCTTCGCGCTTACGTGCGGGACCGCCGATCAAAAGGAAGGAACAGCGGCTTTCCTGGAAAAACGCAAGCCAAACTGGACCGGCTCCTGAGCAGAATGCCGATCGAATTCTCCTTTCATAAACTCCCATCATTTTGTAAATTGAGAGAAGTATGATGGATCCCGAAAGAAGATATAGAGTCCTCGTCGCGATGAGTGGTGGTGTCGATTCGTCACTGGCAGCTGCCTTGATGATGGAACAGGGATTTGATGTTATCGGCGCGACCATCAAGACCTACGAATACGAGGATGTGGGTGGCAATTCCGCCCAGGACTCAACCTGCTGCTCGATCGACGGCATAAACATGGCTCGAAGCGTGGCCAGCAGGTTTGGATTTCCTCATTATGTTTTCGACTTCAGCGAACGTTTCAGAAATGATGTCATAGATCAATTTGTATCGGAGTATCTTGCCGGACGCACACCCAATCCGTGCGTCATCTGCAACAGGAAAATAAAATGGGAGTACCTTCTCGAAAAGGCCGATAGTCTGGGAGTGGATTATATCGCGACCGGACATTACGCCCATGTGAAGCGGGACGATCGGTCGGGAAGATATGTCCTTTCAAGAGGCAAGGACTCTTCAAAAGACCAGTCTTACGCGCTTTACGGCCTGACACAGGAAAGTCTCTCACGAACTCTCTTCCCGCTCACAGACCTGACAAAACAGGAAGTCCGCGAAATGGCACGCCGTTACCGACTGGCCAGTGCGGACAAGCCGGAGAGTTATGAAATTTGTTTCATACCTGATAACAACTATTCGAGGTTTCTCCGTGACATAGTTCCTGGATTGAAATCGAGACTTGCCGACGGTGAGATACGATTCAACGGAACTAAGGTCGGGATTCATCAGGGATACGCATTCTATACGATCGGTCAGCGAAGAGGGCTCGGCATCAGTCATGAATCCCCGCTCTACGTCAAGGGGATCGATCCGTCTACAAATGTTGTAGAGGTTGATGTCGAAGAGAATCTCTATGCCAAGAGGCTCATCGCGGAACAGGTAAATCTCGTAAAATACTCCGAGGTGCCTGAAGGAATACCCCTTCGCGGAAAGATCCGATACAAGGACGCGGGCGCTGAATGCGTTGTGCGAAATCTCGATAACAGGAAAATTGAAGTCGAGTTCCTCAGCCCGCGAAGGGCAATAACGCCCGGCCAGAGTGTGGTCTTATACGAGGGCGACGATGTCGTGGCAGGTGGAATTATTTCAAATATTTTGGGTTGATATGGCGACTTACTCGGTATTGATTGCTGACGACGATGAATCACAGAGAAACGTGCAGAAACTGGTTCTGAGCGAGGTGGCAAAGAGTCTGAATGCAGAATTGAAAATCGATGAGGCGATCGACAGCGTTGAAACGAGAAAATTCCTTTCGGCGAAGGTATTCGATCTGATTATTCTCGATAATGAATTCAAAGATGATTTGAAGCAGGGGCATCTTCCGGGTATCGCACTACTTCAACTTATGCGCAAGGGCGGACCGAACATGGCGGCCCCTACGGTTTTCTGCAGCGGCGACCCATACAACACTCTTCGTCCCATGGTGGAAAAATTCGGAGCGGTGTACTATCCCAAGGCTAAAGCAGATGCCGAGGAGATGACCAAGATGTTTTCTAAGATGCTTCAGGATTGACTTGTCTTTCGCAGCTCAAGAACGATGTGCTGCGCCTTGTCGACAAGCTTTATGAGGGGATAATTTACTAGCCTCCAAATCCAAAGAGGGAGATTTTCAAAAAGAACGGCAGCTCGAAGGAGCGTCATCACTTTGCTTCCGAAAATGTAAGCCTTGACGTTGCATCCAGGAAAGAGGCTCACAAGACCTCCCTTGTCGAAGCTGGTCAAATGAGCGTTCAAGGGGGTCGGCTGGTTGCAATGGATGCACAGCGTGTAACGAATCTTCTCTCTGTATGGAGTCGAGACCACGGCTTTTCCGTCGGGTTTCATGACTCGCAAGATCTCGCGTGCCGCAGCATCGGGAGAGTTCAAGTGTTCCATGATTTCGGAAGCGACAATCAGATTCATGGACTCGTCTTTGAACGGAAGATGAACAGCATCTGCGAGAACCGGGGAGGATGTATCGGTCTTAAGACTTTGAAGATTCCTCAGCGATAGGTCTACGTAGTATAAATTCTCATGAGGAACAACTGAGATCCATCCGCTTCCGCTCCCGATGTCGAGCGTTCTCCCGGCTCCTCCCGCAAGGCGGACGATGAATTTCCGGAAAAGTTTTTCATATGCCCGGTCCGTGCGGTCCTCGTTCGTGAAATAATCGAAGTGTTCGGCATCAAGACTGTAGTGCCTGATGTAATTCTCGCAGCGACTCATGATTTGATATTCTTCAGTTCGTTTTCAAACGCCTGATAAGCTGCCGCGTCATAGAGTATAAATGTGACCCGCCGCAGAGAATGCGGTCGCGAGAAGACGCCGACGACTTCCTTCATCATCACCCGAGCCGCCTCGCCGAGAGGGAATCCACCGACTCCCGTTCCCAGCGCCGGTAATGCTATCGAACTGAGCTTCCTGGATTCCGCAAGTGTGAGTGCCGAACGCGTGGCCTCAGCGATCTTGCCTCCATCTGTTTGCAGGTCTTGGTCCATTACGGCGGCGTGAATCACAAATCTTGCCTTTAACGTTCCGCCGGAGGTGATTACAGCAGAACCGACAGGCATGGGACCCTGCGACATCGCCTCTTGTTCGATGGCGGTTCCACCCTTTCGCTTTATTGCCCCGGCTACTCCGCTCCCCATCCAGAAGTGATTGTTCGCCGCGTTTACGACAGCATCACCGCCATACTCGGCAATATCACCTTTTGCAAGCTCCAGGATACTTCCTTTAAAGTCCTTTTTCATTTCGCTCGAGACTGGATCAACGGAAGCTTAACTGTCATCTTTGTCCCTTTGCCTAATTCGCTCTGGATCTGAATTTCACCGCCATGATCATCGACAATCTTCTTAACGATTGACATCCCGAGACCGGTGCCGTGTTTTTTTCCGTAGGTTACGAACGGCTCGAAGATTCTTCTCCTTATTTCTTCGGGCATGCCGGTACCGGTATCTTCGAGCTCGATCATAAGAGACGTGCCGCTTTGCCTTGAGCGGACAAAAAATTTGCCGCCGTCGGGCATTGCATCCGCCGAATTACCGGCTATGTTCATTAACATCCGAGTAATCTTGTCGGCATCGATCTCGATTTCACTTTCAAATGAATTCTCGTTCAATAAACTTATGTTACGTTTTTCGAAATCTCGCTGAAGGAACACTAGCACTTCCTGGAGAAAATCTCCATAAGCGACTTTCTGAAAATTCAGCTGGGAGACTCCCCGTGAGAAATCGAGTACCTCCTGCGCCATGTTCACGAGTCGGTCGATCTGTTTATCGATCTCGTCGACAAGGCCCGAAGCTTCCTCGTTCCCGGCTTTCTTCCTCAATACCTGGGCGTAGAGTCGGATTGTCGCCATCGGGTTCTTGATATCATGGATGATCGTCGCTGCCATCTGACCTACAGCCGAAAGCCGCTCGCTTTTCACCATCTCAGCTGCCAAACGAGAATTCTCAATGGCAATGGAGGCATTTATAGAAAATGCACGGAGAAAGGTTTCGTCTTCTGTATCGAACTTGCCGATTCGTTTATTTATTAATTGGAAAACTCCTATGATTTTATTGTCCCTGTTATTCATCGGCATACAAAGTATGTTCTTGGTTTTAAACCCGCTTTTCAGATCAAATTCGGGATTGAACCTCGGGTCATGATAAGCGTCCTCGATATTAACCGTCTCGCCAGTCTGGGCCACATATCCTGAGATGCCTTTGCCGATGGACTGCCTGATCTCATTCATCTCGTTTCCAACGAGTATCCTCGACCAGATCTCGTGTGTGTTTTCATCTATGAGATAAATTGTCCCGCGCTCCGCGTCTGTTATACGCATGGCCTCGTTTAATATGAGCTCGAGGACACGAGTAATTTCCAGCGACGTGTTTACGGTTTGAGTGGCTTCAATTAGAGCGTGGAGGCGGCTGATTTCCTTGTCGGTCTTCTGTCCCTGTGTCTCCATCTGAGTTTTAAGCGCATCCGCGGAAGCCTGCAGTCGACTGTAAAGAGTTCTTGCAATGTTCCATGAAATGACAGGGAATTGCTTTATCAGATCAGGGAGTGTCTCCCGATTGATCTTCAACAATATGGAATCGCGGGTAGTAACCACGGTAGCCGAATTTCTCACTCCATCCACCATTGCCATCTCGCCGAAGAAATCGCCAGCCGAAAGAGTCCCGAGTTTCTCCTGTCTGTCGCCGATACGCTTTCTGATTTCTATTTCGCCCGACTTGATTATATAAAGTGCCTGAACCGGTCCCTTCTCCTCCATGATGATCGTGCCAGCCGCGGCCTTCTCCTTGTGAAGCGGTTTGCACGCCTCGGCAACGTCTCTTTCGCTCATTCCTTCGAATAATGAATACATATCCTGTCTCTAGATTGGCCACGAAAGTTAATTTAAGCCCAACAACAATCGCAAGAACCGAGTGTTGTTCACGTCACAACTTTGACGAACTTGTTATCGCCCCGCGTCTCAATCTGGCTTGATTTTGAACTATCTGTAGGGCTATTTTAAATCATCAATCAAGTGTTCAAAATACCTAAGTCATTCCTGATTGTGCTCGTAGCGGCGTCCGCAACACTCTCTGGTTGCCTCGTATGGAATTCCGTGAAAGGCGGCTATCAGGACTTCACAGCGTACTTCAACACCTACTACAACGCGCAAGACGCGTTCGATAAAGGTGTGAAGGACGTCCAGAGCGCGATGAAAGACAGAGAAATATCAATCATCTC
Source organism: Candidatus Kryptoniota bacterium (assembly GCA_036567965.1). NCBI lineage: Bacteria > Pseudomonadati > Candidatus Kryptoniota > Candidatus Kryptoniota bacterium. The sequence continues at coordinate 108,167 of DATCTN010000007.1, forward strand.
CGGCTCTCAACCGACTCCATTCGTCATCAGCGGAACAGCGAAGCAAGATTTTGACGTTGCGATCGAGAAGGCCTCCAAGGTTCTCCAGTATTATCCTACTTCCGCTTACACTCAGGATTGTCTGTTCATGATTGGAATCAGTTACTACTACGAGGGAGATGACCTTAAAGGTGGGAGAAAGTTTATCGAGATCGAGTCAACTTTTCCTCACACGGACAGGTACGATGAAGCACTCCTTTATCAGGGTGGGATGCTCCTCAGCCAGCGGGATTACAACCGGGCGTTCGATACTCTGAGCAAAGCGCTGAATGTCTCGAGAGCAAACAGGAACTGGGAAATTGCCGCCAGGGCTTCGGAGACTCTCTCCGACTATTATCTTTCGCAGAACGATACGCTTAACGCCGCCGCATATCTCGACACAGCGTCCACACTCTCAAGCGGGGACAACGCGGCAATTTATGCGTGCGAGGCGGGCGACATGTTCAGTGACCTTCACCAATATAAGCGCGCCTACCTCACCTATGCGCTTGGTTTGAGCGTTGCACGCGATATCAAGCTCCGATTCTATTCCGCGTATTACGTGGCGTCCGTTCAAAGACTCCAGAAACGATATTACCAGGCGCTGAACACGCTCGCTGACATTCGTGACGACGACAAATACTATTTATACTTTCCGCTGATCGACTACCAGACAGCGCAGGTTCTCTACGACTCAGGTGCCGTTTCGTCCGCCGTCTTGACATTTACTCGAATCGATACTGAGTTCACATCGAGCGAGGCCGCTACCCGGGCGGCATTTGAGTTGGGAAATACTTATCTCTACCAGGTCGGAGATTTCACAACGGCATTAAAATATTTTCAACGATGTGCCTCACATCCCCTGGTATATGGATTGTCTCAGAAAGCTCAGGCGCTTGCGGCACTCCTTCAGGAATACCTCATGGATTCCTATAGGGTGGTGATCGCAGACAGTCTCTACGCCCATGCGATCGAGGCGGCTGACAAAGGCGATTCGGCGCTTGCAAAGAGCGCGGTTCCGATTGACACATTATTTGAGCGCACGGCCGATGCGCAACAAGGGCTCGCAGGTTTCTTCATGTTCAAATTGAAATTGCCCGATTCGGCCATAGTCCATTACAAGATGATTGTCCGCCATTTCAAGAAATCCAGGGCATACCCGTCAGCGTTATACACACTTGGCGAGCACTACTTCTCGGAAGGGGACACAGCCGCTGCAAGGACTTATCTTGGCCTCCTTCTTGCAGAAGACCCCGAGTCGGAATATGCCGCACCCACAAGCACCATGCTCGGTGTGAACTATGTTAAGGACACAGACTCCTCACAGAGTAACTACGACTCTGCGATTGAGCTCGTTAACAAAGGGAGTTACCATTCGGCTATCAGGTTGTTGGATACGCTGGCATTGAGTTCTAAATCGCGATTTGCTGCTCAATCGCTGTACGCTATCGGATGGATCTATGAGCACAAGCTCCAGGCATACGATTCAGCCGCGGTGTATTACAGGTTAGTTGTTCAGAAATACCCGGCAAGCGATTTCAGCTCCGAAATTAGGCTCGCACTGAACGGTTTCGATCAGGCTCGGCGCGACAGCGCGGCGAGCCACGTAATTCCAAATGCCCCGGCGGTGCCGACTGAGCAGAAGCCGGCTGTAACGGACTCAAGCAATGCCGGTTTTCGGATGCTTCAAGAGCGCGATCGGATGCTTGACTCGTTGAAATCTGTCCGCAAAATGTCGGAGCGGCCCGGACTCGATAGTGCGGCGACTCGCCGCGAACGTATTATCAGGTAATCTTTCATCACGAACCGACTGCCCTTGCACTTCATCGAACAAGCCCGCGTGTTAGAAACGCGCCAGGTCGCGAAGGAAACTTTCATAACTAAATTCAGCTCCCCAACCATCGCGCGTGCGATGGCTCCAGGTCAATTCGTGATGGTGTCGTTCCCGGGATCGATGGACCCGCTATTGCCGAGAGCTTATTCGGTGTGTGATGCAGACGGCGAATGGCTTTCGCTCCTTTACTTCCGAGTCGGAAAAGGGACTACCCGGCTATCTCAGGTCCGGACCGGAGAAACAGTTACAATGAACGGACCCCTCGGAAGAGGCTTTCCACAATTCCGCCCCCGGGAAAATGTGTGGTGTCTCGTTGGCGGCTCCGGAGCGGCAGTCGCACCAATCCTAGATCGGGAAAGCCGGAAGGAAAAAGCTGCGCTGCGCCTCTTCTATGGAGCGAGGACGGCGGACCAGATTGTGGATTTCGGAATTGAAAGAACAGATTATTCGACTGACGACGGATCGAAGGGATATCATGGCACAGTTGTGGAAATGGTCAAGCACGAAGTTGCTGAGACTAAACCGGACAGAATATTGGCCTGCGGACCAATGGCGATGCTCAAGCAAGTATGCGACGAATTCATGGCTGTTGTACCGACATTCATTTCCGTGGAGACGCCGATGGCCTGTGGCAACGGTTTGTGCCAGGGATGTCCCGTGAAGATGGCGAACAGCAACGACTACATGCTTGCCTGCAAGGACGGACCGGTGTTTGAAGCAGCCAGTCTCGATCTCGGTCAGTGGGGTGTCAGCCGATGACGCCCGACCTGAAAGTGAAAATCGGTAATCTAACTCTGAAAAATCCTATCATGACCGCGTCTGGTACGGCAGGATACGGTGATGACATGTCGGATTACTTCGACATCTCGACCATCGGGGCGATAGTGACGAAGTCGTTGACCCTCAAACCGAAAGTGGGAAATGAACCGCAGCGCATCGCCGAGGTGGCATGCGGAATGTTAAATTCGATCGGCTTGGCGAACATAGGCGTCCAGAGATTCATTTCAGACAGACTCCCGCATCTCCGGAGCTTCCATGGGGTTGTGATTGCGAATATTGCTGCGAAGAGAGTAGAGGATTATGTCTCACTTGCCGAAATTCTGGGGGAACAACAGGGCATCAGCGGTCTTGAAGTGAATCTCTCGTGTCCCAACGTGAAAGAAGGAGGACTCGAATTCGGAAGCGATTTAAAAACGCTCAGCAGAATCGTCAAGCTGGTCCGACGCGCGTTCAAAGACAGCTTGATTATCAAGCTGACGCCGAACGTGACCAGGATTAGCGAGTTCGCAAAGGCATCTGAGGCAGAGGGCGCTGATGCGGTGACCGTGGCGAACACTTACGTGGGTATGGCAGTCGATATTCGCACCCGCAAACCTAAACTCCACACGATTACAGGCGGACTTTCGGGACCAGCGATCAAGCCGTTGACGCTTGCCAAAGTGTTTCAGGTCCGGAATGCGGTCGAAATCCCGATCGTCGCGAGCGGGGGGGTATTCACGTGGGAAGACATTATTGAATATCTGGTGGCCGGGGCCGCCGCCGTTGAAATCGGAACCGTCCTTTTCGCGAAACCAAACGCACCTGTAGATATGTTAAGGAGAATTGAGGACTTCCTTTCAAATGAGAAAATCAAAAGCATTACCGAACTTATCGGAAGTCTGAACGTCAATCTTACTGACGCACCTCACAGCGGGTGAGCTAGCACGAGTTTTAATAGTATCACGATGAAGTGGTAAATGGAAAATTCAAGGTCAGGGAAGCTACCTCAGGAGTGAAAAGTTCTTGCACGACGCGGTAACCGCAACTGGTCCACTTTCGGAATCGATCGAGTTTCTCTTTAGTCTCGAGAAATTTGGAATGAAGATGGACCTGGATAACATCACCGCCTTGATGGAATTCGCGGGAAGACCTGACCGCAAGCTGAAAGTCATCCATGTTGCCGGTACGAATGGCAAGGGTAGTACATGCGCGATGATTGCCAGTGTACTCACTTCCTCGGGGTACAAAGTGGGCCTTTATACTTCGCCGCATATTGAACGGTTTACGGAACGGATCAGGATTGATGGCGTTGAAATATCGACGGAAGAAGTCGCGAGGTTGACGGAATATTTTAGACCGGAAGTCGAGAGATGCCGCGCGACTTTTTTCGAAGCTACAACGGCGATAATGTTCAAATATTTCAGCGATAGCAACGTTGACTACGCGGTAGTTGAGACAGGTTTGGGCGGACGTTTGGATTCAACCAACATTGTCGATCCGTTAATCTCCGTGGTCACCGGGATAGGATACGACCACACAGAAATTCTCGGAAACACTCTCGAGCAGATCGCCGCCGAAAAAGCCGGCATAATAAAGAGTGGCCGGCCTGCAGTGGTGAATGCTCGCGATCCCTCATTAAAGTCGGTGTTCCGGGAAGCGGCCTCCCGCCGGGGAGCTCAGGTTGTTTTCGTCGATGAATCTGCTTCAGCTATAGAGATCAAAGAGGGAATTGGTTCGACCGTGATCGACGCCGAAGTCTCAGGCAGCGAGTACCGTCAGCTGGAGATCAACCTTGGTGGGAAGCATCAAGTGTCCAATGCTCTGACGGCTCTGTTGGCTCTGCGTGTCCTCGTTTCGGGCGGAATAGCAATAAAACCGGATGCATTGCGTCTCGGCTTGACGAACATCAGGGTAAATACCGGACACTCCGGAAGGCTCGATATACTTAAGCAACAACCGCTTGTCATCCTCGACGTCGCGCACAATCCTGCGGGAGTCGAAGCCCTTGTCGCGAGTCTGGGTCCCCTCCGAGGAAAGGCCGGAGTATTGCTCTACGGGGCCATGAGAGATAAGGACTCGCGATCGATGCTGAATATCTTGCGGAAAAGGTTCGATGTCGTTATCTTAACCCAGCTTCGAACAGACCGTTCCTTAACCGGGGCGGAGTTGAACCGGTTGTGCGGCGATATTAAATTAGATGCACAGGTATTCGGCAATTCCAACGAGGCTTTACAGGCTGCATTAAGCCAAATCAATGACGATAAATTCCTTTTGATTGCGGGATCCCACTACTTGGCAGGTGAGGTTGTTCCCGTTTTCCGAAAAAAAAATCCTGAATCTTGAACTTCATCCGTCATCTTGCCTGTTCTTTTTTATTTCCAACTGAGTTCGTTGCAGCCTGAATTGGAAGAGGGTTAATTACTCACTCATGCCTCAGCGATAATTCTAAAGTTGCGCAGAGCAGTTCAAATCAAATTCTCTTAGGAGGTAGTTTCAATGACTGTGGATCTTGCAGAGCTACAGGGTATGAAAGTTGCCGAGTTGCATAAACTGGCGCGGGATCTTGAAATACCCGGGTACAGCGGTTTAAGAAAAGAGGAAGTGATCTTCAAGATCATGGAGAAGCAGAGCACCGCCGTCAAGGAGGTGCCGCAGGCTGCTGAGGCGCAGGCTCTGCCGGAGGCGCCCGGCATTTCGGTGAGTGCAGGTGTCCTCGATGTCCATGGTGATGGATACGGCTTCCTTCGCTCTCCGAAGTACAATTACCTTTCATCACCGGATGACATATACGTGTCTCCCTCTCAGATCAAGAAATTCGGTCTGATGACCGGCGATACCGTCAGCGGGCAGATCCGTCCGCCCAAGGAGGGAGAGAAATTCTTCGCGCTGCTACGCGTTGAGCGCGTGAATTTCCGTGACCCTGAGTTCACGCGCGAGCGGGTAATGTTCGATAATCTCACACCGCTATATCCGAATCAAAAGCTTCATCTCGAGACTGTTCCCGGCGAATACTCCATGCGCATCATTGACCTGCTGGCGCCAGTCGGAGGTGGCCAACGCGGAATGATCGTGTCACCTCCCAAAGCCGGAAAGACTATTCTCCTCCAAAAAATCGCAAACAGCATCACGCGCAATCATCCCGACGTTCGGCTGATAGTTCTTCTGATCGATGAACGTCCCGAGGAAGTCACCGATATGGAACGCTCGGTGAATGCCGAAGTGATAAGTTCCACATTCGACGAAGAGCCTCAACGCCATACACAGGTCGCAGAGATGGTTCTCGAGAAGGCCAAAAGACTCGTCGAGGCGAAGAACCACGTTGTGATTTTGTTGGACAGCATAACGCGCCTCGCGCGCGCGTACAACGCGACGGTTCCACACAGCGGCAAGATTCTTTCAGGTGGTATCGATTCAAATGCGCTGATCAAGCCGAAACGATTTTTCGGAGCCGCCAGAAATATCGAGGAAGGTGGAAGCCTCACAATCATCGCCACCGCACTTATCGAGACAGGCAGCAGGATGGACGAGGTCATCTTCGAGGAGTTCAAGGGAACAGGCAACATGGAGGTCGTTCTTACCAGAGAGCTCGCGGATAAGAGGATCTTCCCGGCAATCGATGTGAACAGGAGCAGTACGCGTCATGAGGAGCTTCTGCTGTCACCTGACGAACTGAACCGGGTCTGGGTTTTGCGCAAACTGCTGAGCGATTACTCGCCGGTAGACGCCGCAGAATTCCTGCTCGACAAAATGCGTGGCACGAAGAGCAATAAAGAGTTCCTCAAGGCAATGAACAGCTAAAAAGGAGGGTCGCATGAGGCAGGTCGTCATCGCAAGCGCCTGTCGCACCCCGATTGGCTCATTTCAGGGGACGTTAAGCACTTTAGCCGCTCCAAGATTGGGGGCGATCGCGATCAAGGAAGCGGTGAAACGCGCAAGAATATCGGCGGATCAGGTGGACGAAGTATTCATGGGTTGTGTTCTCACTGCCGGTGTCGGCCAGGCACCTGCAAGACAGGCTGCAATCTACGGCGGACTACCAGACACCACACCATGTACCACTTTGAACAAAGTCTGCGGCTCCGGGCTGAAGTCCGTCATGCTAGGTGCTCTCACGATTGCAGCTGGAGAAGCTGAAATCGTCGCAGCTGGCGGAATGGAGAGCATGTCGAACGCGCCGTACCTGCTAGACAAGGCAAGAACCGGTTACCGCATGGGCGACGGCAAACTGATCGACTCGATGATCAGGGACGGACTGTGGGATGTTTATAATGATTATCACATGGGAAGTGCTGCGGAACTCTGCGCCCGCGAGTGCCATATCCCAAGAGAAGCGCAGGATGAATTCGCCGTTACGAGCTACAAGCGCGCTCTCGATGCGATTGAAAAAGGATTCTTCAAGGACGAAATCGTGCCCGTTACAATCGAGTCGAAGGACGGTACAAGCGTCTTGGTAGAGAGAGACGAGGAACCGGGGAAAGTGAAGTTCGAGAAGATTCGCCAGCTCAGGCCCGCTTTTGAAAAGAACGGAACTGTCACGGCTGCAAACGCGAGCAAACTAAACGACGGAGCGGCAGCCATAATACTTATGTCGGAAGAAAAGGCAAAAGCAATTGGGATAACACCTCTTGCAAAGATTGTCTCTCAGGCGTCGGCGGCACAGGCGCCGGAATGGTTCACCACTGCGCCCGCAACTGTAATCCAAAAACTCTTCAAGAAGACCGGATTTCAAAAGGATGACATAGATCTTTTTGAGATCAACGAAGCATTTTCAGTGGTTTCATTGGCAGTGAAGCAGCTTCTCGACCTGGACCTTGAAAAGGTGGATGTGTGCGGCGGTGCGGTCGCGCTTGGTCATCCCATTGGAGCGAGCGGAACGAGGATTCTCACGACACTGGTCCACTCGATGCGGAGGAAAAATGTCCATCGCGGGCTCGCCGCGATCTGCATAGGCGGAGGAGAGGCCGCCGGTCTAATCATCGAAAGGTAAAAAATGGAAATAAGCAGCGTAGCCGTTATTGGCGCCGGTACAATGGGAAACGGAATCACCCATGTGATGGCGCTGTCGAAATTCACGGTTTGCATGATCGACCTCAGGAGAGACGCGGTTGAAAAGGGAATGAGTTATATACGCCACAACCTCGACAGGCAATTAGGGAAAGGAATTATCTCGGAAGACCAGAAGAACGAGGCGCTGGGGAGAATCTCTCCTCTGACCTCGCTCGAATCAGGCGTTCGTGATGTCGATTTCGTAATTGAAGCCGCTACAGAGAATATTAAGATTAAGAAGGACCTGTTCCATACTTTGAGCGACATCTGCAAACCGGACGCGGTCCTCGCGAGTAATACCTCCTCCATCTCCATCACCGATCTCGCGGCTTCAACTCTTCGTCCGGACAAAATAATCGGGATGCACTTTTTCAATCCGGTTCCGGTGATGAAACTGATCGAGATCGTTCGCGGCCTCGCGACGGCAGTCGATACCTACGAGACGGTGCGCAACCTGGCGTACAAACTCGATAAAGTTCCCGTCGAAGTTCAGGATTATCCCGGCTTCGTATCGAACAGGATCCTGATGCCCATGATCAACGAAGCCATCTTCTGTGTCATGGAAGGTGTCGCCTCGGCCGAATCAGTGGACACCGTTATGAAACTTGGGATGAATCATCCGATGGGTCCTCTCGCACTGGCGGATCTGATCGGGCTCGACGTGTGCCTCGACATTATGAATGTCCTCTTTCACGGGACCGGCGACCAGAAATACCGTCCCTGCCCGCTTTTAAGAAAAATGGTATCGGCCGGTTACCTCGGCAGGAAGACCGGACGTGGATTCTATACCTACGAATCCAAACCGGGATGATTCTGTCCTGAACCAACTTTTTAACCGCGGAGAGATTTGATGATCGATTTCGAGTTCACTCAGGAACAACAGATGATAAAGGAAGCAGCGCGGGACTTCGCTGAAAAGGAGTTGGCACAGGGAGCGATGGAGCGTGACGAAAAGGAGCTCTTTCCTTTCGAGCAGGTCAAAAAGATGGGCGAACTCGGTTTCATGGGTATGATGGTTCCTGCCGAATATGGCGGAGCGGGCATGGATACCGTCAGTTACGTCCTGGCGCTCGAGGAAATCAGCCGCGTGGATGCGTCCGCGGGCGTTATCATGAGCGTAAATAATTCGCTGGTGTGCTGGGGAATGGAGGAGTTCGGCTCCGAACAGCAAAAACAAAAATACCTTACCCCGCTGGCGTCGGGCAAAATGCTGGGAGCGTTCTGTCTTTCAGAACCGGAGGCGGGAAGCGATGCCGTCAATCAGCGCACCACTGCCGTCAGCCGAGATGGCGGATATATCATCAACGGGACAAAGAACTTTATAACCAACGGAGCAAATGCGGACGTGCTGCTCGTCATGGCGACGACGGACAAAATGAAAGGTGCGAAGGGAGTCAGCACATTCATCGTCGAAAAGAAATTTCCCGGAGTGGTCGTGTCCAAGAAAGAACACAAGCTCGGGATCAGAAGCTCCGATACTGCCCAGATAACGTTTGAGGATTGCCGGGTGCCCGCCGAGAACCGCATCGGTGATGAGGGATTTGGATTCAAGTTCGCAATGATGACGCTCGATGGAGGAAGGATCGGCATCTCCGCCCAGGCGGTCGGGATCGCCCGTGCTTCGCTCGACGCTTCGCTTAAGTATGTTAAAGAACGGAAAGCGTTCAATAAGTTTCTGCACGAATTCCAGGCAATTCAGTTCAAACTTGCCGACATGCACACGAATGTCGAAGCTGCCCACCTCCTGACTCTGAATGCAGCGCTGAAGAAAGACCGCGGCGAACATTTCACAAAGGAAGCTGCTATGGCAAAGCTGTTCGCCTCTAAAGTCGCGGTCGACAGCGCTCTTGAGGCCATCCAGATCCACGGAGGATATGGTTATCTGAAAGATTTTCCAGTCGAAAGATATCTGCGAGATGCAAAGATTACGGAAATTTATGAGGGGACGTCTGAGATTCAGAGAATTGTAATTGCCAGGGATGTACTTGACCTCAAGTGATCCATCCCGTCATGGGCGTCGTCAACTCCACGGAAGAAACAAGGAAGTTCAAGCGTGATGCCGACGTCCATTCCGCCAGGGATACACAGATGAACAAACGAATTCTGACTCGACGATCAATCGTAATCATCTTTGCATTCTTCCCGATGATTTTATCAAGTATTCCATCTGATGCCGGCATCCTGCCGACGCCGAAGTTCTTCCGTGAGCGCAACGGGAGAGTGAACTTCCGGATTGCAGTCCTGAATTTTCACGGAGAAGCCAATGACACTGCCGCTGTCAGTGAACTGGTTTCGTATTTCGGTAAAGACGCACGACGCGGATCAAAAAATGTGAGGGACGGCATCTTGATTTCCGGACGCTTATTTGGCGGTGAGACGGAAGCACCAAACCGCTTCTCGGTTGCGATTGCCGACACCGTCTTCGCGTCCGAGGAAGGCTACCTGATCGAATCGGGAGATCGTACCGTCACAATCTCGGCCAAAACGCGGACAGGCATCTTTTATGGAGTTACGACCCTTCTCCAATTGCTCGAGAAACGAAAAGGCGAATACTATCTGCCCGACGCTTTCGTCGCCGATTATCCTTCGATGAAGATGCGCGGGATAAGCGACGACATAAGCCGCGGACAAATCTCTACAACGGCGAACTTCAGGAAGATAATCAGGTTCCTTGCTCTGCATAAGATGAATGTCTATATGCCGTACATTGAAAATGAATTCGATTTCAAATCCTATCCGGCCTTTAGCGAGGGGCGCGCTCCATTGACTGCGGGCGAAGTCGCCGGCCTGAACCGGTACGCGACTATGTACCATGTTCAGCTCATTCCGATATTCGAAACATTAGGTCACCTTGAAGATGTCCTGATCAAAGACGATTTCAGTAAATACGCCGAGTTTCCCGGATCGGCGTGCATAAATGTATCTTTCGATTCAACTTACATGTTCATGAAAGGTCTCCTGACTGAAATTGCATCAGCGTTTCCAAACGAGTACTTCAATATGGCCGCGGACGAGACGTGGGACGTGGGCCTCGGTGCAAGCAGGAAGCTCGTCGATTCGCTCGGACTGGCCAATGCGCACGCGCAGCATTACAAAAAGATTTACGACATCCTGAAATCATTGGGCAAGAAAGTCATGATGTACGGTGATATAATTCTAAACAACCCGGAAATCCTCGACTCCATTCCAAAAGACATTACGATTGTCGATTGGCACTACGGACCCTCGTTTGATTATCCAAGCATACAGAAATTCAAAAAGGCGGGCTTCGAATTTATCGCGTCACCCGCGGTCTGGAACTTTGTCGGTCCTTTTCCGAATTTTCCCGCGAGTTACGCGAACATCCAGTTCTTCGCGAGAGAGGCGTACCAGGAAAATGCTCTCGGGATGGTCGTGTCGACCTGGAACGATAACGGCGGTGCTGAACTGAGGGAACTTAACTACCCTGGTTATGCGTGGAGTTCGGAATGTGCCTGGAATCCGGCAGGCGCGTCAGTTGACACCTTCGAAAACGAGTTCTTCGAAGATTACTTCCGGACAAGATCCGATTTGCCGAGAATTATTTATGAGCTCTTATCTTCGAATAACAATCTTGTCGACTGGAATGAGTTCTGGAGGGCACCATTCCTTTCTGCGGGCAACGGGCAAGCTGCTCTGCGGACCGAAAGCATCCTATCAAATATGCCTGAAGTCTTCTCTTTGATTTCGCGCGCGAAAGGAGAAGTGAAAGCGAACGCAGATATTCTGGATATTTATCAGCTGGTCGCGACGATGGACGAGTTTTACGCGAGGAGAAACATCGGCGTCATCAAGATGAGAGAGATCTCCGCCGATACCCTACTGACGACTGAGGAAAAGGCGGCGAGTATCAACTCAATCGAGCAGGACCTCCTGAAGAGTCTGCATGGAATGGACAAGGAGTATAGGAAAATCTATCTCCGGACAAATCGTTTGCCCATGCTCCAGCTTCTTCAAATGAGATTTGACGATGAGGAAAACGCACTTTCTTCAGGTGCCCGCGAGCTGGCGTCCGGTAATTCGTCATACGATCAAAAACTCAAGAGCGGGTTTATTTATTATCCTGGCAGCCGGCCGTATTCAAGACAAAGTTCCAAGGTGGACTCGTGCACATTCTGGAAAACAGTGGAGATCGATTCGCTACCAGCACGAGTTGTCGCCCAGCTCATCGGCGATACGTACTGTAAGCTTTTTGTCAACGACCAGTACGTCGGAAAAGTGGAAGCGAGACGCACTCTCACGCTCGATGTCGAACGTCAAAGAGTGCAGGTCTTTGATCTCGCGAAATATTTGAAAGCCGGCCGGAACACCCTGGTGATTCAATCGGCAAATTACGACAGAAATGGGTCAGCCGGATGCAACCTGATGGCCGTAATCGGAAACGATACGTTGTCGTCGGACAGCACCTGGATGGTGACCAAAAGTGTAGTGAACCCATCCAAGCTGGACTCCACGACGAGCATGAACGCCACGGTTTACGACAATGGCTGGACGGTTTCAGCTCCGGACTTTTCGTTGAAACTGAAATCGTGGATCGAAAGATAAAACGATTTTGAGAATTCCCGGCGCACGAATTTGTTTCGATATCTGAAGATCCTGGCGACTGTGAGCACACGATGACTTACGTAATTCCTCTTTCAATTTGAAGAACAGTAGTTCTAATTCTCAATACGCTATCGTTACGTCGACAGGAATTTTTTAATGACCGAACTACGAAAGACAACTCCATCTGAAGCAAATCGATTCATGCGCGACACCCTGGCCGAGGCGTTGGGAATTGAAATTACAGAAATTGGAAAAGATTATGTCAAGGGGAGTATGCCCGTGGACAGGAGGACGAGGCAGCCGTTCGGGATCCTGCACGGAGGCGCTTCTGCCGCGCTTGCAGAAACTCTGGGGAGCATTGGAGGCACGCTGGCTCTGGAATCGGAAGCGCAGTCATGCGTCGGGCTGGAAATCAACGCAAATCATGTGAGTTCCGTCAGCGGGGGGAAGGTCTACGGAACCGCCGTTCCGCTTCACATCGGGAGGACCACTCACGTGTGGGAAATTACGATCGAGGATGACGAGAGAAATCTAGTCTGCATCAGCCGGCTGACGCTTGCCGTCGTGTCGCGGACTGATCCGGTCTCTAAATAGCTTCCGCAGTTTTACTGTCAAGAATTTCAGAAAGAATGATTGCTAACGCGTCGGCGTCCGAGTAACCGCCGCTCTTCAGCTTGGAGTCGGCGTCGAGGAGTGTCGCAACTGCTTTCCTAAGTCTCGGCATAGAGTACATTCTCGCTGCCGAAACATACTCGTTGAGGAATGGATTCCATCTCCCGAAAATCCTCGTCGACATCTCGTTTGTGTTGAGTCCCTTCGCCGCGAAATGTTTAACTTGAATCAAGTTCAGAAAGTATCGGGTTAGCATGAAGCCGATGTAAACAGATTTCTCGCCCGATTCGAGCATCTTGATTCCCACTTCATACGCCCGCGGTGAGTTGCGCTGACCGATTGCGCGCTGGAGTTCAAATATATTGAATGTCCTCGACTTGCCCACTGCCGCGCTTATGTCGTCAAACTCGATCTGCTTTCTGTCTCCGACATAGAGAGACAGTTTCTCGAGTTCCGACGTCAAGTCCCCGAGTGAATCGCCCGTTAGATCGATCAGGAAGTCTGCATTGCCCGGAGCGATGTCCTTATCGAGTTTTCGGGCATAATCCACGAGAAACTCAGTTAACTCAGCACCTTTGAGGTGATTGAAGATCAGCGTCTCCGCGACGGGTGAAATTGTTTTGTATGGCTCTTCGGAGGATTTTATTTCCCCCGCCACAAGGCAAAGAATGCTGGAATCCGGTACGTCAGCAAGATGGGCGGCGACATCAACTCGATGCCTCTTGTCCATCCTCTCAAATTTCTTGACGATGGTAAGCCGCTTATCGCCGACAAAAGGGAAGCTGAGCGCCGAAGAAAGTACGTCTTCAGAAGTGCATTCACTGCCGTCCAGCACGTCAAGATTGAATGACCGATTGGCCGGATCCACTGCCGCTTGGGTGATGAGGTCGGTCGCTTTTGAAATGAAGTAATCTTCATTTCCGTAAATCAGATAGATCCGCTTGAATTTCTTCTTTTTTACATCCGAAGAGAATTTCTGGAAGTCGCTCATTTCTCCATGTACGCCTTTAAAATATATACGGGTTGAAGAGGAACGTCGCGTTCATCGCGTGCCAGCTTTGAGATTTTGTCCGCTACATCCATGCCCTTGACGACCTTGCCGAACACTGTGTAAGCTCCGTCGAGACGAGGCAGATTCGAAAGGCAAATGTAGAATTGACTGCCGTTGGACTTTCGCTGCGGATTCACCTGGTCCCCTTCGCGTGCGGCTCCGACCGACCCGCGGAGATGAGGCTTCCCGATTTCAGCAGCAATTGCGTACCCTGGCCCACCCTCTCCATATGAATTCCTGTTTGTTGACCGGGTATTCGGATCGCCTCCCTGTATCACGAAGTTAGGAATGATACGGTGGAACTGCAGGCTGTCGTAGAAGCCCTCAGTCACGAGCTTGCGGAAGTTCGCACTGTGCAGGGGCGCCGCATCGTCGTACAGCTCTATCTCGATGTTTCCATAATTGGTTTCGAGTATCACGTTCTTTCCTTTCGATGTGCAGCCTGATATGAGAAAAGTTAGAAGGCACAAAGTTACAAAGACGCTCAAGGACGATGGCAGGACATTTCGGACTCCTAGAAAACTGTGTCGACATGCACTTCCGGGATGACGTGTCGCTGTGTCACTTTGCTTTTCCATCTTCGTGCCTTTCTTATTCTAAATCGGATGAACACAAGATTTTCGTTCGATCTGTCCTCGTTCATGAAAACTCCCGAGAACGCTAGCTGTTCAAGAATATAAGGAGCAAAAGTCCAAGTGCAATTCTATAGACTGCGAAAACAGTAAATCGGTGGGTCTGGATGTATCGCAATAGCCACTTCACGACGAGGAAAGCGGTGATAGTGGAGACGACAAACGCGATTACGATGTCACTCCAGCTCCCTCCTCCGCCGTGCTTATATGCATCCCAGAGCAGTTTGCCACTGGCAGCATACATGGTAGGAATTCCTACAAGAAACGCGAATTCTGTTGCCGCGGATCGATTGCTCGTACCCAGAAGCATAGCTGCGAAAATCGTCACCCCCGATCGCGAAGCACCGGGGAAAATCGCGGCGACTATTTGTCCAAGGCCTACTGCCACAGCAACTTTCCAAGTTATCAGGACAGTATCTGTTTTTTTTGCGGCAAGCCACTCCGCAACAATGATCCATACGCCGCCGATAATGAGCGCCCAGGCAATCGGGGTGATCGTCTCCGGCAATTTGAAACCCATTTTAAGGGCAACGAGTCCGAGAATTCCCGTGATCACGAATGCACCGATGAGTTTTGCCGCATAATCACGATTCTCGGGTTTAGAAAGTCCCGTGGCGAGCGACCATAACCGCTTCCAGTAAATTAACGTTACTGCGAGAATCGCTCCCGCCTGGATGACGACATTGAATAAGTCCGAACGATGTCCTAAGCCCAGCTTTTCAGCTATCAGCAAGTGTCCCGTGCTGGAGATTGGAAGGAACTCCGTGACTCCTTCGATTATTCCAAGTATTATACTTGCGATGTTGTGATTCACCAGGTCTCCTCTAAATTCGTGTTCAATTAAAAGTAATACACTAGTCCGAATGTGAGTCCGATACCCGATAGATGCATGTTGACGGGTTGAGGATTAGAAGTGGCATCGAGAAAAGTGAGATCACTTCCATCGCTTGCTTTCAGATTTCCAATGAATTCGGATCGTGCTTCGCCGTCGACGCGTGCGTAAAGATTGTCTCCAAGCTTCGTATCGATGAGCGCATCGAACTTCAAACCTATTCCTCGTGCGGAATAATTCGTGGGCGCATTCGAGTAGATATTTGTCGCGCCGAGGTAACCGAAGTGGTATCCGATCCCTCCTCCAAATTTCACGTAGAAATTTTCGCCTGTGACAATTTTCCGAAGCGTGATCGAAGGCATGAGACATGAATAGTCAATCTGCAGTTGTCCTGCCTGACCCGAGGAACTCGAGCTCTTAGTAATGTATCCGAGTTCTACACCAAGCGACCAGTCGCCGGATATTGGATACTCACAGGCGCCGACAAATTGCCCTGCGGTGGTGTACGTTCCAGGAGTAATGCTTCCCGGCGCAGCGTAGTTAAGGTATTGAGATAGCGACGGTGCGTCGAAATACTCGAAGCCAAGACCTGCCGTAATTGAAAGACCCTGCGCATGCAGGTTCAACGGAACCAATGATAGACAGGAAATCGCGATTATCATGCATCTCTTTGTTGATTTCAATAGAACGCTCCAGTCTGAATGGGTGTTGTCAGATTGCTCGCAATTTAGTGACGCGAATCGCAGAATTACAGTTCAACCGGCATGCCTATCGAAAGTGCCGTCAGGATTCTGAAAGTTGTCAATGAAGAATTGATGAGATCGTCGAAACTTATCAATGGCAACCCGCTAGATTGAACAGCTCGCATGAAGGCTTTCACTTCGCTCGTGATTCCTTTATCCGTTTTTCCATTTCCGATTTTCTTGCGCGAGCCTTTGCTGAAGAGGTACGCGACCTGGAAATTGTCGATCACAGCGGCTCGTTTACCCGCAGTTACTTCGATGCGCTCTTTGGGAAGCGACATGTCGCCGTTCGCAAGATAAGTAATTATTCCGAGCGAGCCGTTTTTCATGCGCAGCGTAATCGAAGCGTTGTCGTTGTCCACGATACCCTTGTTGCCCGATGCCACAGATTCAGCCATGATCTTGGAGATCCTGGAGTCAGTTATGAATTGAATCAGATCGACGAAATGGCACACTTCGCCGACTATGCGGCCGCCACCTTCCACGGGATCTTGAGTCCAGTGGGTTTTGGGCACAAACCCTGCGTTTATTCTACAGTTGACGACGATGGGTTCGCCGACATCTTTGAAATGACTTTTTACTGCCGCGGTCAGAGGCGCGAATCTCCGATTGAACCCGACCATGAGAAGCGGGAGATCTTTCTCGTCGTGCGCTCTATAAAACTCTCCGATGGAAATCAGCTCATCTTCATTAAGAGCAAGCGGTTTCTCCACGAAAACATTTTTGCCCGATTTCAGTGAGCGCAGGGCAAGCGAAGCGTGAAGGTTGTGTCGGGTCGCGATGAATACAGTGCCGATGTTGGTGTCGGAAATAATATCATCTGCATTCGTCGTGATCCCTGAAAACCCGAACCGGTTTTGAGCGCTCTTTGCGGTCACGCCGGATGATGTACAAACAGTTTGAAGCGACAGATTACTGATTTCGGCAAGCGCAGGGAGGAGGTTGGATTGAGCGAAGCTTCCGGCACCAATGAATCCGACATTAAGCGGCTTGGCTCTGAATGGTGCGGATTCCGGCCGAGCTCCCGATGAACTTATCGCCTTTGGGCCGCTCGCCGAGGACCTGCCTGTTTCCTGATCGTACTGGAGCAGTATGCCGATATATTTCTCGGCGCTCTTGCCGCTTATCAGTGCATAGGCCTTCTCGCCTTCTTCAATATGAAATTTGTGAGTCGTCAACCCGCGTACGTCGACCTTCTTTTCGCCCACGAGCTTTATAAACTCCCGCATGTTTCTATTTTCTGTCCACCTGACATAGCCGATCGGATAATCGTTGCCTTGTTCCTCGAAACTGGGATCATACCTGCCGGGTCCGTAGGAACGCGAGAGTTTCAACTCGAGCTCCTTCAAATAATACGGCGCGCGCGGTACGTTCATTCCTGTCTCACCTATCATGACGATTCGTGAACGATCGCGGGCGATTTCTCCGGCAAGCGAGAGAGGATCGCTGGACTTCGTCGCCGCGGCTATGATTACGCCATCCGCCCCGTAACCGGCTGTGAATGAGTCGATCATCGACTTCACGTCTGCCGTCCTAATTGCCCCGTTGTCGGCACCAAGTTTCTTCGCAAGTTCCACATTTTCCGGGTCGATATCGATCCCGAAAACCGAACAGCCATTTGCCTTCAGGATCTGCACGGCCAGCAAGCCGACTAGTCCCAGACCTATCACCACAAAAGATTCACCGAGCGACGGTTCCGCCTGGCGAATGCCTTGAAGCGCAATTGAGCCGATAGTTGCGTACGCAGCTTCATCGAGTCCTACACTATCGGGGACTTTTACGGCCAGATTCTTTGGGACAAATACAATATCGGCGTGATTGGCGTATCCGGCACCGGCGCAGGCGACTCGGTCGCCAACCGTGAAATCTGAAACGAGCGGGTCGACAGCGATTACGACGCCCGCCGAACTATATCCCATCGACTTGTAGGAGTTCAGTTTGCTCATGACTTTTCGATACGCTGCGAGAAAACCCGTTTGGCGAATTTCATTCAGCAATCTCTTCACGTCTTCCGGCCGCGACCTCGCCTTCTGGAGTAAACTTTTCCTTCCCGATTCGACAGATGTTTTTTCAGTGCCCGCGCTAACCAGCGAGAAATGATTCTTGACGAGTATACCACCGGCGCGAAAAGCCGGGGCAGGGACGTCTTCCACTTTCAAGTCGCCCGTTCTTAGATTTTGCAGAACTTGCTTCATCCAGCCCTCATTATCTTTTTTGAAAGATTACGATGACGTGCTTCGGACCGTGTACGCCAGTCACGAGCTCCTTCTCGATATCAGCTGTTCGACTAGGACCGGTAACCAGGAACAGATTGCTCCCGGTATGCTCGCTGAACTTAATGGTGAACAAATCGTCAAGTGTATCAAGTAATTGGACCGGGTCGACGATTACGACAAGAGTTTGCGCCAAAGCTGCCGGAAGTCGCATCTTGTTGCTCAAAACGATAGTGCCTGTTTCGGCCACACAAGCCGCACATGTTGAAATAACCATGTCAAATACTGACGCCTCTCGCACATCATAACCCTTCAGGAAATCGGATTCAATTTTGACTTCCGCCTTCTCACGGATCCGCTCGACGACGTCTCGATAATATTTCGTTACATCTTCATGAATGAATAATCTGTTGTCGTGTCCGAACTTACTTAACAGGTAGTTCAGTGCAGTATTAGAGTTGTCGGCGATGAAGACTTCTCCGCCGAGTTTCGTCAACTCTGCCTTAAACTCGTCTAACTTTCGGCCGGATAAGTCATCAGAAATCTCTCTTGCAGGGCTGGCGGACGCGACTCCTGTATTTGATCCTTTCGAGCTCCTTAGTCCCCTTCGAATGGACGCAAATATTTTCTCCCTGTCATCTGGGATCATGAATTCTCTCTCGTCTTGAAAACCTCCCTGAACGAATGCCCGGGTGATTCGGGAAGCTCACGGAACCTGGTCCAGCCGCCGGCAATTCCCCGAAAAAGTTTCTTCTCCGAAAGGAATCTACCTATCCTCCCAATCAAATTGAACCTCCGCGGTCTCAGCATCATTGATTTGAAATACCGAAACATCATCCGTTCAAGAAATGGACTGCTTCTCGTGACGATTTCACTCCTCAAAGTCAAGAGGTGGTGATGAATATCGATTCCCACCGGACAGACTTGTGTGCAGTTTCCACAAAGCGAAGACGCAAATGGAAGCTCACGAGCGTTTTCGATCCCAAAGTAAAGCGGGGTCACGAGGGAACCGATCGGTCCAGGGTATACTGATCCGTATGCATGTCCCCCGATAGTTCTGTAGACCGGACAGACATTGAGGCAAGCGCCGCAGCGAATGCAGTTCAAAACGTCCCGGTACTCGCCGCCGAGCAACTTGGTCCTTCCGTTATCCAGCAATATTATGTGGACTTCAGCCGGGCCGTCTTTTTCGTCCTGCTTCTGTGGCCCGCGAATCAACGAAACGTAACTTGTCAACTTCTGGCCGGTGCTGCTCCGCGCAAGCAGCCGCATGAAGATTCTCAGATCGGCAAATCGTGGGATCACCTTTTCAATTCCGGCTACAACCACATGGATTGCCGGAGAGGAAGTAGAGAGTCTGGCATTACCTTCATTCTCTACAATTACAATGTCACCCGTATCGGCAACAAGAAAGTTCGCCCCGGAAATTCCCATACCCGCAGAAAGGAATTTTTCCCTGAGGACGGTTCTGGCCTCAGCAGTGAGAAAAGCCGGATCATTGTTTAGCGCAGTCCCGAGCTTCTCATGGAAAAGAGCGGCAATCTCGTTACGCGACTTGTGTATGGCAGGCGTTGTTATGTGCGACGGTTTTTCACCGGCCAGCTGTACGATGTATTCTCCTAGGTCAGTTTCCACAGTCTCGATGCCGTGTTCTTCGAGATATTGAACCAGCTCGATCTCCTCCGTCACCATCGATTTTGACTTTACAATAGATTTCACACCGTGCCGCTTCGCGAGATCAAGGATATACTCTTTTACTCTGTCAGGAGTCTCAGCGTAAAACAAATTGCAGCCGTTCTTTGAAGCAGCATCCTCAAAATGCGAGAGATACTCATTGAGATGACCGATTGCTTCGTCTTTAATTCTTCTCGCGTCATTCCGGAAAGATTCAAAATCCAGTTCTTTGAATGACTCCAGGCGTTTGTCAACCGCCTGCAGCGTTGCCTTCGAAAGATTGTTGCGCAGCTGGGCGTTGGAGATCTCGTTTCTATACCGGTTCTTGAAGTCTGTCGCCGCCATCACCGGATGCTTTCCCCCATTATCTCCGCGATGTGGGCGAACCTGGTCTGAATCGAAAGCCGTCGCGCCCGACCTTGAAGGTGCATCAGACAGCTGCTATCTCCGGACACAAGTATATCGGCTCCAGTTGACTTCAGTCTTTGCAGCTTTTCATCCGCCATGGCGCTTGAAATCTCGGGGAATTTCACTGAAAAAGTTCCGCCGAACCCGCAACAGACATCATTGTAGGGAAGTTCCACTAGTCTCAATCCCTTGATTCTCGCCAGGAGGCTGCGGGGTTCTTCATACAAACCAAGCTCTCTCAGCCCGTGACAAGAGTCGTGAAAGGACACGACCGCGTCCAGCTTGCCGGAGAACTTCTCGACTCCGATTACCTTCGCGATAAACTCCGTGAACTCATAGACCCTATCAGTGAATTGATCGGCAATATTTGAGAAGCCGGGTAATTCAGAGAGAAGGCCCGGATAATAATTCCGAATCATCGCTACGCAAGAGCCTGACAAACCGACGATATAATCATTGTTAGGGTTAAACGAATCATCGTGAGTGTTATTAACATTCGCGCCGAACCTTATAAATGCGTTTGCCTCATGCATGGCGACAACGCGCGCTTCCTCCACGTAGCCCGAGTTAAACGCCGGCTGTCCGCAACATGTCTGCTCAACAGGGAAGACAATCTCACAACCCAAATGTTCTAAAACCTTAGTTGCGCTGAGCGCAACATTAGGAAAGAATTGATCTATGAAGCATGGTACGAAAAGGAAAACGCGCATGTAATTGAAAAAATATAAAGTCCGTAGAAGGAATATTCAATTTAATTGAGAAGCAGACCCTGGTTTGAGGTCAAGGCAGTAACTCTACGAATGTTCTCCCGCAACGACGGGCAATTTCATCTACTTTGGGATACTTCATGATGAAAAGCTTCACAGGGTCCACTCGTCTTTCAGCATGGTGACACTACCAGTTCTCCGACATTCTTGTTTTTTCAGAGGCTTCGGGTTAATTTCGCACTGGCATACTTATCCAGGAAGGGCAGAAGCGGAACGTGGAGTGTTAGGAGCATATAGAGTTACGAGCGTAGAACAATTTCCCAATTTGAACGCAAGCCTTCGCGTGGGCAAACGGATATGATGATTCGGTTGAGCTCAGAGACTGAATTGAATTTCGTTTCCCGATTTGCATCCAATTCTCCCGCCGAACGCCTGTCGCTTCCTCTGGATTGAGATCCGAAAGGAGACTGCTGGTTATGAAAACAATCAAAGATGTTGTCCGGTGAGGCACTCATTAGCTGGCTTCATTCTCCTGTTCCTTCTCGCATTCTCCACTCTCCATGCTGGAGCAAGACAACCATTCCTATCTCATCTCAGAGCAACCAAGGATTCGCCGATCTATACGACGTACGCAGCCTCAATGGATCGATCTCAGTTCATCCTGGATGAAGGGTATCACTTTGTCTTTTACTTATCCGATCGGGGAATTGAATTTGAGAACAGCCGGTCAGGGACGCTCGGTGTCGGATTCAGGATCGATTCATCTGAAGTCCTGAAGCTGTCTGATATCGCCGGACCGCCTGTGATAACAGTATCCTACTCGGACGTCGTGAGGTTTCATTACTACCCGACCAAAGACCTTCGAGTAGACGAAACATTTTTGGTGTACAGTTCAAGGATTGCTGTTGAGGATATCACTGTCCGAAATGTCGGATCAAAGGATCTCTCTATTGAAGTAATGCCATTTATCACGGCGGCAAGCGCAGAAAATTTTCACAAGATCGAGCATCGAGGTAAACACAACTGGGTTTCATTCTCTCATCGGGAACCGGCGGACGGCTGGACGATTGAGCACAATATTCCTTATGTCGAATCCGTAACCGATGTCCTCATGCAAACTGGATCACCGGACGTCTTCGCTGAATTCGACGGTGGGTTGTCCAAGGACTCGGTCGTGTCGGACGACTCAGCGAAAACAATCGCGTTCAATACATCGGTGCACCTGGCTCCCGGAAATTTGTTTCACTTTCGGATCGCAAGAGGAGTAGAGCCGTCTGGTAAGAATACGAAAGATTTGTTGACACAAATTAGAGAAGTCCTGCAAACTAACCTTGACAGATTTATCGGGGTGGATGAAAGGATTTACAGCAGTGTGCCTCGGATTCGATTCAAGGATGCCGACGATGAAATGCTTTACTGGAGCGGTTTCTCCCTGCTCAGGCAAGTGATGATGCCTCCGGAAGGAAAATGTCATTATAACTATTACGTTTTCTCGAGGGAGCCGCAATGGGGATGGGGACATGGCGGAGAGGTTTTCCATGAGAGTCTGTCTATGCTCGCGTACGTATTCATGGATCCCAAAAGTGCGATGGGCTCACAGCTTGTCTATGTGGAGCGGCAACACCGTGATGGATTTATAAACTACCGCACTGGACCGTATCTCGACGAGACGATCCCATACGACAGCCAACTCACCACTTCTGCTCCGTGGTTCAGCTGGGAGAACCTTGGAATTTACAGTGTGACCCGCGACCGCCGGTTTCTTTCTGAAGCTTACAAAGCAGGCTCCCGATTCTACCATTACTGGCCGACAAATCGTGATTCGCTTCGCGACGGGCTTTGTGAATGGGGCGGACATGCTGTTCTTGAATCGGTCAGGGATGATCAGGTCGCCGTCTGGGATAAGGTGGGATGGCCCAGCAATTTTGAGGGGCCGGATTTGAATAGCATGCTTGTTGAGGAAGCGAGATCATTGTCAAAGATGGCCGCGATTCTTGGCAGGCCGCGAGAAGCGGAAAGGTGGAACAGGGAGGCGGCCGCAAGAGCAGAATTGGTTAACCATCTGATGTGGGATAGCACGACTTCATTTTATTACAATGTCGATTCGAAAAATAAGATGTTCACATTTAATAACCGTGACGATTTGAAGCGAGAAGAGATTATCGGGTTCCTTCCACTCTGGGCCGGCATTCCGGACTCCATGCGCGCCGCGAAACTCATTAGTGTTCTTACTGACACATCGAAGTTCTGGCGAAGGTATGGAGTGCCATCGCTCGCCTCTGACGACCCCTATTATAATCCAAAAGGGTATTGGAACGGACCGGTCTGGGTTGAATGGAACTTCCTCATCGAACAGGGCCTCATCCGTTATGGATACAAGAAACTCGCGGGAGATTTAGTGGAGAAAGTCTCGAACGGAATGATCGCTCAACTGGAGAAAGATCACCGGATGTGGGAATTCTATGATCCCGATCAGGCCTGGGCAGGATACCACACGGCGTATATCTGGGCTGGATTGATTAGCAGGATGCTCATGGACCGGTATAAGTGATTGGCAGTCGCATGAACTTCTTTAGAGGCAGCATTTTGTCGGTCATAATTTTAGTATGGGCCGCGTCGGATAGCAAAGTTGCATTTGGACAGACGGAAGTAACAGACGGCTATCTTCGCATCGACGCAGGAGCCGGCGATCCGCTTTTTACTACATACGCCGCATCGATGAGCAGATCACGACTTTACGGTGACAAGGCTTACTTTATGGATTATTTTTCTTCCGACGAGCCGGTAAGCTATTCGAGCCAGTACGCCGGAGAGCTGTCGCTGCTGTGGCGCGTGAATGATATAGTCATCGGACACACAGGCGACTTCGCTGTCAGACCTCGGGTTGTAGCGTCCTTCCCGGATATGGCGATCCTGAAGTATCAACCTTTTGCAAACCTCGAAGTGACGGAGACGTTCCTGGTTTACAGCTCAAGCACGGTAATTATTGATGTGCGTGTCAGGAACGGGGGAAGTGTTCCTTTCCACGTGTCCGTTTATCCAGTACTCAGACACGTCTATGATTCCCTGCTGGTTTCTGAATTCGATTCAACGAATTATGGTTACCGGTTGTCCCACTATGAATCGCTCGAGCGGTTACATAGCAATCTCTATCCGGCTGCTGGTTATCCAACTCAGTTCAAAGATTTTCTTGGGCTTGATTCGATGCCGGGCAGCTATGGGGGTTACCCCGGTGAAAGCATTGTAGATTTCACGGAACATATTCGACTCTCAAACGAGAATGACACACCGGTGTACGGGCTCAATCAAAGGAAGTCAGGATATATCAAACTTGCGGCACTTGAAAAAGATTTCGACATCGCACCGGAACAGTTCACGGAATTTAGGGTGATTCGTGTGTCGGAACCTGCTTCAGTGGCTGATTCGATCGTATCGTCGGACACCCGTGTCGGGATGAATGTGGATATAAAGAAAATGGAGGTGGCTGACGAAGAAATTTTCAAAACCGTGCCGAAGCCAGCTTTCATGACCGCTGACGAAAAGCTCATCTATCTCGGCGCGCTGAACCTCGTCCGTGAGTGCATGCTCCCTCCCGAAGGGAAAACGAAATTCAATTACTATGTCTTCTCCAGGAATCCGATTTGGGGATGGGGCCATGGTCATCAGGTCATGCACGAATCGCTTTCCATGATTCCATATTCTCTCATGGATTCGAGATCGGCAGAGGAATCACAGGAGATCTTTGTGGAGCAGCAACAACCCGACGGCTTGATACCTTACCGCGTCGGTCCACGCGGTCCTCAATACTATCCGCACAATGGTGTCGGAACTACTTCCGCGCCCTTCTTCTCATGGACAAACTGGGAAATATATGAAGTCAGTCACGACAAAATATTTCTTTCAAGAGTCTATGATACCGGGATGAAATACCTTAAATATCTTGAAGAAAATCGGGCCTCTAACCGCGATGGGCTGTTCGAGTGGGGACCTTACGGGATGATTGAGAATGTTCGCGACGACTGGAATGTTGTGTTTCAACTCTTCGCAAAGGATCATACCGACACAGTCGATGTTTCAAATCGGATCGACTGCCTGGATCTCTCTTGTCAGGTCGCGAATGAAATATACTATCTGGGTAAAATGGCCGAAGAACTCGGGAAGAATAGTGACTCGAAAGAATTGAGCTCTAAATTCCAGAGACTTCAGGATTTGATCAATAGGTTTATGTGGGATCCAGTGGATAAATTTTATTACAACGTATCCATGGAAGATCACTCATTCGAATACAGAGGACGAAGTCTCAAGAGAAAAGAGATTATCGGCTTCCTACCACTGTGGTCTCGTGTTGCAACAAAGGAGCGGGCGGCCGAACTCGTCACAGCATTGACAAACGATTCGACTTTTTGGCGGAAGTATGGCGTCCCGACACTTAGCGCCCTCGACTCGGGATATACTCCGTTCGTGGATTGCTGCTGTCACTGGAATGGACCGGTCTGGCTCCTCTGGGATTACATGGTCCTGGAGGGACTCGAGAATTATGGCTACCATAAGACTGCACGAGAACTTGCGGACAAGCTTCTGCTCGCGGTTGGAACTCAATTGAGAAACAATCACCGATATTGGGAATCATACAGTCCCGATTATCCAATTCAATCGAGTCCATCGAATTACATCTGGGACTCGATCATGGCAACGATAATACTTCGATACTATTCGAGATAACGACGATGAAAAACAGCGGAATCTTTTCGAGTCCTCACAGGAGATTCAATCCTCTTACGGGTGAGTGGATCCTCGTTTCTCCCGGCCGTACTAAACGCCCGTGGAAGGGAAAAGTGGAATCTTCAATCCTTCCGGAGCCTCCGGAATACGACGCCAACTGTTACCTTTGTCCCGGTAACACTCGCGCCAACGGAGACAATAATCCGAAATATGAATCCACATTTGTTTTCGACAATGATTTCAGCGCTCTGCGGTTTGGGACGAAGTCAGCCGAAATCAATGAGTCCGGTCTCGTCATTGCTCGCGCCGAGAGCGGTATTTGCAGAGTGGTCTGTTTCCTCCCCCGGCACGATCTGACTCTTGCCGAAATGTCGACCGAAGAAATACGGAATGTTGTAAAAGTATGGACCGATGAGTACGACCAGCTCGGCAAGAATGCCGAGGTTAATCATGTGCAGATATTCGAGAACAAGGGAGAAATAATGGGCGCGAGCAACTCTCATCCGCACTGTCAAATCTGGGCGCAGAACTCTATACCGGTCGAGCCATCTAAGGAATTTGTTCAACTTCATAAATATCTGACCGAGAGAAAGAGTTGCTTGTTATGCGACTACATCGCTTTGGAGCTCAAGGAGAAGGCGCGCCTCGTAATTGAAAATGAATCCTTCATCGCTGTAGTTCCGTTCTGGGCCGTGTGGCCGTTCGAGACGATCGTCGTGTCGAAGAGGCATCTCGGTTGTCTCACGGACATGAGTGAATCGGAGCAAACTAAATTTTCAGAGATTCTTAAAGTTTTAACTGTCAGATATGACAACATTTTTGAAATACCTTTTCCATATTCCTCGGGGATACACCAGAAGCCCACTGACGGAAAGCCTCATGAAGAAGCACACTTTCACATGCACTTCTATCCGCCTCTTCTTCGTTCCGCGACGGTCAAGAAGTTCATGGTCGGGTATGAAATGCTCGCCAACCCGCAGAGAGACATAACTGCAGAGGAAAGCGCGGAAAGAATCCGTGAACTCCCCGGCGTACATTACAAGGCGCGGAAAATGAAAGCCTGAAGGAATCAGATTATGAAATCACTTACTAGATGGACATTTCAGCAGTTTGTCCCATTGGTTGCTCTATGTCTTGCAGTATATGTGCAGGATTCTAGGGCGCAAGAGTACAGATCGATGGCCAGCCCAAAATCGGAAGTCATCTCTGGACTTGCGAGATTCACGGTCCTGACGCGGCAAATGATAAGACTTGAATGGTCATCTGACGGCAAATTCGAAGACAGGCCATCTTTGGTATTTGTAAATCGTGATCTCCCCACGCCCGGTTTCGCTGTCTTCTCGGACGGCGGGTGGCTGGTTATCAATACCGGAAAGCTCGTGCTGAGATATTTGAAGAATTCCGGAGAGTTCACTGCGACGAATCTCTCGATCTCACTCGAAGTGGATGGCAAGAAGATAACGTGGCAGCCGGGCACGCCGAACTCGGGAAATCTGCTCGGCACTATCAGGACGCTCGACGGAGTAAAAGGTTCGATCGGACTTGAGCCGGGCCTCCTGTCGCGAGACGGCTGGTCGCTGATAGATGATAGTGATCATCCGCTATTTGATGACAGCAAATGGTCCTGGGTGGAGCCACGGCCGAATGGAAATCATCAAGACTGGTACTTTTTCGGCTACGGTCATGAATATAAAAAAGAACTCGGCGATTATGTCAAGGTCGCTGGAAGAATTCCGATGCCGCCGCGATATGCATTCGGCACGTGGTGGTCCAGATACTGGGCATACACGGACGAAGAGCTGAAAGGCTTGGTAAATCAATTCTCGGCTTTCAATCTCCCGCTCGACGTGCTGGTCGTGGATATGGACTGGCATCAGACATTCGATCTTCGCTGGTCCCGGTCAGTAGTTGACCAGGCAGGACAGGCGAAAGGTTGGACAGGCTACTCATGGGACAAAATCCTCTTCCCTGATCCTGCGGATTTCATGAAGTGGTGCAAGAACCGCGGGCTCAAGCTCACCTTCAACTTGCATCCCGCAGCAGGAATCGAACCGTGGGAAGATCATTACCCTGCGATGGCCTTGGCGATGGGTATAGATCCGGCAACAAAAAAGTATGTCCCGTTCGACATCACCGATAAAACATTCGCGGAAAACTATTTCAAGATAATCATCGATCCGCTCGAAAGAGAAGGAGTCGATTTCTGGTGGATGGATTGGCAGCAGTGGGACACAACAAGAATTCACGGACTCAATCCGACATGGTGGATCAACTACGCGTTTTATACGCATATGGAACGTGAGGATAATGAGAGACCCATGATACTTTCGAGATGGGGCGGGCTCGGCGACCATCGCTACGAAATCGGTTTTTCGGGAGATGTCATCACGGATTGGTCGTCGCTTGCATTTCAACCGTACTTTACTTCCACAGCGGCAAATGTCGGCTTCGGTTATTGGAGCCATGATATCGGTGGACACATTCCCGGGACGGTTTCACCCGAATTATATACGAGGTGGGTGCAGTGGGGCGCATTCAGTCCCATCCTGCGCACACACACAACGCGGAACGCGGAATCCGAGAGGCGTATCTGGGCATTTCCTTATCCGTATTTTAATGCGATGAAAGATGCCATTGAGTTGAGGCGGTCACTCATGCCTTATATTTACACAGCGGCACGCGAGACGTATGATACAGGTATCTCATTGGTACACCCGCTTTATTATGATTATCCCGATCAACCGGAATCTTACTCTTTCGAGGACGAGTACATGTTTGGTGATGACATCATGGTGGCGCCCGTTGTCGGTCCAATGGCCGGGGACACGCTTCTCACACTCCAAGATGTCTGGATTCCGCCGGGAAGCTGGATTGAATGGTACAGCGGGAGAAAATTTGTGGGTCCCGCTGTCGTCAAACGGAGATTTGCTATCGATGAAATTCCGGTCTACGTGAAGCAGGGTTCAATAATTCCTGCCACTGACCAGACGTCACATAATTTGTTGAAGCCAATTGACCAAATCACTCTCGTTATCTTTCCGGATAAAGCGGGCACATGCGAGCTTTATGAGGACGAAGGAAATTCGATTGGTTACACAAGAAGCGCTTTCGCTCGGACCAGAATATCATACTCGAGAGAGGATCGAAGCTCAATAAGACTCACAATAGAACCACTCTCCGGACACTATGAGGGAATGCCACAGGTGAAATCCTACGAAGTTAGACTCATGAACGTTTTACCTGTGGAATCTGTAATCGGTGGCGGATCCGGTACAAAATGGAATTATGACGGCGACAGGTTGATGGCAACAGTATTCATTCCCAGTGCAAGCGTACACAGGAGAATCAACATGAAGATTTCTTTTGCTCCGTCGGTTGATGACGAACAGCTTTATGGGATGGCAGGCAAAATAAAACGCTTGAAGGAAGGGATGGATATCTTGAATCATCTCTGGCCGGAAGATTGGTCGCCAGACTCGCTCATCGTAGCGGCTCAAACCGGAGACCGCATTTCTCTTTTTCCAAAGACAGCGGCGGCCGAAGTCAAACGGTTTTATTCGATTCTTCCGCTGCTCACTACCCAAATAGAGGGGCTGAAGGGAGACAAGACAATTGTTAATCGCGCGCTCGTCAGACTCGAAGGAACGCTGACAAAGTAATTCGGCTATCAGTCAGACCTCATCGCGCAGATTATTCTCTGATCTTCAGCGAGAACTGACAAAATTAACAACGACTGCCAATTTGTCATCCCAGGGCATTGGATTGGCATCGGATATCAACCAGTCCCCTCCGTATGATCCCTAAACGCTTCGGTTTGGCCGTTTTGTAGTGGCATGCAGATTGCCCGAATATGGTCACATGCAAATTTTCATGAAAGACGATTCAAACAAAGGAGAGATATAAGATGGCGAAAATTATTGGAATTGATCTGGGAACAACCAATTCATGTGTCGCAGTGATGGAGGGAAATACGCCGACCGTTATCGCGAACGCTGAAGGGGCCCGGACGACACCTTCAATCGTTGCCCAGTCAAAGACAGGAGAGTGGCTGGTTGGCGCTCCTGCGAAGAGGCAAGCAATAACGAATCCCCAGAATACTGTTTTCTCGATCAAGAGATTCATGGGACGATTCTATAATGAGGTGACGGAAGAGATGTCACGCGTACCTTATAAGGTTGTCAAGGGGCCGAACGATTCTGCGCGCGTCGAGATTTCCGGGAGGCAGTACTCGCCGCCCGAAATAAGCGCAATGATACTTCAGAAGATGAAGCAGACCGCGGAAGATTACCTCGGCGAGAAGATCACTGAAGCAGTAGTGACGGTCCCTGCTTACTTCAATGATGCTCAGCGTCAGGCCACCAAGGAGGCGGGAGAGGTCGCGGGATTGAACGTGCGCCGGATTATCAATGAGCCGACTGCCGCGGCACTCGCCTATGGTCTCGACAAGAAAACCAAGAATCTTAAAGTCGCCGTGTACGACCTTGGGGGCGGTACGTTCGATATTTCCATCCTCGAGCTCGGTGACGGCGTGTTCGAAGTGAAATCGACAAACGGTGACACTCACCTCGGCGGCGATGATTTCGATATGAAGGTCATGAACTATATCGCGGATGAATTTTTCAAGAACGAGAAGATCGATCTCAGAAAAGATCCCATGGCGCTGCAAAGGTTGAAGGAAGCCGCTGAAAAGGCGAAGATGGAACTGTCGACCCAGCTTCAAACTGAAATAAATCTTCCGTTCATCACTGCGACCCAGGACGGGCCGAAGCATATGAACATGACACTGACGAGAGCGAAACTCGAACAGCTGGTTGCGGATCTGATTCAGCGTACGGTCGACCCTGTCAAGAAAGCACTCTCCGACGCTAAGCTGTCGCCGGCAGAAATCGACGAGGTGATTCTCGTGGGTGGGATGACAAGGATGCCGAAGGTGCAGGAAACTGTGAAGACATACTTCAACAGGGAACCGCACAAAGGAGTCAACCCCGACGAGGTCGTCGCGATAGGAGCGAGCATCCAGGGCGCCGTTCTGACTGGAGAGATAAAAGACGTTCTCCTTCTTGACGTCACGCCGCTTTCTCTTGGCATCGAGACACTCGGCGGAGTCATGACGCCGTTGATACAGGCAAACACTACGATTCCGACCAGGAAGAGTGAAGTGTTCTCAACAGCTGCAGACAATCAAACATCGGTAGAGATTCACGTGCTGCAGGGTGAGCGACCGATGGCGAATGACAACAGGACTCTCGGACGTTTCATACTTGACGGGTTGCCGCCGGCCCCGCGCGGCCTGCCGCAGATCGATGTCGCATTCGACATCGACGCGAATGGCATCCTCCACGTTACAGCTAAGGACAAAGCAACGAGCAAGGAACAAAGTATTCGAATAACTTCTTCGAGCGGTTTGTCCCGAGAGGAGATAGATCGCATGAAGAAAGCTGCAGAAGAACACGCGGCCGAAGACAAATCGAAGAAAGAGGAAGTCGAAACTCGAAATCAGGCTGATAATCTTATCTTCCAGAGCAAGAAGCAGCTTCAAGAATTCGGTGAGAAGATTCCTGCGGACAAGAAGAAGACGCTGGAAGACGCAATTCAGAAGCTGGAAACGTCGGCGAAGACAGCGTCGCTCTCAGAGCTCAAGTCGGAAATTGAAGTGCTCAACAAGGCATGGAGCGAAGCGGCGACCTACATGTATCAACAAGCCCAATCGCAACCTCAGGGTGGACAGCAACAGCAGGGCCCCCAGCAAGGTACCACGGAAGAAAAAGGGCCCGGTCCCGAGAACGCCGACTATGAAATAATCGACGACAAAGACAAGAAATAATTCGTGATGATTAACAGCGGGAGGCTGCATTTCCTTGCCTCCCGCTTTTCACAAAGACATAATTATGAATCCCAATAAACTGACAGTAAAATCGCAGGAAGCGCTGGAACGGGCGCGTGTAATTGCATCTGAAAATCAACAACAGGCGATCGAGCCCGAACATCTCCTCCTCGCACTCGTTACAGACGAAGAGGGAGTTGTTTCATCGATCATGCAGAAAGCGGGTGTCAACTCAGATTACGTCAGAGGAAAGCTCGAAGAAAGCATAAGGAAATTTCCCCGGATCTCAGCCGGAGGCGTAACTAGCCAATATCTCTCGCAGCCCCTGGCACAGGTGCTCGACTCGGCTGAGAAGGAAGCATCTCAAATGAAAGATGAGTTTGTCAGCACAGAACATTTACTGCTGGGATTCCTTACCGCGCGGAACACAGATGCTTTCAAAATCTTGAACTCGCAGGGGCTGACGCATGAGCTCGTCCTTAAGGCTCTCAAAGAAGTTAGAGGAACTCAGCGTGTGGTCGATCAGAATCCCGAAGAGAAATACCAGTCGCTCGAAAAGTTCGGCCGTGACTTGACCGATCTCGCGAGAAAGGGGAAACTCGATCCCGTGATCGGCCGCGATGACGAAATCAGGAGAGTCCTCCAGGTTCTCGAGAGAAGAACAAAGAATAACCCAGTCTTAATTGGAGACCCTGGCGTCGGTAAGACGGCCGTTGTGGAAGGGATCGCAAGGAGGATCGCGACCGGCGATGTTCCCAACAGCCTGAAATCAAAGCGCATAGTAGAGCTGGATATGGGAACCCTGGTGGCCGGAACCGGCTATCGGGGTCAATTTGAAGACAGGCTCAAGTCGATTATCAAGGAAGTCGTTGAGTCGAACGGCGAGGTAATCCTCTTCATGGACGAGCTGCACACTCTAGTCGGAGCTGGAGCAGCGCAGGGTTCGGTAGACGCTTCGAACATGCTGAAGCCGGCACTCGCGCGCGGCGAGCTAAGAGCGATCGGCGCGACCACTATAAACGAGTATAGGAAATATATCGAGAAAGATCCGGCGCTGGAAAGGAGATTCCAGCCCATCATGGTCGATGAGCCGACGATCGAAGACACGATCTCAATTTTAAGAGGACTCAAGGAGAGGTATGAAGTTCACCATGGGGTCAGAATCACGGACGGCGCTATCGTTGCAGCCGCACAGCTGAGCAACAGGTACATAACCGACCGTTTCCTCCCCGACAAAGCGATCGATCTGATAGACGAGGCGGCTTCAAAGCTGAGAATCGAGATGGATTCGCTCCCGGAGGAGCTTGATGAAGTCGAAAGAAAAATCAAACAACTCGAGATCGAGAAGGAAGCCGTCAGGCGTGAAAAAGATGACGAGTCGCAGAAGAGGCTGAATGTCATCGAAAGGGAGCTTGCGGATCTCCGCGAGCAAAGCACGAAGTTGAGAAGCCATTGGCAGGTTGAAAAAGAATTGATCCAGACGATTCAAAAATCAAAAGAGGACATCGAGCGTCTGAAGATAGAATCCGATAAAGCCGAACGCGAGGGAAATCTTGGAAAGGTTGCAGAGATCAGATATGGCGAGATTATCGGAATAGAAAAGAGGATGAAGGAGTCGTCGCAGCGCCTCGCAGAAGTCCAGCGGAACAGCAAAATGTTGAAGGAAGAAGTGGATTCTGAGGACATCGCGGAAATAGTATCGAAGTGGACAGGAATTCCGGTGACAAGGATGTTGGAGAGCGAGAGGGGCAAGCTTCTTCATATCGAAGAGCGGATTCACGAACGCCTGGTGGACCAGGAAGAGGCTGTGTCCGCGGTGGCAAACGCAGTTCGCAGAGCAAGGGCCGGCCTCCAGGACGAGAAAAGACCGATCGGTTCATTTATCTTTGTCGGGTCGACCGGTGTCGGCAAGACCGAACTTGCCCGCGCTCTCGCGGAGGTTCTCTTCGACGACGAGGATGCAATGGTTCGTATCGATATGTCCGAGTACACGGAGAAATTCTCAGTCTCCAGATTGATGGGTGCACCTCCCGGATATGTAGGATACGAGGAGGGCGGCCAGCTTACTGAGGCGGTCAGACGAAAACCCTACTCGGTCGTGTTGTTGGATGAAATCGAGAAAGCACATCCTGAGGTCTTTAATGTGCTCCTGCAAGTGCTTGATGACGGTAGGCTCACCGATAGCAAGGGAAGGACAGTAAATTTCAAAAACACCATCATCATCATGACATCGAACATAGGCTCGCAGCTCGTTCAGCAGAAGATCGAGTCCTCGACTGAACGTAATCGCGCGGAGATGATGGAAAGTTTGAAGACTGATCTGTTCAACCTTTTGAAACAAACGATAAGGCCGGAGTTTCTCAATCGTGTAGACGAAATAATCGTGTTCAAGCCGCTGAGACGTGAAGACATCCGGAATATTGTCGATCTCCAGCTCCGAAGGATTATGTCGAGGATCAACGAAAACAATAACATAAAGCTGGAAGTGAGCGATAGGGCTAAACTCTTTCTTGCAGACGCCGGCTATGATCCTACGTTCGGGGCAAGACCTTTGAAACGCACGATTCAGAAATATATTTCAAACCCGTTGGCGGAAAAAATTCTCGCGGGTGAGTTCGAACCCGGTAACGCGATTGAAGTTGATGTGCCTGAATCCGGCAAGGTGGAGTTCAAGAAAGTTCGGAACCACGCCGAAGTCTCGAAATAAATTTCTCATCACATATCTCTCCGATGAGAGCCCGTCCAGCTTCTTTGGGCGGGCTTCGTCTTTGTATAGGCGACTCGGTTACATGAGTTTCGTGTCAGGCCGCTTCTGAAAGCACGGCATACTGGCGCCTAAAAGGAAAGCCCCAGATCTACACCGAGGCCGTTCTGCATTAAGACCGGCTCGAATGAAAGTTTCGGAGAATAGTTTCCGGAAGACGAATCAAGATGAACGTTTAAGGGATGAGATGCTATTTCACCAAACGAATAACCAAGAACGATGCCGAGCGGGATGTCGCTCCACCAATGAATCCCGTATGCGACCAGACTCGATGAAATCATTCCAAGCACCACGTAGCCCGCGGGTTTCAGCCACGTGACCTCCGGATAATTCTCTGCAATCACAATTAGTGTCGTCGTAGCGGTGGCAATGTGACCGGATGGAAATGAATCGTAATGGGGCACATGCTTCAAGTAGGCGAGTTGGCCGGGAAAGAAAGTCCAGTCTCCGCCTATTTCTGACGCGACCTCCGGTCGTTCTCTCCCTGTCGCGTGCTTTAGAAATTGCACGACTGCGCCGGTGGCAAGGATCGCCTCGGTCACTTCACTTGCGGTCCGAAGTGCGCGAGAGTCGTTAAACGCGAAACCGTAAGTCGCGAAGGCTCCGACAATCCCGAATTGAAACCGACCGTCGCCGACAAATACCATATCGTTTGAGAAGCCGCGGAATCCACGATGCCTGTTGTACCAGCCGCTCTCAGCTTGCCACAGGCCATTGTCAGCAGCCATAAGTCCGGCTGTCAATCCGGCAATCCCAACTGCCAGCGGTATGTTTTCTGTCCGAAAGGATTGGAGTCCGAATCTCTCCCAGTCGCCTGGTAATCTGGTGATCATTTCATACCAACGCGGCACATAAACAGATTTTGCTCCGCCTGTCGAGGTCATCACCAGGGAGTCGGCGCGAATTACCGAGTTACTGTCGGATCTAGTGTCGTGAGCCGGACCTCCTGTCATCGGCCCAACTGCAAACGCTTGGCTCGACATTGTGGAACAGATGATGAGGCTGAAAATCAGGAAAAGTGTTTGGCGCGTGTCGAGTAGTGCCGCGGAAAATGTGCCTCTCTTCAATGGATAGCCTCCTGACTTTGCCAGCCGCTCGTGTGTGCGAATCATCCTTGCCTAATGTCCATTTAACATCCTAACCAAGAGTTTAGTTCATGGTATTTTTCCTGGTCATTGTTTGTCGCGGAAACCTCATTTTGTTAAGCTGGAAGGTCAGTCATCCTTCGGCGCCCTGAATTCTTGCATTTCTGTCATAAAATCAGCATTTTGAATTAAAAAAAGTGGCACGAAAAGCATCTATCGATCGTAATACCAGGGAAACAAAGATTTCTTGTTCTGTAAACCTGGACGGTACAGGTAATTCAAATGTCGCGTCGGGGATCAGGTTTTTTGATCACATGCTCGAGCTGTTTTCAAAGCACAGCCTGATCGATCTGACTCTCAAGTCGAAAGGTGATGTTGACATCGACGATCACCACACCGTTGAAGATGTGGCGATTGTTATCGGAAAATGCATTGACAAAGCGCTCAATGAGAAGAAGGGTATCTCTCGATACGGTTCAGCTTACGTTCCTATGGATGAGTCGCTTGCCAGATGTGTTGTCGACCTGTCCGGTCGGGGTTACTGCGTCTTCAAGGCGGAGTTTACACGCCCGAAGGTAAACGACCTGTCGACGGAAATGGTCGAACACTTCTTCAGATCGCTGGCGGATAACCTCAAGGCGAATGTCCATGTCGAGCTGATCTACGGCAAGAACAATCATCATCGCGTTGAGGCACTCTTTAAAAGCTGTGCTGTAGCGCTCCGAGAGGCTGTTGCTATAAATCCGAGAATAAAAGGAATTCAATCAACCAAGGGAAAATTGTAAATGTTAAGCGACAAGACGATCGGTGTAATAGGAGCTGGCCATATCGGGTCTGCGGTCATCGGCGGATTATTAAAAGCGAAGCTGACATCTCCGAAAAATATTTATGCTTCAAGGAGAAGCGCTGAGAGTCTCGAGGAACTTCAGAAACAATTCGGGATTCACACAACTTCAGATAATCGCAAAGTTGCCAGGGTATCCGATATTTTGTTGATTGCGGTTAAACCGCAGAATTCAAAACAGGTTCTGAGTGAAATCAAAGATTCGGTCAAGCCGTCGCAACTTATCATTAGTGTGATGGCAGGAATAAAGACGACTTTCATAAACACCGCGCTCGGAGTCTCCTGCCCGGTAATCAGATCAATGCCAAACACACCGGCGATGGTCGACGCCGGTGCAACTGCCATTTCGAAAGGGAAGTTCGCAGACGACGACCATCTCAAAATCGCCAACACGATTTTCAAATCCGTAGGAACCGTGGAAATTGTACCTGAGCACTTGCTTGACGCCGTCACGGGACTAAGCGGAAGCGGTCCTGCATATATCTATATGGTGATCGAGGCCATGACTGATGGCGGCGTGAAAATGGGAATCCCGAGGCAAATTGCATTCAGACTCGCGGCTCAGACCGTCTTTGGATCAGCTAAGCTCGTCATCGAAACCGGAAAGCATCCGGCGATCTTGAAGGATGAGGTCACAACGCCGGGTGGTACCGCGATCGCCGCAGTCCATGAATTGGAAACTTACGGGCTAAGGACGATGCTGATCAATGCCGTCTCGACCGCGACTGCTAGAAGCAAAGAGCTGAGCAAGCTTATCGAAGAGAATGACGACTTATAACGTCACGGTTGTCGATTACCGTACGAGCAACCTACTTTCGATTGTGAAGGCATTCCAGAAAGTCGGTGCAACGGTCGAGTTGACCCAGAGTCCGGAGAGGATCAGAAATTCTTCAAGACTTGTGCTCCCGGGTGTTGGAGCGTTCGGTGCAGCGATGAGGAACATAGAATCACTCGGCATCGGCAGGGCAATCATGGAATTCGGCAAAGGCGGTGCGCCACTTCTTGGTGTCTGCCTTGGAATGCAACTGCTGTTCACTGTTAGCTTCGAGCGCGGCGTATACGACGGGCTTGGCCTGATTCCCGGCGAAGTAGTCTCTTTCAATTCATCCGTGAAAGTCCCTCACATCGGCTGGAACCAGGTCGATTTCGTGAAGCGCTCGAAGCTGTTTTCCGGACTCAATGACAAAGAGTTCGCTTATTTCGTTCATTCTTATTTTGTGAAGACAGATCCAGAAAATGTCTCGGGCTCGACCCAGTATGGTGTCACGTTTCCCTCAGTCGTTGAAAAGGAAAACATATTCGGAATTCAGTTTCATCCGGAGAAGAGTCAGACTTTCGGTCTGACAATTCTGGAAAATTTTCTGAAGATTTAAAATGATACTCGTGATTCCCGCAATAGACTTGAGAAACGGTAAGTGCGTCAGGCTGATCCACGGTGAGGCAGGAACCGAGAAGATTTATTCCGACGATCCGGTAAAAACCGCAATCGTTTGGCGCGGTGAAAACTTCAAAGCACTT
Source organism: Candidatus Kryptoniota bacterium (assembly GCA_036567965.1). Lineage (NCBI taxonomy): Bacteria > Pseudomonadati > Candidatus Kryptoniota > Candidatus Kryptoniota bacterium. The sequence continues at coordinate 146,016 of DATCTN010000007.1, forward strand.
CACGTGGTGGATCTTGATGGCGCGTTCGAAGGAAAACTTGTGAACTTCGATACCCTGAAGTGCATTGTGGAAGCGGTTGATATCCCGGTCCAGTTTGGTGGAGGATTGCGCAAATACGAGGATGCGAAGAGGGCCCTGGACGCGGGCGTTTACAGGGTCATTATAGGTACGGCTGCCGTCGAGAACAGGAAAATGCTTCTGCGGCTTCTCAAGGATTTCGGTCCTCGACGGATCGCGGTGGGGATAGACGCACTAAACGGCGTCGTCCAGATCAAAGGGTGGAAACGATCGGGAGACATTTCCGCCGCAAAGCTCGGGAAGGAACTCAAGGAGGAGGGGATAGTCAGGGTAATCTATACGGACATTTCCCGTGACGGGGCTCTCGAAGGCGCTAACATTGACGCACTGAGAAGCTTTGCTCTCGAAACTGGCCTCCGGATCACTGCCTCAGGCGGCGTGACCTCGTATGAAGATCTCATTAAGTTGCAGGAGCTGGAACCCTACGGTGTGGACTCCGTGATTATTGGGAAGGCACTTTACGAAAACAAATTTCCGTGCGAGGGACTCTGGCGTGTTAACGAGAAGTCTCTCGAAGACCTTGGCCCGACGCGCCGATGTTAGCAAAAAGAATCATACCTTGCCTCGACGTCGATGCAGGAAGGGTTGTCAAGGGAATTAATTTTGTCAACCTTCGAGACGCGGGCGATCCCGTCGATTCTGCAAAGTTTTATGAAAGCGAGGGCGCTGACGAGATTATATTTCTCGACATAACTGCGAGCGTGGACGATCGCGGGACAATGCTCAACGTGGTCAGACAGACTGCCGAAACTGTTTTCCTCCCCTTTACGGTCGGCGGCGGAATCCGCACAGTGGATGATGTGAGGACAATCCTGTCGAACGGAGCTGACAAAGTAAGTCTGAACACTGCCGCTATCCTTACCCCGGACCTTATTTCCGACGCTGCTGAGGAATTTGGAGTTCAGTGCATCGTAATCGCGGTCGACGCTAAGAAAGTCAACGGATCGGTATCCAAAGATAGAATGACTGTGCCGGTCGCGCTCGAGAGACTGATGATTGAAAAGATCCAAGCACCTTGCGGTTATGAAGTGTACATTAATGGAGGACGAACGCCCACGGGACTCGATGCCGTCGAATGGACGAGATACGCCGCGAATAGCGGCGGCGGAGAAATCCTCCTGACCAGCATCGACAGGGATGGAACATCCAGCGGTTACGACGTCGAGCTGCTCAAGAAGATATCGGGGTGCGTGAATGTACCCGTGATCGCGAGCGGTGGAGCGGGTACACTCGATCATTTTCACGAGGCGATTGAGAAAGGTGGCGCCGACGCCGTCCTCGCCGCATCGGTTTTCCATTTTGGCACGTTTACAATCAAACAGGTGAAAAACTATTTGTCGGATAAAGGTGTTACTGTGAGACTATGATTGACTTTAACAAGATAAAAAGCGAATTGAAATTCGGGAGCGACGGACTCGTAACTGCGGTCGCGCAGGATTACTCCACCGGGGAGATCCTCATGCTGGCACACATGAACGAGGAAAGCATTCGTAAAACTGTCGAAACAGGACAAGCTGTTTACTGGAGCCGGTCCAGGAAGAGACTTTGGCACAAGGGGGAAGAATCCGGAAACGTTCAGAACGTCAGGGAAATCCTCGTTGATTGCGATGGAGACGCCGTGGTGCTCAAGGTGGAGCAGGTAGGTGGTGCCGCGTGTCATACAGGTCACCGTTCTTGTTTCCACAGAAAGGTTTCTGACGCGGGGCTTGTTGAAGTGGGCAAGCGAGTTTTTGATCCGGAGAAAGTTTACAAGCACAAGGGAGAATGATGTCAAAACCCAAAGTCGCTGTCCTGATCGGGAGCAAGTCGGACGAATCCGCTATATCGGAAGCTTTCCCGTATCTGGATTACTTCGGCATCCAGCATGAACTTCACGTGCTGAGCGCGCACCGCAATCCGAAGGAGACTTCGGAGTTCGCCTCGAACGCGGAGAAAAACGGTTATAGTCTCATTATTGCGGGCGCAGGAATGGCAGCCCACCTTCCGGGAGTTGTAGCAAGTTTGACCACGCTTCCGGTCATAGGAGTCCCACTTAGCGGCTCTGAGCTTTCGGGAGTGGATGCGCTCTACTCGATAGTGCAGATGCCCCCCGGCATACCTGTGGCGACAGTCGCTATCGGCAAAGCCGGCGCTAAGAACGCTGGAGTGCTTGCTGCGGAAATAATCGGCCTCTCTGACGGCGAAGTGAAGAAGAAACTGGTCGAGTTCAGGTCGAAAGGCTCGAAACTCTGACGCGGCTCCGATGCGAATCCTTGTAATCGGTGAACCCTGCATAGACGTCATTCATAAGGCCGACGGCAGGGTATACAATGAGCACGGCGGGATTTCTTATTCAGTTGTTGCGGCCGGAATCCTCGGTGACGGAATCGAAATCGTTCCGGTCATAGGAGTTCACGATGAAGACCGTGAGTATTTCGCCGGCCTCTTCGGCAAAATCCCATCGGTGGATCTCCGGGGTATTTATCATGCAAACAATCCGACCAGAAGAGTGAATCTGTTTTACCAGGACGAAAACAACCGGTGGGAGTGCAGCACTCAACCTATAAGTCCCACGACACTTGAAGCAATTCGGCCTTTCCTGCCGGCAGATGGGATACATGTAAACCTGATAAGTGGAAGCGATCTGGCTCTTACAACTCTGGCGGAGCTTCGCGCAGTTTCGCATGCGTCTCATATTCATCTCGATCTTCATAATATCGTCATGAAGCACTTGCCCGATTCGAAACGCGTGAGAGTACCCCGAGCAGATTACCTCGATTGGTGTTCGCTCGCCGATAGTGTCCAACTCAACGAAGAGGAAGCGAAAGTGATCGACACTAACGGGCCTGGAATTCGGGAGCTCGCGTGCAAAATCCTCAATTCGGGACCGGGTGCGGTCGTTGTGACATTGGCCGAAAGGGGAGCAATGCTTTACCAAAAAGAAAACAAGAATGTAGTTGAATACCATCTCGAACCCAAGTCGGTTGAAATCGTTGACCCGACCGGGAGTGGCGATGTGTTCGGCGCTTCGTTCCTCCATGCTGTCGTGAAAGGAGCTGGTTATCTCGAGGCAGCCCAATTTGCTGTAAGTATGGCGTCAAGAAAAGTGTCTGTTGCCGGACCAGCGGCGATGCTCGATTGGAAATTGGTGGGAATGAATGAACCGAGATAGAATCCTTGTTGCCGGCGCGCGCGGTCTCCTGGGTCAGAAGATTGTTGAGGTCTTCGAAAGGGAATCCGAATATGAACTCATTCGCTGCGGGATCGAGGAAGAAGGAGAAGATTTTCTCACACTGGACATTACTGACCGTGAGAAAGTCGTGGACACGGTGTCGACCTATAAGCCGTCGATAATAATCAACGCGGCCGCGTTCACTGACGTGGACGGCGCTGAACGTCAGAAGGAAATTGCCTACAAAATTAACGCTACTGCAGTCGGTTATCTGGCGGAAGCAGCAAACATTTTCGGATGCAAGCTGGTGCACGTGTCGACCGACTATGTTTTCAACGGGCTGAAGGGAAGTTATTCCGAAGAGTCGGTACCGGAACCGGTGAACTACTACGGTCGTACAAAGCTGGCCGGTGAAAATCTTGTAATATCGAAGGTCGGTGATTTTGCAATTCTTCGAACTCAGGTCCTCTACGGATATGCGTCAAATGTAAAAAAGAATTTTGTCCTCTGGGTCATTGATAAACTCTCGAAGAGCGAAGAGATCAGTGTCGTGACCGACCAGGTCGGAAACCCGACTCTTGCAGACGAACTTGCCTTTGCTATATTGAAAGTCTGTCAGAAGAATGCGCGCGGGCTGTACCACGTATCGGGCTTCGAGACGGTCTCGCGCTTCGAGTTTGCCCGGGAGATCGCATCCGTTTTCAATCTCGATTTTGAACTTGTGAAACCGATCAAGACGCATGACCTTACGCAATTAGCGAGACGTCCTCTCAATTCCAGTTTCGTTTGTTTGAAGGCTCAAACGGACCTCGGCATAGGAATGCCTTCTATAAAAGATTCTCTCCTCCTTATGAAACAGCAGATGAAGCGAGCGGGAATCATCGAAAAAACTTTCAAGAACTGACGGCGGAGAAAATGCTCGACCTGAAATTCATACGGGAAAATCCACAATTGGTGCGGGAAGCTATTCGTCACAAGAAGGAGACGGACCACCTCGACGAAATACTCGCCCTTGATTCCAAACGGCGAGACCTCATCCAAAAGTCTGACGCAATAAAAAGCGAGCGCAACAGGATCGCGGAAGAGGTGGCAAAGCTAAAGCAGCAGAAGAAGGACGCCTCAACCCTGATTGCCGATGGGAAGCTAAGAGGTGAATCTCTGAAAGGCGTTGAAGCTGAGTTGAAGGAAGTTGAGGAAAAGCTTAATGATCTCCTCCTTTTTGTTCCGAACGTTCCTCATTCGTCGGTGCCCATCGGAACTGGTGCGGCTCAAAACGTCGAAGTGAGAAGGTGGGGAGACGTAAGCGAGAAGAAGAGTGCAGACTTCAAACTTCTTGATCATTTGGCGCTCGGCGAAAAGTTGGGAATCCTTGATTTTGGACGAGGCAGTAAAGTCTCCGGCGCAGGCTTTCCGGTTTATCTTGGGAAGGGTGCCTCTTTGGAGCGAGCTCTGATAAACTTTATGCTTGATTTGCATGTTAATAAACATAGCTACACCGAGGTGTTTCCGCCGTTCATGGTAAATCAGGCATCGATGCGCGGTACCGGTCAGCTTCCCAAAATGGCTGAGGATATGTATCACTGTGAGATTGACGACTTATATCTTATCCCAACTGCGGAGGTTCCTGTCACGAACTTACGACGCGACGAGATCATTCCGGCTGAACAGCTTCCAATCAAGTATGTCGCTTATTCGGCATGCTTCAGACGTGAAGCTGGAAGCTGGGGAAAAGAGTCTCGCGGATTTCTGCGTGTCCATCAATTCAATAAGGTGGAACTCGTCAAGTTCACAAAACCGGAAGACTCGTACGAGGAGCTGGAAAAACTGGTCTCGGATGTGGAGGAAGTTTTGCAGCTTCTAAATATTCCCTACAAGGTAATGCTTCTTAGCACAGGTGACTTGAGTTTTTCGGCTGCGAAATGCTATGACATAGAGGTATTCGCGCCTGCGACGGAGGCGCGAGATGGATGGCTGGAGGCTTCGAGTTGCTCAAACTTCGAGAGCTTTCAGGCAAGGCGCGCAAACATCAGGTTCAAGAGAGACCCGAAGGCGAAACCGGAATTCGTCCACACTCTGAACGGCTCCGGGCTTGCCACGTCGCGTCTCATGGTCGCACTGATGGAGAATTATCAGACACCGGAAGGAAAGATCATCGTTCCAAAAGCACTTCACAAGTACACTGGATTCACGGTGATTGAATAGATTATGAAGCACCTTTTACGATTGCTTCCGTACCTTAAGAAGTACAAGAGGACTCTGTTCATCGGCCTGCTGACAGTACTTCTGGCGAATCTTTTCGGTAATTATGTGCCCCTCGTTATAGGTGGCGCGATAGATCAGATGAAGTCTGCTCCGTCGGCAGGCAAGCTCATTGAGTATGCTGCTCTAACAATAAGCTTGATATTCCTGAGTGGGTTCTTCACGTTTCTCACCAGGCAAACAATAATTGTCACGTCGCGGCGCATAGAGTTCGACCTCGTGAACGATTTTTATTCTCACATCCAGAAACTTTCTTATCCTTTCTTCCTGAATACCCCGACCGGAGACCTGATGGCTCACGCGACAAACGATATCTCTGCGGTTCGTAACGTGCTTGGTCCCGGGATAATGTATACCTCCGACACCGTCACCGGTTTCATAATGGTCATCGCGATAATGTTCTCACTTGACGTGAGACTTTCGTTATATGCGCTTATCCCGCTTCCGTTTGTATCAGCGGCTGTTTATTACCTGGGGAAGTTCGTGAATCATCATTTCGAGGGTGTACAGGCACAGTACAGTTCACTTACGGCAAGGGCACAGGAAAGTATCGCAGGCGTGAGAGTCGTGCGCTCATACGTCAGGGAAGATTATGAAGAGGGCCGATTCAAGTCGATGAGTATCGACTACATGAAGAAGAATCTCGTGCTGGCTCAAGTGCAGTCGATCATGTGGCCGCTTCTCGGAATCCTCACGGGTGCATCCACAGTAATAGTTCTCTGGCGCGGAGGTCTGGACGTCATAAGAAACACACTTTCGCTCGGAACCGTAGTGTCGTTTCTGATTTACCTCGGTCTGCTCACGTGGCCACTTATCGCATTCGGATGGGTCGTGAATATTTTCCAACGCGGCGCGGCGTCGATGGGCCGGCTGAACAAGATACTGTCAACTCAACCTGAGATTAAGGACACCGACGAAACCGACCGTTCAATCACCGGTGTCAAAGGAAGCATTTCATACCGCGATGTCTCGTTCAGATTTCCGTCAAAGGAATATTACGCGCTGCAGAATATATCTATCGAGATCGACAGTGGATCGACACTTGCCATTGTCGGGAGGACAGGCGCGGGAAAATCCACCCTCGTCAACCTTCTCCCGCGGCTGCTGGACACCTCGGCAGGTGAACTGCTGATTGACGGTAATTCCGTCAGGAGGATTCCTCTGGACGTGCTTCGAAGAAATATCGGTTATGTACAGCAGGAAACTTTTTTGTTCTCCGATACGATAGCGAACAACATCGCGTACGGTGTGGAGCACGCCACCCGCGAAGAAATCGAGTGGGCGGCAAACGTTTCACAGATTCAGAAGGATATCGATTCATTCCCGCTCAAGTACGATACGCTCGTCGGTGAAAGAGGAATTACACTTTCCGGCGGCCAAAAGCAAAGAGTGGGAATCGCAAGAGCTATCCTCAGAAAACCGAGCATTCTGATCCTCGATGACGCATTGTCGGCAGTCGACACCTACACGGAAGAAGCTATACTGACGCAACTGAAACAGGTAATGAAGGAAAGAACAAGCATCATCATCAGCCATCGAATCTCAACCGTGAAAGACGCCGACTCAATTATCGTGCTGGAGAACGGAGCGATTGTCGAGACAGGCACACACGAGGAGCTCGTTGTGCTGAACGGGATATACGCCGATCTCTACAACCGTCAACTTCTTGAAGAAGAATTACAAAGGATGTAATCGTCTTGATAAAGATCAATTTTTATGAAGTTGACGCAGGAGAGAAGAAGTTTATCAACAGGGCACTGAAAGGGAAGTTCAAGCTGACATTTTACAAAGATCCGCTGACCGCAGAAAATATTTCCTCGGCGCGGGATGCTGAGATCGCTTCAGTGTTCATTTACTCCGTTCTCGATAAAAAGAATCTCGCCGCACTGCCAAAACTGAAATTTATCTCGACACGGAGCACGGGGTTCAATCACATAGATTTGAAAACAGCATCAGCAAAGGGAATTCCTGTCAGCAACGTTCCTTATTATGGCGAGAACACCGTTGCAGAGCACACGTTCGGATTGATCCTCGCACTGTCTCGGAACATTCACAAAGCGTATGTAAGAACAATGAGAAACAATTTCTCGGTCGATGGTCTGGAAGGCTGGGACATAAAAGGAAAGACTCTCGGAGTGGTGGGTGCGGGGAGTATCGGCTCTCATGTAATCAAGATCGCGAAGGGTTTTGGCATGAATGTTCTCGCCTTTGACATCCACAAGAATCACTTCATGGAAGAAGTCCTCGGGTTTAAGTATGCCCCGCTCGACACGCTGCTTCGGAAATCCGACATTATTTCACTTCATTGCCCGTATAACAAGGCCACTCATCACCTGATCAACATGTCAAACATAGATCTGGTAAAAAGGGGAGCGCTGTTTATCAATACCGCCCGTGCCAGCATTATCGAACCTGCGGCGCTCCACTATGCACTTGAGGCCGGCATATTCGGCGGTGCGGGGCTCGATGTGTTTGAAGGTGAAGACCTCGTCAAGGAAGAGAACCAAATGCTGACTCGGAACGTTTCCATCCAACACCTTAAGGCAGTACTCGAAAAAAATATTCTTCTGAATCGCGAAAACGTGATTATAACGCCTCACATCGCATTCGACAGCGTTGAGGCGGTCGAGAGAATACTTGAAACGACCGTCGACAACATTAACGCGTTTGCTTCGAAAAACCCGACCAACATCGTGAACCCGGACTGACATGGCAGTAGATCTGCACGAAGAAGAAATACTCGGCAAGGCTTACGATGCGCGGCTGATGCGGCGGCTGCTGCATTATCTGCGGCCCTTCTGGATACAAGTTGTCATAGCAATAATAATAACCATCGCATACTCCGGGATGGGCCCGATCAGACCTTACCTGACGAAGATCGCGATTGACAATTATATCAAGAACTCAAATCCAGCCGGACTCTTCCAGATAATCCTTGAGCTGTTCGCAGTTACCGCCCTGCAGGCGTTCCTACGATACGGTTCGGCTTACCTCACACAGTGGATCGGTCAGAAGACCATCTTCGACGTGAGGATGCAGATATACAACCACCTGCAGAAGCTGGGGATCAGGTACTTCGACCGGAATCCCGTGGGCAGACTCGTCACGAGAGTGACCAACGACGTCGAAGCGTTGAACGATCTTTTTTCCTCCGGCATCGTGATGGCCTTCGGTGACATTTTCACGATCCTATGGATCCTGTATTTCATGTTTTCTTTGAGCGTTCCGCTTTCTCTCGTCACATTGACCGTCCTCCCGATCCTGGGATATATCACGATGCAGTTCAGAAGAAATGTACGTTCCGCGTACAGGCAGGTTCGTCTGCTGATCGCCCGCATGAACGCATTTCTGCAAGAGCACATCTCGGGGGTCATCGTGGACCAGGTTTACAATCGGGAGAGGAGGGCACTGCATAATTTCGAGGAAGTAAGCGGTAAACTCAGAGACGCGAATATCAAGTCGGTTTTCTACTATGCACTGTTCTATCCCGGTGTCGAACTGACCAGCGCAATCGCTATTGGCCTGATAATCTGGTACGGTGGGACACACATCGTTCCGGCGACATTTAATCCTGCGAGCGGAACGATTTCGATCGGAGTGCTGATCGCCTTTCTCCAGTTTACCGAGCAGTTCTTCATGCCTATCCGCGACTTGTCCGATAAGTATAATATTCTTCAGACCGCGATGGCTTCTTCTGAGAGGATTTTCAAAGTCATCGACGACAAGACGGTTGTTCCCGAGCCGGAGACTCCGATCGAGTTCAAACATGCGCAGGGTAAAATAGAGTTCAAAGATGTTACGTTTGCATACGATGACAAGAACTATGTACTGAAGAATGTCACTTTTGCCGCTCAACCTGGTGAGACTGTGGCGATTGTCGGAGCGACGGGCGCCGGAAAGACTTCTATCGTTAATCTCCTTATGCGCTTCTACGATTTGAACGAGGGTGGCGTTTACCTCGACGGTATAAACATCAAGGAGATTCCGACTTCCGTCCTTCGGAAAAACATCGCGATCGTGATGCAGGATGTTTTTCTCTTTTCCGGAAGTATCCGTGAAAATATTTCACTGGGTAATAGCGACATTACCATGGAAAAGGTCGAGAGGGCCGCTGCTCTTGTCGGAGCTGACCAGTTCATAAGGCGGCTGCCGGAACTTTACGAAGAAGATGTTAAGGAACGAGGCGCAGCGCTTTCAGTCGGCCAGAAACAATTGATTTCATTTGCGCGGGCGCTTGCGCATGATCCTCGGATCTTGGTTCTCGACGAGGCAACCGCGAACATCGATACGGAGACCGAGCAGCTGATCCAGAGAGCGACTGAGAATCTTCTGCGTGGACGAACCAGTATTGTAATAGCTCACAGGCTTTCCACTATCCAGCATGCATCGAAAATCATAGTGTTACATAAGGGTGAAATCCGAGAACAGGGGACCCATCAAGAGCTGATTGCAACGGGGGGAATTTACTACAGATTATACCAGCTTCAGTACAAGGATCAGGAGCGCATGGCCCAAAAGGCGCGTTCCACTGCCGCTAAATAACCAACAATGGAGACAACATGACGGAGAAGAGCCGGCTTATGACGCTGGGGCGTCATATCATGCAAGGGGAGCACAAACATCCCGAGGCGACCGGTGATTTCAGCGAACTCCTTAGCGACCTTGCGATCGCGATCAAGCTCATCTGGAGAGAAGTAAGCAAGGCAGGACTGATCGATATTCTAGGGACGACTCATAAATTGAACGCCAGTGGCGATGAAGTAAAGAAGCTCGACGAATTCGCGGACCAGACTATTTATCGGGCAATGGACCACGGCGGCCACTTGTGCGTGATGGCCTCCGAAGAAAGTGATGGGGTTCTGGAAATACCCGATCGGTACAAAAGAGGCAAATACGTTTTGATCTACGACCCGCTTGATGGTTCTTCGAATATTGACGCGAACGTTTCGATTGGAAGCATCTTCGGGATATATCGTCGAGTGACACTATCCGGCGCAGGAACGGAGCTGGACTGCCTACAGCCTGGTTACAAACAAGTCGCAGCCGCGTATGTCATTTATGGCTCAAGTACAATCTTCGTCTACTGTACCGGCAACGGAGTACACGGATTCACTCTTGATCCATCGGTTGGTGAATTTCTTCTCTCACATGAATCGATACGCATCCCGTCACGCGGCTCGACTTACAGCGTGAACGAAGGGAACTTCGCGAGATGGGAAACCGGCGTACGTAGTTATGTTTCATATCTGAAAACGGAGGACAAAAACACTAATCGTCCTTACACTTCGAGATATATCGGTTCACTTGTCGCCGATTTTCATCGAAATCTTCTCTATGGCGGAATCTACATGTATCCGTCAGACACTCTTCATCCGAAGGGGAAACTCCGACTCCTGTATGAAGCGTCACCGCTTGCTTTCATCGTGGAACACGCAGGTGGAAAAGCTTCTGACGGGCGTCAGCGGATTCTTGAGAGGAGTCCCGAATCTCTCCACGAGCGAACGGCGCTTCTCATCGGGTCGCCGGAAGACGTTTCTGAAGCGGAGGAATTCGTGCAGGGAAAGAGAGAGTCATAGCTCGCCGCGCTCTCAATTCGGCAGATGCTCCGTTGTAACCTGACGGTGGATCCTACCTTTCGACCTTTGCTGTGCTGTATAGTCCCGCTGCGATGAAGATGATGTTAGCGAGCCAAGCAGTGAGAAAAGGGCTTACGATACCGTCGTAGCCCAATACCTGACTCAGCTTTATCAAAAGGAGGTATATGAACGATATCAGAATGCTGACACCAAACTCCATCGCCAGCCCGCTCCTTTTCTTTCGTGCCGAGAGCGGCACCCCGAAGAAGACCACCACAATTGCGGCGAACGGAAACGAGACCTTCGAGTAGTAATCAACTTCATACCGGGCAACATCGTTACCACTGTTCTTCTGAAGCTCAATAAATCTGCGTAACTGACTATAATCCATATCATTAGGGTTGAGTTCTTTCTGCTGCAGATCAACAGGCTTGAAACTTATTCTCTGAAGCGGTAGGACAGCATAGCTTGTAAATGTCTCCTTCGGCCCATCGAATGTTCGTTCTATCGCACCTTTCAGTACCCATTCGCGCGCCGCTGTATCGTACGTCATGCTTTGAGCATCATATCTTCTGGAAAGATAAGTCAGGTTAGTGTCTGCAAATTCCTGTATGGATACTCTCGAAGCAGTATTTGTTGCGTCATCGAAATAACCGATCGACACGATCCTGTCATGGCTGTCCAACATGAAGATGTTCAACTTCCACCAGCCCTCCTGATGCTGCTGGAGATAGATCTTCTCAATCCTGAACTTTTCGTGATTTGCTTTAGGCACAACCCACTCATTGAAGTAGATCATCAAGAGGCAAAGGATAGAAGACACAATAAGAAACGGAAGCATGATTCGATAAATATCTACGCCTGACGTCTTAACAACGATTATCTCGTTTTGATTAGACATTCTTCCAGTGGTGAAGAGACAGGCAAGGAGAACAGCGACAGGTGCAACAAGCCTCAATATCTCCGGAGTGAAATAAAGGTAATACATCGCGACGACGGTGAGTCCTACTCCGTGGTCCATGAAGTCGTCAAGATGCTCCATCAGGTCCACCAACACGAAGATGATCGCGAACGCAATCAGCGCGAAGAGAATCACACTCACGAATTGCTTTATGATATAAACGTCGATCTTCTTCATCGCGTCTGCTTTGAGAGCTCGTCGAGGGTTTCCTCCGATATCCATCTCTTGGGCAGGAGTCGGAGGACGGTGCTCCAGTTGATAATGACCGTTTCCCTGGAGACTTTATATGTGAGAATCAATCCAAGCCCACCGAGAACTATATTGGCGAGCCACATCGCCATGAAAGGACTTAACATTTCTCTATCGGAGAGCTTTTCTCCGGCGATCAGAAACGCCCAATAAACCACAAAAAACAGAATGCTAAAACCCGCTGAGACACCAAAGTTTCCACGCCTTGCCATCATTCCCAATGGAGCACCTAAAAACACGAACACGATTGCTGCAAAGGGAATTGAATACTTCTTTTCTATTTCGGTCTGGTAGGAATATATCTGCCGCTCCATGTTATCGAGACTTGCGAAAAGGCTCTTTGCCACAGATGTCGCCGAGAGAAGACGTGACTGGGCTTGCAGGAATATCTGGGTTGAGTCAACAGCGTTCGAGATTACGTACCCACCGGTTGAAGGAAGGGTGAGATTCCTGAAATCCTTCTGAAGGTAGAGTACTAGTTGATCCTCCAGGATTGCCGCGTCCTTTTTCATGCCGACCACAATGGTTCTCATCGAGTCCGCGCTCAGTTCCCTATCGCCCCTTTGAAACGCATTTTCGGAAGAGTTTTCGAAGGCGAACCCTTCCGCGGCCAAGACGATTTGCTGATGCTGAAATCTAATCCGCTGGTAGACTCCCGACTGGCTGATGTCGTAGTCGTCAATCTCACCGTCGTACAGCTGCATGATGATCTGTTTGAAATTGGGTGAGAACGCCACCTGGCCTTTTTCAGCCGTGATGGTTCTTAATTTCTCCGGTACGCTGAAATCAAAAATCGTTACCCCGTACAGCTCGGTGGAATTCGGGACTGTTCTTCTAACAAGTATTGCGTGACCGTCGATTTCCTGAGAGAACTGTCCGGGTTCAATTGTAAATGTCGGCTTCTTTCGCCTGATATCGATCATGATCGTCTTCGCACGATGATTTGCATCCGGCAGGACGTCATTATCGAACAGAACGAGAAGGTAGAAGACCCCGATCGATGCCAGGAAGACAGGGAACATCATTCTTAGTAGTCCGACTCCCGAGCCCTTTATCGCCGTCACTTCGTTGCTCGATGATAGCCCGCCAAACGCCATGAGTACCGCCACCAGAACGGACATCGGAACCGCAAGGACTACGATCCAGGCAAGATTGAACACTATCAATTGCACGATGATCCCAATACTTAATCCCTTGCCGACGATTTGGTCCATCGACTGCATAAGGAACTGGAGGAGAAACACGAACGTGATAACAATCATGGAGAGGAGAAACGGGCCGACGTTCCGCTTCAATATGTAGAGGTCCAGCTTCACGAAGTTAATATAGCATTCGTTTGTCGAGGCCTCAACGACGGTTTACTCCCTGCAAGATTTGAAGCTTTCGAGCCGACTATTATATTTAGCGGTGATTTGAACTCACTCCAAAGGTTTTCGACATTGCTTGATATAGAGAACGCGGACTCTCATTTTACGGGATTCGATCCCGTCCCCCCAATTTAACCAGGAGGTAATGTGGCGCCTGTAATCTCAATGAACTTGATTGACTACACAATACTGGCGGCTTACGTGGTGATCACGATAGTGGTCGGTTACGCGCTGAAGAAGTATATGAAGACCAGTGAAGACTTCTTCCTTTCAGGCAGATCATTGCCAAGTTGGATAACGAGTCTTGCCTTCCTTTCAGCCAACCTCGGGGCGCTTGAAGTTATCGGGATGGTTGCGAACTCGGCGAAATATGGGATCCTTACGGTGCACTTCTACTGGATTGGTGCCATCCCCGCCATGATATTTCTCGGACTATTCATGATGCCGTTTTATTATAGCACGCGCGTCAGAAGCGTACCGGAATATCTCAAGTTGAGATACAATGAGGCTACACGCGGACTGAACGCAATCTCGTTTGCGATTATGACTCTCCTTATGAGCGGGATCAGCATGTATGCAATGGCTCTCCTCTTTGAACTCACGCTCGGTTGGTCGCTGACATCGAGCATCCTCCTCTCGGCATCCGTCGTACTGATCTACGTTTTCTTCGGTGGGCTTTCTTCCTCAATTTATAACGAGGTGATTCAGTTCTTTCTGATATGGCTCGGATTACTCCCGGTCGTTTATATCGGGCTCCATGCAGTCGGCGGGTTCGCGGGATTGGTACAGCGCATCCCTCCATCATTCCTTCAGGCGTGGAGACATATGGGTTCCGCCTCAGATAACCCGATGGGAGTCGACTGGATTGGCGTGGTGCTCGGTCTCGGGTTTGTATTATCGTTCGGATACTGGACCACCGACTTTCTTGTTGTCCAGCGAGCGATGGCGTCGGAAGATCTTTCAGCTGCGAGACGAACTCCGCTCATCGCGTCTTTTCCGAAAATGCTCGTTCCAATAATTGTGGTCATTCCTGGACTCCTTGCCGTCGCACTGTTGCCGCAGTTCAAGATTGTCGCAGGCGGGCCAACCCCTAACTACAATTCCGCGTTGATTCTAATGTTCGCCCATTACCTCCCGAATGGTATCCTGGGTCTGGCGATCACCGGACTTCTTGCGAGTTTCATGTCGGGAATGGCCGGAAACGTCACGGCGTTCAACACGGTCTGGACGTATGACATCTACGGTAGTTACATCAGGAAGGGAATGCCCGATCAGCATTATCTGAAGATGGGGAAGTACACTACGATCTTCGGAGTAATTTTCAGCATCGGGACCGCGTATATCGTTAGATCGTTTCCGAACCTGATGGACTACATGCAGCTTATCTTCTCGTTCTTCAACGCACCACTTTTTGCGACATTCCTCCTTGGAATGTTCTGGAAGAGGACTACTCCATGGGCAGGTTTTTTCGGACTTCTTTTGGGTATACTCGCTTCGGCATTTCACTACACTTTATACCAGCTCCATTACGTTCACTATCCAAGCGAAATGGCTGCGAACTTTTACCAGGCTTGGTGGGCATGGCTGACTGATTTTGTCGCGACGATCATAATCAGTTTATTTACTCCCAGGAAGGATGAGAGCCTGCTCGTCGGTTTGGTTTACGGACTGACTCCGAAGCCGCATTCCGCGGAAAGGCTCCTGCGCAAACCTGCGTTCTGGGGAGTTCTATCGCTGGTTGTAATGGTTGTCCTTAACATAATCTTTTGGTGAGAAATCTCGGAGACAATAGAATGGAATCCACTAACAATCGTCCGCATTTCTTCGATCTTAAGATCCCGCTCGGCTCACTTCTCGGATTCTACGGACTCCTGCTATTCGGTTACGGCTTACTGGGTCCGCGGGAAATTTACGGGAAGTCTCTCGGAATGAACATAAATCTTGTCTGGGGGATCATCATGATTGTTGTTGGCGGTATCTTCCTTGGCGTATCGTACGCCAAAAGGAACGGAAAAAGACAATAAATCCGTACGATTGCCGGCCCGCTCATAGTTTACCGACGATTGGTCTCATTCCCACCTTACGATTTTACCAGGAGAAAATAATGTCTAACAATTCCGAAGCATTGGCCGTTAGGGTTCAATACTTTTTGAAAATTGCGCTGACGCTCACTGCAATACTAGCGACTGCGGCAATTTCTAAAGCAGGTGAAACCTATTGGCAGCAATATGTTCACTACACAATCGCGGCCACGCTCCATGACGACACTCACTCAATTGACGGAAGTGAAACCATCGTGTACAAAAATAATTCTCCGGATAATCTTGACCGGGTCTATATCCGTTTATATTGGAATATGTTCACGAAGGGAAGCTACGGATACAAGCAGGCTGAATACCAGAAGAGGTACGGAATAACCACTACAGGCGGAATTTGGGTCAATCGGATTTCTGAGCGGACGGGAGAAAAAGAAATTCCGCTCGAACTCAAGGTTGACAACACGATCGCGGAAGTGAAAATCCCTGAACCTCTCAAGAGCGGTGATAGTATTTCTTTCGTTATAGACTGGCATGAGAATGTTCCTTTCGGCGGCGACAGGACAGGATATATCGGCGACGATTATGATATCGCACAGTGGTACCCGCAAATTGCCGTGTACGACAAGTTCGGCTGGCATAAAGATCAGTACATGAACAGGGGCGAGTTCTACGATGACTACGGCACATTCGACGTTGACGTAACGCTGCCTAAAAAATTCATCGTCGGTTACACGGGAGAATTGCTCAATGCAAATGAAGTTCTACCCGACAGCGTCCTGTTAAATCTCCAGCAAGCGAAGTCTAAAGCCGGGACGTCGCGGGTAGCTGACTTCTCCAATCGGGAATTGAGTCCGGCCGATACCGAAATGGTTACATGGAAATTTCACGCGGACAGCGTCAGGGACTTTGCATGGGCAGCTGATCCGCATTTCATCTGGGACGTATCTTACTGGAACGGGATCGCGATTCATTCTCTTTACTTCAGCGATAAAGCCGACTACTGGTGGGAAACCGCCAGGATGGGGACTGACGCGATAAGCTTCTTCTCTACGCATTTTGGAATGTACGCTTACAAGAATGCCTTTGTCGTCGAAGGTACCGAGGGCGGGGGAATGGAATATCCTGGTATCGTTTTTATCGGCCACATCGGGAATGAAAACGACCATGAGCTTGCAGGTGTGGTGATACATGAACTGGGGCATGAATGGTATCCGATGATGATAGGAAGCAATGAGACGGAAAATGGTTTTCAAGACGAAGGGTTCAATACTTTTATCACAACGCTCGCTCTCGAATCCTATTACGGAAGGTACGACAACACATATCATTGGACCAAGTGGTATCAGAAGTTCCTCGGTTTTCCAAACACCGACGAGCGAGCAGGAAATGTCGGAGCTTATTTGTATCTCGCCCGTACCGGATACGAAGAACCAATCCTGACGCATGCTGACCACTATGCGGAGCCTTATCTCCAGGACCTTTCGATCTATCCGAAAACGGCGGACATAATGTTTATGTTAAGGTACGTGCTGGGTGACTCGGTGTTTTCCAGACTGATGTTGACTTACTACGACACTTACAAATTCAAGCACGTGTATCCCGAGGACTTCTTCAACCTCGCGATGAATGTAAGTGGCGACAAGGACTTGAGGTGGTTCTTTAATGAATGGTTCAACAGGACATACAAGTGCGATTACGGAATTCGGCACATCTCACGCACCAGGGTCGATTCGTCGGGAAACGTCTCATATAAAAACAAAATAGTAATTAGCCGGAGGGGCCAGGCGATCATGCCGATCGATGTTCACCTCCACCTTGCCAACGGTACAGATACCGTGCTCTATCGTCCGGTCGACGATTGGAAGAGCGGCGAGCTGTCAAGATCCTATATGGTAATCACCACCTCCAGGGTTGAAAGTGCGGAGATCAATCCGGGACAGGAGATCCTCGACATCAACCGGCTCAATAACACATGGCCTTGTCCAAAAGTCGACTTCGGATTCGACAATACGATGGTAAATCTGGACCGCAACGACGCTTACATGATTCGCTGGAGACCCAGTCTGTGGTTCAATACCTTCGATGGCGTTAAATACGGTTTGAAACTGAACGGGAGCTACTTAGGCAGCATCAAAAACCTCAACGCAGGATTATGGTACGGTTCAAAACTGAAACACACTGAAGTCGATTACGACCTGGGTTATAATTCTCTCGTCCCGAATATCGCAAGACAATTTACGGTGAATGCCAGGGCTGCAAGGATAGAGGGAAGGGATTTCTACTCTCTCGGTTTCGCCAGCACTTTTTCCAGGCATTACAGTTATCCACCATACAACAACGTCACCCTCAGCGTCAATTCAGCAATGGCAGAAAAGCTCGACTACCTTCAGTATCCCTCGACTTGGGATTTGAAGAAAAGGATGAATTTCCTCAAAGCGTCTTACGAGTACAATAATTATGGCAGAGGATGGCGCGCGTCCTTCCAGGCAGATTACGAAGCCACTCTCCCTTTCACTTCGGAGAACTCTTACGATTATTCAAAGCACGAGATTCAGTTTTCACTCTCGCTTCCATTTGATGACAATTCATTCGATCTTCATCTGTTCGAGGGAAGAGCGTCCGGGACGGTTCCGATCATGACACAGTTCTTTCTGGCGCAAGGTGATCCGCTGGAAGTCTTCGATGAAGCTCTGTTGCGGAGCAGTGGAACACTTTCGAAACAAATGGTTGAGAATTCGAGAACCTCGGGTGGCGGGGGTGTGAGGGGATACAGCGGCCTCATCTCCGGTGACAAGATGGATGGCGGCAATCTAGAAATGCGTTTTGGCTCTCTCATACCCTTCGTTCCAAGCGGAGACATCCCACTTTTGGGAGACCTTTTCTCATTCTTTTCGACGAATCTGTTCTATGACGCCGCCTTTTTTGGAAATGGAGGAGAAACCATCGAAAACAGCTCGCATTTCTACGACGATGCAGGAATTGGAATTGTATTTGATATTCAGGGCATAAATAAGCTATTTTTCAGCGAGCGGACGAACCTTCTCAAATCTATTGACCTGTCTGAGTTAAGATTTGATTTGCCGTTGTTTGTGAATAAACCGGCATTCGCCGGAAGCAAGAAGGAGTTTGAGTTTAGGTGGAGGCTTGCATACTCGAAGTCATTCTGAGGAAAACTAAATCTCGAGTAGGGATCTGATTGGGCGCTGCGGTTGAGTTCAGCACAATTACCGAGATGTTTGCACGATTGACCAGGAAGTATTCCGGGAGCGGTAGAGAAGTATACAGGTACAAAGTCGGCGGCAAGTATATCGGTCTTACATATGACGAGTTTTACGATAAGGTAGAACTGTTCGCACGTGGACTCCGCGAGTTAGGTATGAAGCGTGGCGACAAACTGGCTATCCTTTCAGAGAACAGGCCCGAGTGGCCGATCGCCGACCTTGCATCACTTGCCATTGGCGTGATAGATGTTCCGATTTTTCCGACTCTCACAGCGAAACAGATTGAGTACATCATCCTCGATGGCGACGTATCTGCAGTAGTGGTGTCGAATTACTTCCAGCTGAACAAGATTCTGAGGATCAAAGAAAACATAGGACACGTGAAGCATTTGATCCTCATGAACCAGAAGGAAGATTCAAAGGATAAGACTATTCTTGATTTTTCAGAACTGTACGAATTGGGAAGACGAGGTCGGGACACCAGCAAGAGTGCGTTTGAAGATTGGCTCGCAGCCCCAAAACCTTCGGACGTGGCTACTATTATCTACACGAGCGGTACCACCGGAGAACCAAAGGGAGTGGTGCTGACACATGGTAATTTTGCGGCCAACATAAAAGGAGCGCTGGATCATATTTCAATAACAGACGAGGATACTCTCCTTTCGTTCCTGCCAATCTCACATAGCTTCGAGAGAATGGCCGGCTATTATACAGCATTAACTGCGGGGGCATCTGTCTCGTACGCGGAAAGCATTGAAACCGTCGCTCAGAATCTTCTTGAGGTAAAGCCGACAATAGTAACCACGGTGCCGCGGTTGTTTGAACGCATACATGCGCTTATTGTAAAGAACGTCGAAGCCGGATCGACTCTCAAGAAAAAAATATTTTACTGGGCGCTGGGCACAGGCAAGGAAGTTGTCATGGCAAAAAGAAGAGGATTTGTCGGTCCTCTTCTTCGAGCGCAATCCATTTTGGCAGATAGATTTGTACTTTCAAAAATTAAGGAAAGAACGGGCGGCAGAATAAAATTCTTTGTAAGTGGAGGTGCTGCGTTATCAAGGGAACTCGGAGAATTCTTCGAGGCGGTTGGCATAATGATTATTGAAGGCTACGGTATGACAGAGTGCTCGCCTGTGATATCTGCAAACAGAATTGATGACTACAAATTCGGCAGTGTCGGCAAGCCGCTCAAGAATGTTCAGGTGAAAATCGCTGATGACGGAGAAATCCTGACACGCGGCCCCCACGTAATGGTAGGGTACTATAAGAATCCCGAAGCCACGAGAGAGTCGATAGACAAAGAGGGATGGCTCCATACCGGTGATGTTGGGCATTATGACACCGATGGCTTTATCGTGATAACCGACCGTAAGAAGCATCTCTTCGTGAACTCGGGCGGGAAAAATATCGCCCCTCAGCCAATCGAAAACCTCCTGCTCCAGAGTAAGTTTGTCGACCAAGTGATCCTGATCGGAGACAAGAGAAGATTCAATACTGCACTGATCGTCCCGGATTTTGAATTTCTTAAGGACTTCGCCGGCGAAATCCACCTGGATTTTACAGATGAAGAGGAATTGGTTTCGAACGACAAGGTGAACGAGGCAGTGAGAAAGGACATTAACGATCTCCAAAAAGATCTGGCAAAATACGAACAGGTCAGGAGATTCAAGCTTCTCCCGACGCCCTTTACCATTGAAAATGGTGATCTGACGCCAACACTTAAAGTTAAGCGAAAGGTCGTTGAGGCGAAGTACGCCGAATTAATTGACTCGATGT
Organism: Candidatus Kryptoniota bacterium; assembly: GCA_036567965.1. Lineage (NCBI taxonomy): Bacteria > Pseudomonadati > Candidatus Kryptoniota > Candidatus Kryptoniota bacterium. Next base: position 166,693 of record DATCTN010000007.1, read on the forward strand.
ACAATTGAGGAAAGAGCGATGAACCTGAAACAGAAGGAAGAAGAGTTTTTAATCCACACGTATAAGCGCTTGCCGATAGAGGTGGAGCGGGCTGACGGTGTTTACATCTTTGCAAAGGACGGGAAGAGATACATTGATTTCTTTGGAGGTCTTGCAGTCAACGCACTGGGCTATAATCATCCGCGCGTCAAGGCCGCAATCGCCGAGCAGGCAGGTCGTTATATGCATATGTCTAATATGTTTTATATGGATGTTCAAATAGAATTTGCCGAACTCCTCTGCCGCCTATCCGGCTTTCCGAAGGCGTTCCTTACAAACTCAGGCACTGAAGCTGTCGAGGCCGCTATGAAGCTCGTAAGAAAGTGGAGCAAGCGATCAAACAAATCTGTGGTGTTCGCACTCAGCAATTCCTTTCACGGCAGGACTTTTGGTGCTCTTTCGCTTACCGACAGAGACAAGTATCGGCAGGGCTTCGAACCGTTCCTGCCGGACGTAAACCATATCGGTTTCAACAACGTGGAAGATCTCAGGCGGAAGGTGGATCCAAAGACCGCCGCAGTCTTCGTGGAATTCATCCAGGGGGAAGGCGGCGTGAACGTCCTGTCTCGCGAGTTTGTCGGCGAGCTCTTTTCGCTGAGACAAAAGTATGGCTTTCTGATCGTTGCCGATGAGATACAGTCCGGTGTCTACCGGACAGGAAAGTTCTTTTCTTTCGAGCATTATGGCGTCAGACCGGATCTTGTTACAGTGGCGAAGCCGATCGGCGGCGGGCTCCCTCTTGGCGCGCTCCTTGTCGATGACCCACTTGTCGATGTCATGGGATACGGGACACATGGAACGACGTTCGGAGGTAATCCGGTTTCCTGTGCGGCAGGGCTTGCGACCCTCAAAGAGCTATCCGAGTGTAACATCGCCGGTCACGTGACCGAGGTGGGCGGGTATCTCAAGCAACGGCTTACCGATTTTGGAGCGCGCCACGCTGACCTGGTTTCCGAAGTTCGTGGCATCGGACTCATGCTCGGAGTCGAGTGCAAGTCCGAATGCGGCGGATTCGTTAACAAGCTCCTCGACTCAGGTGTCCTTGCAAATTGTACGAACGGAAATGTGATCAGGCTTCTCCCGCCGCTTGTCATTCAACGGGAACACGTAGATATCCTTCTTTCCAGGCTGGAAGAAGTCTCTGCCGAGTTCAAAGGCGTCCCCGCCAAATAGATGAGACTAATGAACTTCTCGAATTTTCCACGCCCAGATGTTATTATTCTCGATGAAGCCGGTTCAGCGGAAAGTGATTTCGTCGCAAAAATCAGAGACCCTGTTGGAATCACTTCAAAGGGCGGAAGCATTAGCGGAGGCCCGAGGCTGACCGCAAAATTTCCTGCTCGACTCCGTATCTGCAATAATTATTCAGTTTCAATCAACAAACCAGAGCGCCAGAAAGATACGACTCGAATTCAGATGGAGCGCGTCCGTTACGTGTCGATCCGACAAAAATCTATTAGTAGCCGGATTATGGACCACCGGAATAATCCCGGTAGTCCAATCCTGAAATAGGAGATAGTAATGGGAACGCAACAACTGCTCTTTCTTATTCTTGTGGCGATCATCGTAGCGGTTGCAATCTCGCTCGCGATTATTTATTTCAAATCGAACCAGCAAGAAACTGAGATCAATGAGGTTATCAACGAATTGAATCATGTATCAGTGACGGCGCAGGGATGGTACAGAAAGCCGACGCAGATGGGCGGAGGAAACGGTTCCTTCGATGGATTCACCTTCATGTCGATTTCACAACCTGATTCTACCGACCTTGCAAAATACCAGATAGTCTCCACGGGAGGTAACTTGCTAAAGCTGGAGGCTGTCGGCCACCTTAATTTTTCGTTGAGCGTAAGCGTCTATCCGGATTCCATCGGGAGCTACGGTGTGGTAAGATGGTAAAAACCATCATCGAGCCGTTCAAGGTCAAATCCGTCGAGCCGATAAACTTCACTTCCGTAGAGTATCGTAAGGAAGTCATTAGAAAGGCTCACTACAATCTCTTTCTGGTCAAGGCAGATGATGTTCTAATAGATTTTCTCACGGATTCCGGTACGACGGCCATGAGTTCACGTCAATGGGCGGGAATCATGGACGGAGATGAGTCGTACGCGGGCTCTAGAAGCTTTTTCAAATTCGAAGGCGTCGTCAGGGACTTGATGGGATTCAGCAACATCATACCGACCCACCAGGGCAGAGCTGCCGAAAAGATTTTGTTCACTATCGTCGGAGGTCCGGGTAAAATTATTCCCAGCAACACTCACTTCGACACGACCCGGGCGAACGTCGAGTTCTCGGGCGCGACCGCGGTTGATCTACCTGTTTCTGTCGCTCTCGACACGGACAAGCCGTACGACTTCAAAGGCAACATAGATCTGAACAAGTTGGAAGATCTAGTTAAGAAAACGGGGCGCGAGAAGATACCTCTATGCATGCTCACTGTGACCAATAATTCTGTCGGCGGCCAGCCGGTGAGCATGAAAAACATAAAGGAAACGAAAGCCCTTCTCGCCAGATACGGAATTCCGCTGTTCATCGACGCGTGTAGATTTGCTGAGAACGCCTACTTCATTAAGACACGTGAGCCCGAATACAGAGACAAACCCGTCAAAGAAATCGCGAGCGAAATGTTCAGCTATGCTGACGGGTGCACGATGAGCGGAAAGAAAGACGCACTCGTGAACATCGGCGGCTTCCTTGCGATGAACGATCAGATTATGGCCGAGAAGGCGCGCAGTCTCCTGATAATGACGGAGGGCTTTCCGACTTACGGTGGCCTGGCAGGCAGAGACCTGGAGGCGATGGCACAGGGACTGGTGGAAGTTTTGGACGAAGACTACTTGAAGTACAGGATAAGGTCGATTGAGTATTTCTGTGAGAAGTTGAAGGAGGGAGGGGTCCCCGTTCTTGTGCCGGCCGGCGGGCACGCAGTCTTCCTGGACGCGAAAAGATTTCTTCCGCATGTCTTGCCGCAGAATTATCCCGGCCAGGCAATCGCCGTCGAGCTGTACGTCGAAGGAGGGATCAGGAGCGTCGAGATCGGGTCGGTGATGTTCGGAAAAGAAGTCGACGGGAAATTTGCTCCCGCCAGCCTTGAATTGGTCAGACTCGCCGTTCCTCGAAGAGTCTACACACAAAGTCATATCGATTATGCCGCCGAAATAACAATCGATGTTTTCAAAAGGAGAAATTTTATCCCCGGTTACAAAATAACTTACGAGCCGCCGTACCTCAGACATTTTACGGCGCATTTTGAACCGGTCGAGGAGAATCAATCGGCATAGTGGCCTGTAATCAGTCGACGAGTTCATTCGTTTTCCAGACAGCAGGGAGGAGTTGGATTGACTAATTGTCCTGTATGTGGCTCGCAAAATTCAGATCTATCGTTGAGGTGTTTCAGTTGCAGGAGCCATTTACAATCGAACGTGAAGGCGCTGGATCTTTTCTCTACCATTTACGCTTTGTGGAAAAATCCCGACTCCACCCTAAAGAGAATCATCCTGGCTGAGCACAGGAATTACAGTTTGTTGCTCGCTGTACTTGAATCCATAGGGATCTCGTTCTTTTTCCTTTACTTTATCAAGGCTGCAGATGTGTACTCTCTTGACCTTTCGACTCTGGTGCTGGAAGGAATCAAATTATCCTTGACAGTTTTTCTTGTCGGAATCTATTTGTTCTCCGTGCTAAATTATATGGTGTCGAAGTTCAAGCGCACAGGCGCGGGTTTCAGAGGGATGGTTTCCGGATCCATCTTTGCGCTTCATCCCCTTGCTGCGGACGCCATATTCCTCATTCCCCTCGAGGTCGCGGTATTCGGCTCGTATTCGTTTTCAAACAATCCGTCACCTCAAATCATCAATCCGATCCCGTTCTATTTACTTTCTTTCCTGGAAATCCTGACGCTGGCCGCCGCAGTATATTTCTTCCTCAGGTTTTCCAAGGTTCTTTTTGGAGTGAGATTGTTCTCATTCGCGTTTGCGGCCACAGCAGTTGTCGTCCTCATTTCTTCGTTCCAGATTGCAAAAGGAATCCTTTTGCGATGATGCTGGAGCGATTAATTATCACACAATCAAACCGAGAGTAGTGAAATGGAATATTTGAATTCGATCGCAAATATGAAAGGCGGTCTTATCGTGTCGTGCCAGTTTGAATCGGACGATCCGTTCAACAAGCCGGAACATGCAACCGCGTTCGCGCTCTCGGCTCAACTGGGCGGTGCTGCGGGGATTAGAACCGAGGGGAAAGATAATATCAAAGCAGTGAAGGAAGCCGTCAAGCTGCCGTTGATCGGTGTGATCCAGTCGAGCTATCCCGACGGTGCAGTGCTTCTGACGGAGGATTTCAGGCAGGTGGGTGAGATCGTCGACGCGGGCGCGGACATTGTTGCGCTCGACGTAACGGAGCGCATCAGGCCGAACGGGTTGACGGGTTTCGAGTTCCTGCGCAGAGTCAGAGTGAACCACCCGGGCACGCTTCTCCTCGCCGACATCTCGAACTTCGAGGAAGGGATCCAGGCCGCGGAATTGGGTGCGGACATCGTATCCACCACTCTCTCCGGCTATACCCAGGCTACGTCTCATAAGGCGGCGCTGGGAGTGGACTTCGACCTTGTTGAACGCCTCGCGGACGCTCTCGTTGTACCGGTAATCGCTGAAGGGCGAATTCTCGTTCCAGGCGAGGCGGCACATGCGCTTGAGCTCGGCGCGTACGCTGTGGTTGTCGGGGCGGCAATTACCCGCCCGACGGTTATCACACAAATGTTTATCCACGAGATCCAATCAAGAAGCAGGCGAAGTGACAAGGAAGTTTAAGGTCATCCAGGTCGGACTCGGCCAGATCGGACTCAACATCGCGAAAGCCCTACTATCGCACCCCGATAAGTTTAAGCTTGTCGGATGTATGGACAATGCACCCGACAAACTGCATAAGGATTTGGGCGAGTTGCTGGATCTCAAAACGATTTACAATCTTCCGGTTGCGGGGACGATCGGCGAACTCAAAGCGAAGAGAGCTAGCCTCGCATTTCACTCCACAGTGTCTTTTCTTCCCGATGCAGCCGATCAGGTTGCCGACCTGCTGAAACACGGCTACAATGTGATTACCACGGCGGAGGAACTCTTCTTCCTTAAGAAGCGGGATATCAAGATTTTTCATCACCTCGACAAAATCGCTAAGGCGAAAAGGGTCAGGATCATGGCGACCGGGGTGGATCCCGGATACGTTATGGACAGCCTTGTCTTAATGCTGACCGCGCCATGCGTCGAAGTAAGATCCATAAGAGCCGAGCGTATGATCAACCTCAGCCGCATGAGACTCTCTCTTCAGCGCAAACTGGGTATCGGACTTAGCAAAGAAGAATTTATCGAGGAGACAGTCAGCGGAAAGTTCGGTCCGTCCGGCCTGACAGACTCGGCGGAATTTTTGGCGAGCTACCTCGACATCAAGTACGAAAGAATCAGGTCAAGCGTCCAGCCAATTATTGCCGACCATGATTTCCATGGCGAAAATATTTTTGTAGCAAAGAATCATGTCGTCGGCGTAAGACAAGAGGTGTCCGTCGAAAAATCTGACGAGGTCGTCATATCTCTGCGCCTTAGTACGCGGATCGACGCGTCCATTGAGTATGATGCGATAAATGTGGACGGTGACCCGCCCGTAAATGTCATTATCAATAACGGGATCATGGGAGATACTGCAACTGTCGGACTGATGCTGAACCAGGCGGAAAACCTGATGAATGCTCCTCCGGGGTATCACGACATGGCTGAGCTGCCTTTGCCTCACTTTTCTATGGACCATTTTTCTTGAGGCACCATCGTCAAGGCCGATATTTCCTCTTCCTTTCGTTGTACACTATCGCTACATCCGTACTTCTGCACGCCTTCATTGTGAGAGGGGCGACTTTGATCGCCTTTTTTTGTTTTAGTGCCGTGATAATCTCCGCACTCCTGATAAGCTGGGCAGCAGAAGCAGCGGAGTTCAGTATCAGCCAGGGCCTTGCAGTAGCCATCGTCGCCCTTTTGCAGGTCGTGCCGGAGTTCATGGTCGAAGCCGTCATCGCCTGGAGAAAAGATATCGACCTGATGATGGCCAACTTCACAGGATCAAACCGGCTTCTGATGGGGGTAGGATGGCCGCTCATTTTCATTACGGCCGACGTCTACTCACGGTTCCGCAACGGCAGGAAAATCGAAGCGATAACGCTGAGGCCTGAGAATATTGTCGAGATCGCGACGCTTTTCATCTCGTCCCTCTATTTTCTCATAGTTCTTTTGAAGAAGGATCTTCAAGTATACGACTCAATTTTTCTCGGACTGCTCTTCATCGGTTATATGTATGTGCTTCGTGTGCTCCCTAAGGAGGAAGAGGAGAAAAAGGAAGATCTGATATCCATGCCACGGTACCTTGTTGACATTCCTGAGGCAGCCAAACGAGGTATCATCATCGGTGCGATCTTCGTTGCAGGTGGAGCGACAATGTGGGCGGTAGCCGATCCGTTCCTGACAAGTATGAAAGAGGTTGCGTCCGGGTTAGGCCTGAGTGCGTTCGTGTTTGTACAATGGGTGGCGCCGTTCCTGTCCGAATTTCCGGAAAAAGTAACCGCCTTTTACTGGGCGCGGACGATAAGACTCGCCCCGATGGCCCTTCTTAATATGATCAGCAGCAAAGTTAACCAGTGGACGCTGCTTGTCTCGATGATTCCAATTGTGTATTCATTTTCGATGGGGGCTGTGACCACGATTCCCCTCGACGTTCATCATCAGGAAGAAATTCTTCTATCGATGATGATGACCTTTTACGGATGCGCAGCACTTGCAAAGTTGAAGTTTACAAGAATGAATGCTATCATTTTGTTTGTAATGTGGCTGGCCCAGTTTCTGTATCCGGTTAATTTCTCGTTTCTTCCGGAATTTCCGCTCGTCGGCAACAGCTCACGTTTGATCACTTCGATATTATTTGGCCTGCTGACAATCTACGAGATCATGGCACACAGGAAGGAATTCAGGATTCGCTCCGGCATTAGCGAGACGCTGCGACTCTCCAGGGAGAGGGCTCAATGACCGATCACATCGCTCAGCTGAAAAGGGAAACGGTCAAGTTCATAGTCAACCCCGTCTCGGGAAATGGCCGCACACGGAGAATCCTTCCGCGGTTGATAAGTGCGGCAGAAAAGTTTGGGTTTAAGTTCGATGTCCAGATCACAAAGGCGCCGGAGCACGCCACCGAGCTTGCAAGGGACCCTGCAAATGAATTCGACGTGGTGGTCGCGGTTGGGGGCGACGGAACGGTAAACGAAGTCGCGGCCGGAGTCGCTAAATCTGAAAGAGTCATGGGAGTAATTCCTACGGGGTCGGGAAACGATTTCGCACATGCTATCGGCAGGCTGAAGAGCCTCCAGGATTACATTCACCGTATAGTTGCAGGAAAAATCAAGTCGATAGATGTCGGAAATCTCCGTATGGAGGGCAAGGACTTCTTCTTCGTCAACAGTGTGGGAGTTGGTTTCGACGCTGAGGTTGCACGTGAGAGCTTGCGCGTCCATCGGATCCGCGGAATTGCGAAATACCTTCTTGCACTTGTCAAGACACTGTCCAAGTACAAATCGGCACAAATGAAGATAGACGTCGACGGAAGATCCATAAATCTCAAGACATTTCTGGTGGCAATTGGTAATGGAACTTCGGCTGGAGGCGGATTCATGCTGACTCCTGAGGCCGTACTGGACGACGGCCTTTTTGACGCATGCATCGTCTCGGACGTCTCGATACCCAGAGTACTCCGCGTCCTGCCGAGTGTTCTGAACGGAACGCAGGCAAAACATCCTGAAGTTACTATGCTCAGATCGAGCAGTATCAAGATCGAGAGCGAGAGCCCTGTTTCGATCCACAGGGACGGTGAGATCCCGCCGAACCGGGTCGACAAATTGGAGGTCCGCGTCATTCCAAAGGGATTGAATATCTTGGTTGATTGACGAGCGTGTTCTCCGTCAATATCACATGAGAGAAATCTCCTGATCCGGAACAAGTCACAGATGGTTTGTTGTTAGAGAATCATAATGGCAACGTCTCGGCGACAATTCTTGAATCGGATTCTTAATACGGGGGTCGCAGCAATTACGGCATATGTTGTGTATCCGGTAATCCGATTTCTTATCCCGCCACCGGTTGCTCTCGATGAGCAGTCACGTGTCGTGGTAGCTTCAGTCGGTGAACTGAAACCGAATTCCGCAAAGTTTTTCAGATTCCTCGATAAACCCGCAGTCCTTGTGAGGCTTCAGAGCGGAGAGTACGAAGCGCTTTCTGCGAAGTGCACGCATCTCGGTTGTACGGTCGATTTCGACCGGACCAAGGATTTCTTCTTTTGTAACTGCCACGGAAGCCAGTTCGATATAAACGGAAAAGTGCTGAAGGGTCCAGCGACGAAACCTCTCCCTCAGTATCTCGTGTCAGTTGCAGACAACAATATTTACGTTTCTGTCCGCAGCGATGTCGCCTGATGTCAATGAAAAATAAACTTACTGGTTTCATCGAAGAGAGATTCAATCTGGCCGACCTTAAGGAGTGGGTTGCCCATAAGACGGTTCCACAGCACAAACACTCGATGTGGTACTACTTCGGTGGGCTCTCGTTGTTCCTGATAGTCGTGCAGGGAATCACCGGCATCTTGCTTGCTTTTTACTACTCACCGAGTCCGGCCGCTGCAAATGAATCGGTAAGATACATAATGGAAAATGTCCAGTACGGATGGGTCGTACGCTCCATCCACTTCTGGTGCGCGAATCTTCTTGTGGCGGTCGTGCTTGTCCACATGTTCTCTGTGTTCTTCATGAAAGCATACAGGAAGCCGAGGGAATTGATGTGGGTTCTCGGCGTGGTCATCCTGATTCTCGTTCTCACTTTTGCTTTCACCGGGTACTTGCTCCCCTGGACAACGCTTTCATACTTCGCGACGAAAGTCGGCGTCAACACTCCGCTCGTAGTTCCCCTTGTTGGCGATTTCCTCAGCCGAGTAATGCAGGGAGGCGACGACGTGGGCGCGGCCACACTCACGAGAATGTTCACGCTTCATACGATCATCCTTCCATTCTTCGCGCTGATGTTCGTATCGCTTCACGTATTGCTGAGCCAGATCTTAGGGACAAGCATTCCCGCGTCTCAAAGCTGGAACAGGCACGCAACGAAGTTCTTTCCTGATTTTATGATGCGCGATGCTGCCGTGTGGACCGGGACATTTGCTTTGATACTCGGTGTGGTCGCATTATTTCCCGCCGGACTCAGCGCAAAAGTCAATCCTCTTGAGCCTGCTCCGGCGGGCATCAAGCCGGAATGGTATTTTTTGTTCGTATTTCAGACTCTCAAGAGCATGCCGGAACTCGCCGCCGTCGGTGTCGTCACTCTCGGAGCAATAGTGTGGCTTCTTGTACCATTCCTCGACAGACCGCTGCAGAAGCGGAAGATGGATGTCTTCCTTACTCTTTTCGGAATTGCCGTTCTGCTTTATATTCTCTCGATGACTCTGATCGCTTACATCACCACAGCACAATCATGATTCTCATTCTCTTGATCCAGGCGAAAGACACTCTGGCACTGAGAATACCTTCATTTTCGGACAGGCTGAATTTTCTTCTGCCGCTTATCGTGATCCTGCTGATAGTTATGTTCTTCCTGCTTCTTAAGTCGTTCGCTGCAAAGGAGCAATCGAAAACGAACACCGCCCGGAGCAGAGGGAAGTCCCCTATCTGACTCGCCGGCCGTCCCCGCGACACGTCGGCGCCAATCCTTGAAAATTCCTCCATACGATTCTATATTGATTAATACCGATGAAGCAACAATGTATCAGACTGAACAACGCCACATTCTACGCGTACCATGGAGTACTGACGAACGAGCAGGCATCGGGCGGAAAATTCGAAGTCGACGTCGAGATGTATGGCGATTTCTCGAGGGCGTCTCTCAGTGATCGGCTCAAAGATGCCGTAGACTACGAAAGAGTTTACCGGTCCATAAGGGAGCTCGTGACCGAAAAACGCTTCTACTTAATTGAATCACTGGGGGATCAAATAGCCGACAGCATACTGGTTAATTTTGTCTCAGTTGATCGTGTTATAGTACGCGTGAGAAAGCACACTCCACAGGTAGGGGGTGTGGTTGATTCAGTGGAATTCGAGACTGACAAAGCCCGCGGGACACCGGACGATGAAGGAAGAAGTTGAATGCTTCCTGTCGCTCGGTTCCAACCTCGGCGACAGGTTGAGGTACCTGGATGAAGGAGTTAAGGCTCTTGGCTCGCTTGAGAAAAGCAAGCTCTTACGCGTCTCCTCGATTTACGAAACTGAACCGGTAGATTATAAAGATCAACCTCAGTTCCTCAACCTCGCTGCCGGAATTGAGACCAGTATTGAACCGTTGGATCTTCTGGATCGAATCAAAGCGATCGAAGAAATAATGGGCCGAAAGCACCGGGACAGATGGAGAGAACGGGAGATAGATATCGATATAATATTCTTTGGTAACGAAACCCTCAACACAAACAACCTGGAAGTCCCACACCCCCGGGCTCATCTTCGCAGGTTTGTCCTGCAACCGCTGAGCGAGATTGCCGGTGACTTTGTGCATCCCCGCTTGCATGAGAGCGTGAATAACCTGCTGAGGCATTGCGGAGACAATTCCAGGGTTGAGCGACTGAGTTATACTCTTCATGCGGAGGCGCATGACTGACATCGAAGTCATAACGCCCGAAATAGGGCACATCGCAATAGAGGGCGTGATCGGGGCGGGAAAGACAAGTCTGACCCTGAAGCTGGCAAAATACCTGAACGGGAAAGCCGTTCTTGAGAAATTTGAGGAAAATCCTTTCCTCGAAAAGTTCTACGACGATATAGAACATTACGCCTTCCAGACGCAGATATTCTTTCTCCTAAGCAGGTACCGGCAACAGCAGGAACTAACTCAAATAGATTTATTCGATCAGTTAATTGTGAGTGACTATTTATTTGAGAAAGACAAAATTTTCGCTTACCTGAATCTGCAGGATGACGAGCTCAAACTCTATGAGTCGCTGGCAGTTCTCCTGGAAAAAACGGTTCCGAAGCCCGACCTCGTTGTTTATCTCCAGTGCAACGTCGAGCACCTGATGACAAACATTAAGAAACGAGGAAGAAAATACGAGCGGAATATTTCCAAGGAATATATTCAAAGTTTAAATGAGGCCTACAACTATTTTTTCTTTCGGTATAAATCCGCGCCACTGCTCATTGTGAACGCCGATCAAATCGATTTCGTAAACGACGAAAATGATTTTCAGAAACTTGCCGCGGAAATACTTAAGCCTCGCAAGACGGCGGAGTACTACAATCCGATAATGAAGTGATGATTAGATTACTCATCTGGATAGTTTTCATTTATGCGATTTACTATTTCATAAAGACTGCAATTCGCGGCGCCGTGAATAAGGGGATTAGAGACTATGAAGCCCGGAAAGAAACGGAGTCGAAGAAGCGGAGGGAAGTGAAGGTGGATCGCCGCGATATCGAAGATGCCAAGTACGAGGATTTGAAGTAGGCTCCAGTCGTTGAACGGTTGGAGCCAACAGGCCGTGAAAAAAATCAACCTCGAACACGTCACGAAGAAAGCTGCAAGATGGCTCCTTTCCCAACTTTCGACCAGACATCACGTAAAAGCGCGAACAGACAAAACCGAGCGCGCAAAGAGGATCATAGTAATACGACAACACAACCAGTTCGGTGATGTACTTTGCACCGTCCCGTTGCTGCGCGCGCTTCATCGGCATTTCAATCCCGAAGAGCTGGCAGTCGTTGTATCGCCTGCAAACATGACGGCATTAGAGGGTTGCAGGTACGTTACGAGACTCATCAACTACGACAAGCTCGCTTTCTACCGACATCCGAAACTCCTCCTGAGATTCATAAAGGAACTTCGCAGAGGATACGATCTTCTCCTGGTCCCCTCAAACGTGTCGATCTCCCTGACCAACGACGTGATTTCTTTTTTCACGAAGGCTCGCACGAAGTTCGGCCCCCGAACTCTCGAGACAAAATCGAACCGGACAAGCTCCGTTTACGACATTGCGGTTGATCTTCGATGGGGGGACAAGATCGAGCATCAATCTTTCAGGAACATGGAAGTTGCGGCCCCACTTCGAATCGAGACTCATGAAAGAGACGGTGAGCTCGAATATGCGATTCCCGCTGATGCCGCGGCCGAGGTGGACCTTTTCATTTCTAGGGTCTCCAACCGCGCAGCGAAGAAAGTCGCGATCCATGCCGGCGCAGGAAAGCCGGGGAACCAGTGGAAGCCGGAGAACTTCGCTGCGGTAGCAGATATGCTCCATCACGAGTTCGAGATCGAGTTGTATTTGACGGAGGGGCATATGGATCACGAGGTGATCGATTACCTGACCACGCTTCTCAAGGCGCCATTTATCCGTGTGCGAAACATGTCAATTCCGTTTGTCGGGGCTCTTCTCAAAAAAATGGATCTTGTAATATCGAACGACACCGGGATAATGCATCTGGCGGCTGCGGCCGGTGCTCAGACGCTCTCACTCTTTGGGCCGACGGATCCTCTTCAATGGGCGCCGCTAGGACGGCAGCATAGATTCGTCCTCGGTGCGAAGGGTGATATCAACACCATCCAGGTCGGAAGGGTTGTGAACGTCGTGAGAAAGATGCTGACGTGAGAATCAGCCGCCGAATTCCTTCTCTCTCGGATATTAAAGACAGAATTGTTGCGAACCTTTCCAGATTCCAGTTTTCTCAGGAGCCTGTTCTTCTGATTTTCGCGGCAGTCACCGGAATCCTCGGCGAAATTCGCCAGGCGCTCACCGATAAAGAGGTGAAGAATCTCCTGGATGTCCTGGTTGTCAAGGATATTTTGGTTCCGACTAAATTAAGTGTTACTCAGAATGAAGATCTCTCTTTTGCACTCAAGCTCATGATTGATGCCGGCGTGCCTTCTGTACCGGTTGTAAGAGAGGGAAATCAACTAATGGGAATGCTCTTTCTCAACGACGCGACACAGGCGTACGACAAGAAACTACTTATGAGTGAGGTGTCAACTGAGTCTGACAAACGCTGAACTTAAGATTCTTTCGGCTCTCAAAGATCGAACTGAAAGACACAGGCAGAAGCGATTTCTCATTGAAGGGAAACGGAGCGTTACGGACGCGCTTAAAGCGAACGCGAGCGTATCCAGGTTAATTCTGAGTCTCGGCTCCAGAACCGATAGGTTTACCGATGTTCTTAGTCTTGCGGAACAAAAAGAGATCGAAGTGGTCGAATTGCCGGCCGATAAGTTCAGGAAGCTCACGACGACTGAGACAAGCCAGGGAATAATTGCCGTCGGCGATATCCTGGAAAGTTCGGTCGATGAATATGTTTCAAAGGCACGGTCGAAGAGACAGGCAATTCTGATCATTCTCGACAGAATTGCGGATCCAGGCAATCTTGGGACAATCCTCAGATCGGCAGTGTGGTTCGGAGTTGAAGCGGTCATCACTGCCCAGGGAAGCGTCGATGTCTACAACCCGAAAGTGGTCCGTTCCGCAATGTCCGCGCTGGCAAGTCTGCAGGTGATCGAGGATGCCGATCTTGGTGAAAGCATTGCTGCGCTGAAGAAAATCGGATTCAAGATTATCGCCTCTTCCCAGGACGGCAGGGATGAATACACGAGCTTCGATTACCCTCCGAAAATTGGATTAGTCTTCGGATCTGAAGCGACCGGAATAAGAAACGAGATTCTCTCCGCTTGCGACTGGACTGTCTCGATACCGCGTCGCGGAAAAATGGAATCGTTGAATGTGGCCGTCGCCGCTTCCATAGTTCTTGCCGAGATGTGGCGTCAGACAAGCTCAAGGGTCGTGAAGAAGTAGCCGGGCGACTGATCTAGGTACGCCTTCCATAGCCCGGGTCGAGTACTTGAGCTCCCTGTCCAACTAGAATATTCATCTACCTCTCTTCTGCATTTTCAGCAGATCGAATGCGACTGTCTCTGCCGTTCTCGTGCGATCAACCTCCATCTTCAATCTGAATAATGTTAGCCGATTGCCTGATATTCGTAGTGCATCTGAATAACGATGTGGTCGTACCAGACAATTGGCTGGAAGGGATGATCGAGTGCACGGAAAGTTTTCTGGAAATTTGTATCGTCGGACCAATGAGCAACAGGATAAGCGGTTACCAACTCGAATCGAATGCAGCATACAAGAAAGTCAGTCAGATGCACCGGTTCGCGGCGAATTATCGAAGGAAGAACAGGAGAAAATGGATGAAAGCTCCGAGGATTGCCTGGTTCTGCATGCTCATCAAGCGAGAGCTCATTGACAGGATAGGCGGACTCGATGAGGCGTTCGGGACACGGAGACCGTTTAAACCTCCTGGTTAAAGTCTGAATCGGGAGAACCGAAACATTGTCTATGTTCGGTGGAAGGGTTAAATTAACCCTAAAAAGGGACAGAAATGTTCGAACCGCACAAGCAGAAAGCATCAGACCTCAGGACCAGGATCGAAAACCTCCGGAGGTATCTTTGACGTCGAGGGCAAACAATCTGAAATAGAAAAACTTCATCAGAAGACCCAGGAGCCTAATTTCTGGGATGATAACAGGGCGGCACAGGCGGTGATGGGGCAGCTCAACGATCTGAAAGCGTGGGTTGATGAATGGGGAGAAGCTTCGCGAAATGTCGACGATGCGATAGCGTTCATTGAACTCGCGGAAGAGTCGGGAGACGAATCGCATACTAAAGACGTTGAGACAGAACTCGATAAGGCGGAGAAGCTCGTTTCCGATCTCGAGTTCAAGAAGATGCTCGGGAGCGAAGACGACGAAAAGAACGCGATCCTGACGATTCACGCGGGAGCCGGCGGGACTGAAGCCCAGGACTGGTCCCAGATGCTCATGCGAATGTACATCCGCTGGGGAGAACGAAACGGGTTCAGTATGGACATCGCGGACATTCTAGAAGGTGAAGGCGCAGGAATCAAGAGCGCGACAATTGAAGTCATCGGGAAATACGGATATGGTTATCTCAAGGCAGAGAACGGTGTGCACAGGTTGGTAAGGATTTCGCCCTTCGACTCCAATGCAAGGCGCCACACAAGCTTTGCTTCGGTGTTCGTTTATCCCGAGGTTGAATCCGATGTCGAAATTGAAATCGACCCGAAGGATATAAGGTTTGAAACATTTAGATCGGGAGGCCACGGCGGTCAGAACGTGAACAAGGTGGAGACAGCTGTCAGACTAATCCACGTCCCTACGAATATCGTTGTTGCTTGCCAGCAGGAACGCTCGCAGTTTCAAAACCGGGAGCGCGCGATGAAAATGCTCCGGTCAAGGCTGTACCTCCTCAAGAAGGAAGAAGAAGAAGCAAAGAAGAGCGTGATCGAAGGCTCGAAGAAGAAGATTGAGTGGGGAAGTCAGATAAGATCGTACGTGTTTCACCCGTACAATCTGGTCAAAGACCATAGGACCGGAGTTGAGACGAGCGACGTGCAAGGCGTCATGGATGGCGATCTTGATCAATTCATAAGAGGATACCTGATGGAGTTCGGACTCGCCGGAGGTGAGGGCGCCAAATAGGAAATGGGATACCCCTCGTTCATAGCAGGACGTTTTCTGCATTCGCGTGTCCATAACAGGTTCATATCTTTCCTTACGTTCTTCGCTACTGCCGGCCTTGCTATTGGGACGATGGCGCTTCTCATCACCGTTTCCGTTCTCAACGGCTTCCAGAAAAAGATCACCGAAAATGTGTCGAGCTTTACGTCGAATATTGAAATTCAAGGGTTCGAAGGGGTCCCGCTTCCCGATTATAAATCTGCTTTGAACAAGATCATGAAAGTAACAAACGTGAAATCTTCTTCTCCGTTTGTTTCGCATGAGGCAATGATCAGGGCAAGATCGGCGGGCGCGTCGTCTTCGACGGACGGACTCCTTCTAAAAGGGATTGATCCCGCGTACGATAGCAGCAGTCTCCGCAACGAAGTCGTGAGTGGACGCTACAATTTGTCGCCACTCGGATCGATGAACCCGCTCATGCTTGGGTCGAAACTTGCGAGGAGACTCGGGGTCAGTGTCGGCGATACCATGTTCGTGTTCGGGGTCGAAGGCCTGCCGTCGCCGATGAACCCGCCAAGAGTCCTGCCGTTCGTGCTGACCGGAATTTACGAAACCGGCATGTCGGACTACGATGATATCTACGGGTACACGAACATTTCTTCCGCTGCATATCTCTTCAACCTTCGCGCGGGTGAAGTGACAGGTTATGACATAATGGTGAACGACGTCACCCAGGTGGATAACACCTCAAACAATTTGAGGAGAGCACTCGGATATCCTTTTTACCCGCGGACGATGTTTCAAATGTACCGGAATCTCTTCGCATGGGTGGAATTGCAGAAGAAACCAATACCGATAATAATTGCGCTTATCATCATCGTGGCGACTTTTAATATAATCGGAACACTCCTGATGATGGTACTTGAAAAGGTCAACGCGATTGGGACGCTCATGACGCTCGGTGCTACCAGGGGAGCGATCACTCGCATATTCCTGGCCCAGGGTGCCTTCATAGGTATTCTCGGAACATCCGTCGGCGCGATCATGGCATACGTGCTGCTGGAGCTGCAGAAGAAGTACGAGTTGATCAGGATACCCGGAGATGTCTATTTCATGAACACGGTGCCGGTGTCAGTGCACGCCGGAGATTTCATTCTCATCGGTGGTACAGCTTTCATTCTCTCGCTTCTTGCGTCTTATCTCCCGGCAAAGGCGGCATCATCTCTCGACCCTCTCGAATCGGTGAGGTTTCATTAATGTCGTATTCAAGTTTCATAGCGTTCAGATACCTCAAGTCCAAACGAAAAGTCGCATCAGTTTCGATCATCTCGCTTATATCTCTGATAGGAGTGATCGTCGGGACCGCGGCGCTGATTGTTGTCATATCCGTATTCAACGGTTTTCAGGAAATTGTCACAAATATTTTGATAAATTTCGATCCGCACGTTCGCGTTACTTCGATGTCGGGAGAATACCTGTCAGATCCTCAAATCACGCTCGCGAAAGTTGAGCAGCTCCCGGAGGTCAAGAATGCCACGATGTTTCTCAGCGGAAAGGCAATGATCGTATCGGGCGGAGTAAATAGGGCAGTGAACATAGAAGGCATAGTGCCCTCGGAACACGATCGCGTCTCGAGCTTGTCAAAATCCGTGGCGCTGGGTCAATTCCTGGATCCGTCTCGAGACGACCAGATTCTAATCGGCCTCTCCCTCGCCGACGTACTCGGCGCTGTCGTCGGTGACACAGTCGCAATAATTAGTCCCGCAGGAATTGAACGGAGCCTTACACAGTTCTTCGAACCGAAAGTGGTGAAATACGTCGTCGTCGGGATTTACCAGTCTGAGAACAAGGATTATGATGCTTACTATGCCTACATGAATCTTGCTTCCGCTCAGCAACTCTTCGCATCGCCCGGTGCCGAGGCTTCTGTCGGAATGGTAAACGGAATTGATGTCCGACTCTGGGATATCGGGAGGTCGGCTGAAGTGAAAGCGAAGCTTCAAGACAGTCTGAGCGGCGTGAAAGTCGAAACCTGGTTCGATCTGCACAAGGATCTCTACAGGATGATGGAGATCGAGAGGATAGTTGCGTTCATCGTTCTGTCCCTGATCGTCCTCATCGCGGCATTCAATATCCTCGGCTCACTCACAATGACAGTGATAGAGAAGAGACGTGAGATTGGCGCACTAAAGGCTATGGGGGCCACTCCTATCGGGATTATGAAGGTGTACTTGATAGAAGGTACGTCGGTGGGCATAATTGGAAGTGTGATTGGACTGGTCCTCGGATATGCCGTCGATGAAGCTCAGATAAAATTTCAACTCTTCAAACTTGATACGAGCGTTTATATCATTCCCGCTATTCCGATATCGATGCACCTTATGGATTTTATCATCGTGGGTTTGACCGCAGTTATAATTTGTTCGCTCGCGGCTTTGTATCCTGCTCGACGTGCCGCAGCAATCGATCCGGCAGAAGCAGTGAGATGGGAGTAATAGACTTTGGCTAAGAGAGTCCTTGAAGGATCTGAAATTCACAAAAGTTATTTCATCGGGAGGAGCGAACTTAAAGTGCTCAAGGGCATCTCGCTCGATATGAGGGAAGGCGAGATTGCTGCGATCGTCGGTGTCTCCGGAGCGGGAAAGAGTACGCTCCTGCACATCCTCGGGACGCTTGACCGCCCAACCTCCGGCACCGTGAGTTACGACGGCAAGGACGTGTTCAGCATGAGAGACGATCGACTTGCACGTTTTCGCAATCTGAAGATCGGATTTGTTTTCCAGTTTCATCATCTCCTTCCGGAATTCACGGCTCTTGAGAACGTTTCGATGCCCGGGCTGATTGCCGGGAAGAAAATGTCCGAGGTGAAGAAGAGCGCGGCAAAATTACTCGATGAAGTCGGCCTGGGTGAACGCTTGGAGCACCGGCCGTCGGAGCTGAGCGGCGGCGAACAACAAAGGGTTGCCGTGGCAAGAGCCCTTGTAAACTCTCCGCAGGTCGTTCTTGCGGACGAGCCATCTGGAAATCTCGACATGGTAAACGCCGAATCCCTCCACGAATTAATCAGCCGTATATGTAAGAGCCATGGAACAACATTTGTCATCGCGACGCACAACGAGCACCTGACGAAGCTGGCGAACAGAGTTCTCAAGATCCAGGATGGCATGCTGACGTCATGACCGGCACAATTGTTTCATGTTTGCCTTCTCCTTAACTTCTAGAAGGGCACGTAGCTCAATTGGACAGAGCGTTGGCCTCCGGAGCCAAAGGTTGTGGGTTCGAGTCCCACCGTGCTCACGGTGACATAAGCTGCTACTTGCAGAATTTACGTTGAGTAAGAAAATTGCAAATGTTATTCGTGGCGTCCGTTGGCGGAGGGGCAAATCAAATCTATGGGTGAAGTTTTTTGATCATTGTTAACAGAGTTAACGCGTGGGCTCCAGCATGTTTGGAGTCGAGCAAACCGTACGCGGCTGTTGCTGCCCGGATCGAGACGACTTATGAAATTCGGTAAATGTCCCGATTGCCTCGCGACGGCAAGGCTTCAGTCGGACTATCCGAGTTCTTTCCTTACTTCTTTTCTCAAATCGATCGGTCTCATCAGAATCAAGAGATGCTCGAACTGCAACGCTGAGGTCTTTGTCGTAATTGGACTGTTCACAACTTCTCGCAAAAGGTTCAAGGTCATCGGTAATCGCATTTTTTGGTCGGCGTTCATCCTCTGGCTCTTGATAGTAGGTTATGTAGTCATTGAGGCAATGGTAAAGTAGGAGCGGGCACTTTCCGGCCCGGACATGTGGATCTTCAGCCGGTCGTCCTCCCGTGCGACATGAGTGCTGTCGCTCATCGTTCCTTCCATCAGTCGACGCGCTTCCATATATTTTAGATTGTTATGAAGAGCAATTGGTCTGTGTCATGAGGAGAATAATAGCCGGGTGGAGGTGGGTGCTACTTCTGCTCCTGGCAGCTTTATCCGGCACCGCTCCGGGCCAGGAAGGAGCGATGAGGATTGCGGGCAAATATTTTGTCCGACTGGAAAAAATTCGCCCGCGAGTTGCTCTTGTCCTTTCGGGTGGAGGATCGCGCGGAATCTCGCAGGTGGGCGTTCTTGAAGCCCTGGAGGAAGCTCATATCCCGGTTGACGTAATAGTGGGCACAAGCATGGGAAGCATTATCGGGGGATTATACGCGTCCGGTTATAGTGCCGATCAGCTTGACTCCATCGCCGTCTCGCAGAACTGGAACGAACTGCTCGCTCTATCAGATGCCGTGAACCGAAGCAATTTGTTCCTGCAGCAGAAATTGGAGGAAGAGCAGAGCTTTCTCGTTATAAGACTAAACGGCTTCACTCCGGTTCTGCCGTCTGCCCTGGTCAGCGGGCAAAGACTCACCACCTTGCTCACTCAACTTGTTTTGAACGCGCCGTATCGGGTCATTCGAACTTTTGATGATTTGAAAATACCATTCAGGTCGGTCGCGACCGATATGGTTTCCGGCAAACGGATTGTTATTTCGAACGGTGATCTCGCCCAGGCTATGAGAGCAAGCTCTACTGTCCCGGTGGTTTTCACACCAATCTATTCCGACTCTCTCCAGCTCGTTGACGGCGGACTCATTTCAAACATTCCGGTCGATGTCGCCAGGGATCTCAAGGTGGACATAGTCATCGCCGTGAATACTACAAGTCCACTGCGTTCTGTAACGAATATCGAAACTCCCTGGGATGCCTTGGATCAGGTCACGAGTATTATGATGCAGCTTTCAAACAAACTTCAGTTGGAGAAAGCCGACATCGTGATCACGCCTTCTCTCCAACGGCACATGGCTTCAGATTTTTCAGGACTTGACTCGCTGATTTACGACGGAAAAATCGCAACCGAAGAAGAAATGTCGAGGATCGATTCACTATATGAGGCCGCGGCATTGCGTCTGAAAGAAGATCCGTTGGCCAGAATTAGGCAAAATTCAAATGCGGCCACCTCGCCGTTTCAGGTTGACGACACTATTCAGCCGATCAAGCCTTATATGTATAATTCGCTCCTGCAGATTTCAGATGTCAATTTCTTTGGGGCCGAACGAATTCCGGACTCCATCCTGATCAAGCCGTTTACAGATTTGCTCGGCCACTTTGTAACGCCCAAACAGATTGACGACGCGTGCGAGAACCTTATACGCGTCTATCGCGACAACGATTTCGGGATGGCGCGATTGCTCGATGTCAGGTATGATTCGACCGCGGCTGTCCTGAATGTCGACCTGGATGAAGGAGATATCCAAGACATTTCGCTTCGAGGAAACGATGTGGCCAGACCCTTTCTTATCGAACGTGAATTTCCGCTGGCGAAAGAAAATATTTTCCTGACGAGCAGAGCTATCCAGGGCATCAACAATATTTACAGTACAAACCTGTTCAGCCAGGTGCTCCTCTCGACCAGGTTCGACCCCTCACCGAATCTCACCATCGATGTCACCGAGAAGAGCTCGCGCCTCCTCAGGCTCGGCCTTAGGGTGGACAACGAGCGGAACGGCCAGCTTTATGCCTCTGTCTCTGACGAGGATTTGTTTGGCTCCGGTACCCGGGCCGGCATTTCACTCTCCGGCGGATTGAGAGACAGACTCGCCGAAGCTTCCATCGGGACGACCAGGATACTGAACACCGAGCTGACGTACGACCTTAACGCATATACCGGATTCAGAAATGTCTACAGCTATTCGGACCAGCCCGTGCCCGGTGAACCCACTCTTTGGAATCTCACTACGGACGGCGAGTATCGGATGATAAGATACGGATACGAATTCTCCATCGGAACACAAATCCGGAGATTCGGCACAGTCAACGCGACTTTAGGTTACGGCTGGGACAGGTTGAAGCCGCTAAGGACTTACACCGAGAGTTATTCGGATCGAATCGTGTCGCTCAAACTTGGCTCCAACGTGGACACTCGCGACCATGCGGGATTCCCTAGCTCGGGAATTCTGAGCAACGTTTACTTTGAAACCGCCTTGAAAGGACTGAGCAGCCAAATTTCGTTTACCAAGATCTTCTTCAATTATCAGACGTACCACACTCTCTTTTCGACGGTCACTCTTGGGCAACATTATGAATTCGGCTTCGGTGATGCATCGCTCCCTGTCACACGCCAGTTCAGTCTTGGCGGGGAGGATCTCTTTTACGGTCTGCGTGACGACGCACTTCGCGGAAAGCAAATCTTTCTCGCAAGTTTCGAGCTCAGGACCAAACTCCCGGTCAAGCTTTTCTTCGACACTTATCTTTCCGGTCGATTCGACATCGGAGACGTTTGGGTGCAACAGCAGAACATAATTCTCAAGACCCTCAAGCAGGGAATTGGCGGATCGCTCGGGTTCGATACGCCTATCGGTCCGGTCGAATTCAGCGCGGGAAAAGGTTTCTATCCCGGAAGAGATCCGAAAATTCAAACATTGTCAACACCGTGGATATTCTATTTCAGAATCGGAGTGGAGCTCCCCGCGATTTCACTCTTCCCCTGAGTGGGGAAGGGGGAGTCAGGGACCAACGGCGCATAATTGATTACCTGACATGCGCAATGTAATTTTGTAGACAAAATATTTCAAACATGGAGAAAAAATGAAAATCAAATCACTGGATGCACTCGAAATTCTTGACTCAAGAGGCAATCCCACAGTAGAAGTCGACCTGGTTCTTGAAGACGGGACACACTCGCGCGCGATGGTGCCGAGCGGGGCTTCAACGGGCGAGAAAGAAGCAACAGAACTTCGCGATGGGGACAAAAAGCGTTATGGCGGGAAGGGCGTAAAGAAAGCTGTAGAAAATGTCATAAAGAAAATTGCGCCCGATGTCACCAAAAGAAATTTTGATTCTCAGCGGGAGCTTGATTATTCCATGATAGAATTGGATGGGACCCCGAATAAATCGGCTCTCGGCGCAAACGCGATTCTCGGAGTTTCAATGGCTTACGTCAGAGCGTGCGCGGACAGCGCCGGTGTGCCGCTCTATGAGTTTATCGGTGGAGTGAACGCCAATCTGCTTCCGGTTCCCTGCATGAACATAATCAACGGCGGGAAACACGCGGACAACAACGTCGATTTCCAGGAATTCATGATCGCCCCGCATAACGCCCCGTCGTTCGCCGAATCTATCCGCATGGGCGCTGAAGTGTTTCATAGCCTGCAGTCCGTCTTGAAATCGAAAGGTCTCAGCACTGGCGTAGGAGATGAAGGCGGCTTCGCTCCTGACCTCAAATCGAACGACGAAGCTGTGGAGGTGATACTGGAGGCGATAACGAAAGCGGGATACAAGCCCGGAAAAGATGTGAGCATCTGTCTCGACCCTGCTACCAGCGAAATGTGGGTCGACGACTCGACTCGTCGAGACAGCGGAAAGTATTTGTTCTTCAAGAGCTCCAAGACGCGCAAATCCAGCGACGAAATGGTAAAACTCTGGGAAAGCTGGACGAAGCAATACCCTATCGTGCTGATAGAGGATGGACTCGCTGAGAACGACTGGGAAGGCTGGAGCAATCTCACTAAAGTCCTGGGCAGTAAAATAGAACTCGTCGGCGACGATCTCTTCTGCACAAACAAGTCAATTCTCGCGAAAGGAATCGAGAAGGGAATCGCGAACTCGATATTGATTAAGCTGAACCAGATCGGGACCGTAACCGAAACCCTGGAAACGATCGAGCTGGCATACAAGAACGGCTATCGCGCATTCGTATCACACCGGAGCGGGGAGACAGTCGATACCATTATCTCTGACCTTACCGTCGCCGTAAACGCCGGTCACTTGAAAACAGGAAGCGCGTCTCGTGGTGAAAGGGTTGAGAAATTCAATCAGCTCATGAGGATCGAGAAACAGCTTGGAAAGGCTTCAAGGTTTGCGGGGAAGAAGGCTTTCAAGAACGCCTGATCATGTAAAAGCTTCATCATGCTTAAAGCCGGATCGCAATCGGTCCGGCTTTTCTTTTGGATCGATGGATTGCGACGACACGTCTCGAGGAAGCGGGATCAATTGACTTCAGGAAACTCGCTGCCTCGTTTTCTTTCAAGCTTTGATCTGAGCCATCCACCGGTGGACAGGACGAGAATCGCAAACAACACGCCTGCAATGACATCAACGGCGTAATGATATCTCATATAGACGGTCGCGAAAATCAGGCCGGCCCCGAGTGGTATGATTACCATCGCCGACTTTGCGCGGTATTTGATAGCGGCAGCAATCGTAATTATCGTCATCTCAGTGTGGCCGCTCGGGAAGCAATCGCGCTGCGCATGGACCGCCGCCTCTGCAACATTCCTGATAGATTCGCCTGAGTTGATGACGTCCCTCAAGAAATGTGTAATGACCAGTCCCGGCAACTCCGCGTCCAGGTTCGAGAAATCGTGGAGTGTGAAACGCGGTCCAATCGCGGGAACAAGAAAATAACCGACGTAAGATGTATAGAAGCCGTACATAAGCACGAATAAGAAAAAGATGAATCCTTCTTCATTGCGGTCTCTTAAAAGATCGAACCCGAGAATTACCCACATAAGGTAGAAGCTGCTGTAACAGATCTGCAGGAACTCTGTAAGCCCGGGAGTTGCGATACGATCCAGATAAGCTGTGGGGTCAGTCCCGAAAATTGTCTTGTCGAGTCCAATCAGTAGATAATCCAGATCGTGTGGGTTGATCGGATGAACCATTAAGTACAATTCCTTGAAAGTCAGAAAGATCAGGGGAAGGGAATACCACTGAACTATGAATCTCACAATTGAGTTGTGATGCGTGGCGTCATAATCAACGATTGCAATTATCGCTACCCCCACAGTGATATTAGCAAGCACTATTGCCAGAAACATTTCGATCCGCGCGTGGAATATGATCGCCACGATAGAAATTCCGGCTAATCCGATCAGGTTTAACTTATCGAGCGAGCGCAATTCAGATAATTTCAACTTTTTTCTCCAGGCTCTCGAATAGACTGTAGATCTCTTCCGGCGAAAAAGTTTCGACTCTTCTGGTCTTCCACTTTTCGTCCAGGGCATTTGCCGCAGGTTTTCCATAGTAATGTGAAACGAAATGTCTGAACATCTTTCTGCGCATTCCAAATGCTCTCTTTACAAATGTCACGAATTCCTTTTCGGTAGCGATCGCCCTGCGTTTTCCAAATGAGATCCTGATAACTCTCGAATTGACCCTTGGCATTGGTCGGAAGCATGTGGGAGGCACAAGGAACAGTTTCTCAACGTCTGCAACAAGCTGAAGCCGGATTGAAAGTGCGCCATATTCTTTTCCTCCCGACTTTGCGGAGAGTCTCGCCGCAACTTCATCCTGCACCATCAACACGGCAGAGTAGATCCTGTCACGCTCGTCCACAAGCTTGGAAACGATTTCGCTGGTGAGATTGTAAGGAATGTTCCCGATTACCTTGATAGGCGCTTCCGTAATCGGAAAATCATATTCGAGAAAGTCTCCCTGGATCGCTTTAACATTTTGGTTGAGCCGAAAACTGGTTGCCAGTCCCGCGGCAAGTTCATCGTCCTTTTCTATTGTCTCGATCCTGATTCCCCGTTCAGCCAGGATGCGAGTGAGTGCCCCTTTGCCCGGCCCGATCTCCACTACAAAATCATTCTCTTCCGGCGACAGGGCGTCGACGATTTTCGCGGCGATATTCATATCCATCAGAAAATTCTGGCCGAGCGATTTCTTCGGGATGTGGCGCTTCACCGGAGTGTCATCAAGAGGTTTAGGGTAATGTGACGGAGCGATGATTAGTAACGCCTATCACCTTGAGAGTAATACGTATTGCGGCTGGCTCGTGCGAGTCCCTGCTATTTTTCCGCCGAGTGCCACGATAGTGAAACGTGCGTCCGAAGTAGTGCCGCCCGCAACCAGTCCGAGTGAAAGTCCGCCGTCGGCATTTGGAGTCAAGTCCGGGTAAAGCGTCTTGAGGTGCGACCCAACCTGAGTGCTCACGGGCGGATAGATTCTCATCGTGAGTTTATAATCCAGTGTGCCGTCGAACCCGTGCCAGCCGTCAAGCCTGAAGTCGAACGGCTTCCCGTACGAAACCAGCCTGTTAAGATATACCCTGCCGTCTGTGATGTCGAAATTGAAATTTGAACTCGCGACCTTCACGGAATCTCTTCCGTCCGCTCCAAGGAAGGTGTATAGTTTGTTCAAAACCGAGTAGTCTTTGATGATCGCGTTTGAAATCTTCAGCGCGCCCTTTCCGCCTAATGTCGCTAGGTCGACTTTTCCGGAATCGTCATACACGCCGTTCAACGCGATCAATCCGGCACCGGCGCCTCCGGAAACGTCGACCCTCCCGAGATACCTTCGGATCAGCCCTCCAAAATTTGAAGTCGAAACGCGGGTCCTTATGCTGAAGGTCGTCTTGTCCTCCTGGCTGTAATCGCTCCAGCCGGATACGGAGAAGTTTCCGCTGGAGGATGAGTAGTCCATTTTGTTGAGTCTGACGAAATAGTCGAGAAGATCGACGTTGCCGGTCACTCTCGAGAGAGTGTCAAAAGGGAGAACGCATTTGCCGATCGAGAAGAGGAGCGAGACGTTCGCTGTCGGGAGCCAGCCGAGTGACCCCCTGCCTAGGTTGAAATTCAAATGGGGGAGTAAGCCGATGGTGCTGAACGTCCGTGACAATACGCTCAATTTTAATGACGGCATTATCGCACCTCTGCCCAGGAAGACGCTTTGGTAGTTTGTCATTGTTCCGCTCAGAACCAGATCGCTTGCACCGAGACGAACGAGCATCTTGTTGATCGTCGCGCGATTATCGCGAATCGATATGCTCCCATCGACCTCACCTCTGTAAAGTGTATCGATGCCGACTGGTATCTGGGCCAGGGCATTTTCAAATACAACTAAACCGCTCGCTTTCGTATTTTTCACGCTCCCGCCGTAATTCAGATTGTATTTTGCTCTGATAGAACCGGAGAACCGATTATCGTTCGAGATCTCGAGACTGTGTGCGAGTTTTCTCAACTCGACATTTACAAGAAGCTGAATCGTCGCGAATTGGGGAGGAGAGAGGACAAGATTTAGCGACGCATAGTTCTCGCCCAATACCGCGCCCGGCATGTAAAGTCTGAAGGCCGAAGAGTCATTTTGAAGACTGTAGTGCGTGTCCAAGTCTCCAACCGAAAGTGTGTCACCTGATCTCAGTTCCGCTCTAAAATTCTTCAGGTGAGCATAAAGATCTGCTTCAGGCGTCGATCCGTTCAGTTCATACCTAAATTTGAGGCTCAGCTTGCCTTTAATAGACTCCTCAATCACCTGGTTCTGGAGAAGTTCCGGGAGAAAACCAAACAAACTGCGGGCGGACGAATCCGTCGAGGCCGTGTAGAACGAAATCTGTGTCTGAGGATAAAATGCCAGATAAACCGATGAGTGAAGTTCGATCCCGAAAACAGAAAGATGATCCGACTCAATGTGAACCTGGTCATGTCTCGTGTCATAATCTAGTTTCGAGCTCGCGTTGATTCTTGTACCGTTGTATAAGTTCGAGTTGTCCTTCCATAGTTCGAACCTCTCGACATTGAGTCTCGAATTCAGAACAAGCTTATTCTCTTCCACCACCGTCTTTATTTTCGAGGCAAAATCGATATTCAGGAATTTTGCGGATATTCCCGTCCTGCCGTTGTACCATATTATGTTTCCGTTCGAGATCTCGAAATTTGAGAGTAGAAGACTTGAAAGTGATCCCCTGATATTTCTATTCTCCCTGTAGAATGTCTCGCTGAGTAGTTGCTCGGTATTGAGCCTGCCTCTCTGATTTTCCTCAATAAAAATTGTCGGTGAGTAGAAGATCACGTTGTTTATTTCAAGCCGGTTCTTGAGCAACGGCAGTATCTTCGCGTCGATCACCACTGCCTTCGCATCCAGCAGGTACGGGCTGTCGAATTTTCTGTAATCAGGATTCGATACTCTGAAGCCCGTTATCCTGATCCCAATGGTTGGGAAAAAAGAAAGCTCGACCTGCTCGGCGGATACGTCTCGATTCAGGAGCCGACTTATTTGAGGAAGGACCAGCGCAGAAAGCCTATCGCTGCTGAATATTAGCCGGGATGAGACAACGACAATAAGAATCAATGTCCCGATCAGGGCGAAGGCCAATTTGACGTATCGTGAGTTATGTCTCATCTAGATGAAAATATAGGTTTTGATGCGTCTAATATCAATTTGCCTGCCGAAAATGTATGCCCGATTAGATTGGAAAGACTTTACCGGGAAGTTATTTTAGCATGTGTTTATCGTATTTGAAGGAATCGACGGAAGCGGGAAAACCACTCAAGCTGAGTTGCTGTTCAAGCGGCTCTCCGGGCTCGGTACTCGTGTTGAGCTCCTTCGCGAACCGGGTGGCACAAAACTTGGCGAAGGCGTGCGTGAACTTCTCCTTCACCGGGCGGACCTGGACATAAATGCCAATACCGAATTTCTTCTCTTCTCCGCGAGCAGGGCACAGCTCGTGGCTGAAAAGATAATTCCGATGCTGAACCAGGATATTACGGTGATCGTGGATAGATATTTCTATTCGTCGATCGCTTATCAGGGATTCGGTCGAGGCATCCCGATCAGTAGCATAGAAGCTGTGAGCGAATTCGCCACTCAGGCCTTAGCCCCTGACATTGTATTCCTGATTCGGCTCGACGCAAAAACAGCTGTGCACAGACGAAAGACTGCCAAAAGGGAAGCCGACAGGATGGAAGATTCCGAAATAAGATTCTTTGAAAAAGTAAATGAGGGCTTTGAATATTGCGCCCGGAAGGAACCTGACAGGTTCGTAATTGTTGATGGAATGAATACAATTGAAAAGATTGCGGAAAATATTTTTGACGCGGTTGCGTTGAGAATGAAGAGAGCCATGGAGGAAAGAAATGCAAAGTAAGATTCTTTGGGTATTCACGAGCCTTCTTATCGCGACTAGCATAGGCTTCGTTGCAATACAGGACAGCGACACCTTCTACCAGGTCAGACAAAGCATTGACCTGTTTGGGAATGTCTATAAAGACGTTGTGGACAATTACGTCGACCCCGTCACTCCGCAGCAGTTTGTCAGAAAAGGGATTGATGCGATGTTATCTTCTCTTGACCCGTACACTGTTTACATGGATAAAGAGAATAGCGGCGAAATCGATCTGCTCACGACCGGCAAATACGGTGGTGTGGGAGTTTCCATCGGCACAAACTCCGGGAAGGTCATAATCACAGGTGTGCTTGACGGCTACAGCGCCCAACGGCAGGGACTGCGAATCGGCGACGAAATATTAAAGATAAACGGGACTGACATCACTTCTACCAAACTCGACAAAATAAGTGAGATGGTGCGCGGAGAGCCGGGAAGTCAGGTAACCCTCACCGTAAAGCGCGAAGGCGAGGAGAGACCTTTTGATGTCGTTCTCGTGCGAAGCGAAATTCGTGTGAAGTCCGTTTCCTATTACGGAGTCATCGATTCAGGCATAGGGTTCATAAAGCTCGACCAGTTCTCTCGCGGTTCGGATGAGGAAGTTAAAGATGCACTCACAGATCTTATGGCGCGTGAAAACCTCAAAGGTTTGATCGTGGACCTTCGCAATAATCCCGGCGGCTTGTTGGAATCAGCTGTCAATATTGTCGAGCTCTTCGTGCCGAAAGGGAGTTTGATAGTGATGACAAAGGGACGCGATCCGGCCTCGAACAAAAGGTATGTGTCGGACCAGGATCCGATCGCGCCTAATCTCCCGCTTGCCGTCCTCGTTAACAACAACACCGCCAGCGCCAGTGAGATTGTGGCGGGGGCGCTGCAGGATCTCGACAGGGCCGTCGTAATCGGAACTACAACTTTCGGCAAAGGACTCGTGCAGACGATCCTGCCGCTCGGGTATGAATCACAATTGAAAATTACTACGGCAAGATATTACACCCCGAGCGGAAGATGCATCCAGAAGATCAACTATGAGCGGAGTCGGGATGGCGAGGACGCCATTCTGCCGGACAGCCTGCGAAAGGAATTTCACACGCTGGACGGGCGCGGAGTTTATGAAGCAGGAGGCATAGCACCCGACTCGACCGTTGCTCCCGAAAAACATTCCGATTATGTGATTCAGTTAATGCGCGGCGGGTACATGTTCGACTTTGCGACTGAGTTCCGCTCTGCGCATGATTCCATATCTTCCGATTTCAAAGCCGGAAAGGAAGTTCTGCAACAGCTCAAGACGTTCGTTCAGAAGAGCGATTTCACTTACACATCACGTCTCGCACAGGTGATCGGCGATGCTCACAATCTCGTTTCTTCCTCTTCAAATTACGATCCTTCGATAGACAAGGATATCGTCGCGCTTTCGGATAAAATCAGGGGCGACGAAAAAGAACTGTTCGATAAGCACGCAGAAGAGATATCGGAAATCCTCACGGCCGAGATCGTAGGTCGGTTCGAAGGGAATAGCGGACAGGTCATGGTCACGCTTGGCTACGACAACCAGGCTAAGACTGCAGAGTCTGTTCTGGTTCAGCGTCCGGTTTACAGAGAAATGCTCGGCCTGGTAAATTGATTCTCCCGCCGCCGTCGGTTAAATTATTACAATCTCTCATGGAGGTTACCAAACTAGATGTCTAATCCAGCTTCAACTGCTCAAGCACCATCGACATTCGCTAAGGGTCTGGACGGAATTGTAGCAGGTCAGTCGTCTATTTGCTTTATAGACGGATTCAAAGGAGAGCTTGTTTACCGCGGCATAAACGTCGATGAGCTTGCCTCGAATGCGAGTTATGAAGAAGTAGTCTATCTGCTATGGCACGGTAGTCTTCCCAACAAAGATGAGCTCGTGAGGCTGCAGAAAGACCTTATCGCGAACCGACCACTGCCGGATCAAGTAGTCTCATTTTTGAAGGGTGTTCCAAAGAATTCCAACCCGATGGATGTCTTGAGAACTGCAGTGTCGCTTCTCGGCGTGTACGATCGCGAAGCGGACGACAGCTCGGTCGAGGCAAACTGGAGAAAGTCGGTAAGGCTGGTAGCCCAACTTCCTACGATTGTCGCGAATTTTCATCGGATCAGGCTTAATGGCGAATACCTGAAACCGGATACGGCTCTCAGCCACTCCGCGAACTTCCTGTATATGCTGAATGGAGTGGAACCGGGCGCAACCGCTTCGAGCACATTCGATTGTGCTCTCGTGCTGCACGCCGATCACGAGTTTAACGCGTCTACATTCTCTGCGCGAGTTACGGCAGCAACGCTTTCCGACATCTATTCCGCAATTACATCCGCAATCGGTACTTTGAAGGGGCCGCTTCACGGCGGCGCGAACGAAGAAGTTATGGAAATGCTTCTCGAGATTAAAACTGTCGCGAACGTGGAACCTTACCTGCAGAAACTCTTCGCAGCAAAGAAGAAAGTTCCGGGTTTCGGGCACCGTGTCTATAAAGTTGAAGATCCGCGCGCCAAGCACCTTAGGAATTTCTCAAAGAGGCTCGGTGAAACTATCGAAAATCTGAAATGGTTTGAGATTTCAGAGAAGATTGAAGAGTACGTAAAAAAAGAAAAGGGGCTCGCTCCTAACGTCGATTTCTACTCTGCGTCAACCTATTACTATCTGGGAATTCCTATTGATCTGTTCACGCCGATCTTCGCAGTTAGCAGGGTAGCAGGCTGGACCGCACATGTGATGGAACAGTACGTAAATAACAGATTGATAAGACCGATTTCCGAATACACGGGGCCTCGGGATGTGCACTTCTTACCCATCGACGAGCGCTGAGTAAGCCTTATCTCAGGTCACTTGATGTTATTCGAATTTCGCAATTGTGTTGTTCGGTTCTGGATCAGTGCACAACATCTCAGAGGCTGTTCCTGAGTATTATTATTTCCATTCCTTGAAAATGATTCATCATGCAGATTGATAATTGTGCTTTCTGTAAAATAGTCAGAGGGGAATCGTACGCTCAGTTTCTATACGAGAGCGCCGAAAGTGTCGCGTTCCTGGACATAAATCCCATCAATTTCGGCCACGCGCTCGTTGTCACGAAGGATCATTATCGCACGTTCCTCGATCTTCCGCTGCCTGTCCTCACGGATGTGGTCGAATCGTTGAGAGTAGTTTCAAGAGCGATCACAGAGACTCTCCAGGCGGCAGGACTCAATATCTTTAGCAATAACGGAAGTGCAGCGGGTCAATCAGTTTTCCATTTCCACTTTCACGTTACACCGCGATACGAGGACGATGGGCTGAAGATTCGTCCGCATCTGAAGATGTACGAGTCCCTCAGCCAAATGACTGATTACGCCGAACGAATACGCGCCACGATTCAAGTCTACGATAAACCAGGAGTACGATCATGATTACTTACGAGAAACTGTCAGCACATACAAAAGGCGGGAAGATCGAAAATGTGGACGGAAAACTGAAGGTGCCCGACAATCCGATTATTCCATTCATCGAAGGTGATGGAACAGGTCCCGACATCTGGCGAGCAAGCAGACTTGTGTTTGATGCGGCGGTTCACAAAGCATATGGCGGCAAGAAGAATATCGAGTGGATGGAAGTTTTTGCCGGCGAGAAAGCGAATAAAGTTTACGGCAGGGAGGTGTGGCTCCCGGACGACACTGTGAAAGCTATAAGAGAATACGTTGTTGCGATAAAGGGACCGCTAACTACGCCGATCGGTGGTGGAATTCGGTCGCTAAACGTGGCGCTTCGACAAATGCTCGACCTATATGTCTGCCTTCGCCCGGTAAGATACTTTAACGGCGTGCCATCTCCTGTGAAGCATCCGGAAAAAGTCGATATGGTAATTTTCCGTGAGAACACGGAGGATATATATGCAGGAATTGAATACGCCGCGGGGACTTCGGATGCCCAGAAGATTCTAGACTTCCTTGCAAAAGAATTCCCGAAAGGCTTTGATAAGATCCGCTTCAACACAAAAGCAAAAGCCGAGGAATTCTGGAACGCTGTGGGTGCAAAGGACTTTCCAAGCGAAGTCAAGATCGGAATTGGGATAAAGCCCGTGAGCTACAGCGGAAGCGTCAGGTTGATTCACAGTGCCATTTCATACGCGATCAAGTACAAACGCAAATCAGTGACAATAGTACATAAAGGCAACATTATGAAATTCACGGAAGGCGCGTTTCGTGATTGGGGGTTTAGTGTTGCCAGGGAATTCTTCGGTGCGGTCGAAATCGATAAAGGTCCGTGGTGCAGAATCCCGGATGGGAAGGCCGGTGCAGGCATAATCATAAAGGACAGCATTGCAGATATAACATTGCAGCAAGTGCTCACCCGACCGGAAGATTTCGATGTGATTGCAACGCTGAATCTGAACGGCGATTATTTGAGCGATGCTTTGGCAGCTCAGGTGGGCGGAATAGGGATAGCACCCGGGGCAAATATAAATTACATAACTGGTTTCGCAGTATTCGAGGCGACGCATGGCACCGCGCCTAAGTATGCGAATCTCGATAAGGTCAATCCGGGATCTCTCATCTTGAGTGGCGTGATGATGCTTGAGTATCTGGGCTGGAATGAGGCGGCGCAGATGATCACTTCAGCGATGGAGAAGACGATCAAGTCAAAAACAGTGACTTATGACTTTGCGAGGCTCATGCAAGGCGCAACGGAAGTCAAGACATCCGAATTCGCCCAGGCTATCGTCCGAAATATGTAAGTCAGCCTTTCAAAAGTGGTTTCGAGGCGGCTTCCGGCCGCCTTTTTTATTTTCCCTCTTGACAATTCAATCTTATTATTTTAACTTAATTGGGTTAAATAGCTTAATTAATTAGAAGACTACATCAATCATGTTAACCGGCGGCGACAAGAAGCTCGACCCGATCGATCATCGGATCCTCGAAATACTCCAAAAGAATGCGAGGACGAAACTAAACGAAATGGCGCAACAGCTCGGGCTGACGATCCCGACCATCTCGGAGCGAATCCAGAAGCTTGAAGACCGCGGCATTATCAAAGGGTACACCGCCGTTCTTGATGCGAAAAGGCTAGGCAAGGACATCACTGCTTTTATCACAGTCTCAATCGACTCAAGCAAACACTACCAGATGTTTATGGAACGTGCGAGGGAGACCGAGGAAATACTCGAGTGTCACTCCGTGACCGGCGAAGGGTCGCATCTTCTGAAAGTCCGTGCCGAAAACACAAACTCCCTCGAGAAACTTCTTTCCCGCATCCAGTCGTGGCCCGGCGTGTTAAGCACCAAGACGAGCGTCGTTCTATCGACAATCAAAGAGTCAACAGTAGTAAAAACACAAAACAATTAACCAGGAGGAACAAATGGCAAAAGGGGCCAAGTCCGCCAACGATGTTGACAAACTGCTGAAGTTTGTCAAGGACAGCGGCGCTGAAATTATCGATCTGCGATTCACGGACATCCCCGGTCAGTGGCAGCATTTTTCAATTCTCCCTTCCGAACTTGGTGAGAATTCTTTTGAAGAGGGAGTAGGATTTGACGGTTCAAGCATTCGAGGCTTCCAGGCGATCCAGGAAAGTGATATGGTTCTGATTCCCGATGCGAAAAGATATTTCATGGATCCTTTCACCGTTCACAGAACTGTCAATATTGTGTGCGATGTAAAGGACCCCATTACCGGGGAGCCGTACAGGCGTGACCCGCGATTCATCGCTCATAAAGCCGAAGCTTATTTGAGATCGACCGGACTCGCAGACACGGTTTACTTCGGACCCGAAGCCGAGTTTTTCATTTTTGATAATGTCAGGTTCGATCAGACAATAAACAGCGGATTTTACGAGATCGATTCGGAAGAAGGGTTCTGGAACAGCGGAAGGAGTGAGGGCAAGAACCTCGGCTACCGTCCTAGAACCAAAGAAGGATATTTCCCGGTTCCACCGACGGACAGTTTGCAGGATATCAGGTCAGAAATGGTGCTGACTATGAAGAAGGTTGGAATCGATGTGGAGGTCCATCATCACGAAGTAGCTACGGCGGGTCAGACTGAAATCGACATGCGATTTAATACCCTTACTCACATGGCCGACAATCTCATGACCTACAAGTACATCACGAAGAACGTTGCGAATAAGCATAGCAAGACTGTTACGTTTATGCCCAAACCGCTGTACGGCGACAATGGGTCAGGCATGCATGTGCATCAAAGCTTGTGGAAAGCGGGAAAGCCTCTTTTCTACGGCAATGGCTATGCTAACCTGAGCGAGATGGCGCTCTACTACATAGGTGGTCTCCTGAAACACGCGTCTGCTCTTTGCGCAATAACTAACCCGACAACGAATTCCTACCACAGACTTGTGCCGGGTTTCGAGGCGCCTGTGAACCTCGCTTACAGCCAACGCAACAGATCAGCTTCCGTCAGAATTCCGATGTACTCGAAGAATCCGAAAGCGAAGCGAATCGAGTTCCGTGTGCCTGATCCATCGACGAACCCCTATCTGGCTTTTCCCGCACTCATGATGGCGGGACTGGACGGCATTCTCAACAAGATCGATCCGGGTGAACCGCTTGACAAGGACATTTATGATTTGTCACCTGAAGAATTGCGAAACGTTCCGTCGACCCCAGGTTCACTCGAGGAAGCTCTGAAGGCTCTCGAGAGGGATCATGAATTCCTGTTGCGCGGAGACGTGTTCACCGAGGAACTTGTCAACCTGTGGATAAAATACAAGATGGCGAACGAAGTCAAGCAGGTTGCGTTGAGACCTCACCCGTATGAATTCATGTTGTACTACGACATTTAATCGTCCTTTCTGCAAGAACTGTCGAAAAGGCTGCCCGGGAGGCAGCCTTTTTTTTATCTCATTGAAAGAGCGAAAAAATTGTGATAAATTTTTCCATAGCACGATAGTAACAATGGAGTGATTCAAATGGCTACCACGACCAATTCGTTCAGCACCCAGAAAGAATTCAAAATCGGAAAATCAAGTTTCAGAATTTTCCACCTTGCGGCACTCACTGAAAAGAAATACGATATCTCCAGACTCCCGTACTCGATTCGAATTCTTCTGGAAAATCTGCTGCGGCATGAAGACGGAAAGATAGTTACAAAGTCTGACATCGAAGCACTTCTGAACTGGGACGGCAAGCATCTTCCTGAAAAAGAAATCGCATTTATGCCGGCAAGGGTTCTCCTCCAGGATTTCACGGGCGTGCCCGCAGTGGTCGACCTGGCAGCCATGAGAAGCGCCGTCAAGAGATTGAAGGGAAATACTGAGAAGATAAATCCTCTCATTCCTTCCGAATTGGTCATAGATCACTCGGTCCAGGTCGATAATTTCGGGACCGTCGACTCATTTCAGATAAACGCTGATCTCGAATTCAGCAGGAACACCGAGAGATATTTGCTCCTCCGATGGGGACAAAAGGCTTTTAAGAATTTCAAGGTGGTTCCACCTGATACCGGGATAGTTCACCAGGTCAACCTCGAGTACCTGGCCCGGGTAGTGGAGACGCGCGTCCAGCGCGATGTGGTCCATGCGTTTCCCGATTCGCTGGTAGGAACGGACTCACATACGACTATGGTAAACGGTCTTGGTGTTTTCGGGTGGGGTGTAGGTGGAATTGAAGCGGAAGCTGTCATGCTTGGTCAGCCTTACTTTATGCTAACGCCGGAAGTTGTCGGCGTCAGACTGACGGGAGAACTCCCGGAAGGATCTACCGCTACCGACCTCGTTCTCACAGTGACGCAAATCTTGCGGAAGAAGGGAGTGGTCGGCAAGATCGTGGAGTTTTTCGGTTCGGGATTGGAGAAGCTGAGTCTCCCCGACCGCGCCACCATCGCAAACATGGCGCCTGAGTACGGAGCTACGATGGGATTCTTTCCGGTCGATGACGAGACTATAAGATATCTGGTTCTTACAGGGAGGACTGATGAGCAGGTCGCAATTGTTGAAACCTATTGTAAGGAACAGAAACTTTTCTGGCATGAAAATGACCCGGAGCCGGTCTACAGCGATCTTGTTGATATCGACATGCGGAGCATAATTCCGTGCGTCTCTGGGCCGAAACGCCCGCAAGACAGAGTTGAATTGAAGGACGTAAAATCCTCTTTCAAGAAATCGCTCACTGCCTCTACGGCAGAGCGCGGATTTGAATTAAATAACGACCAGGCTACGAAGTCAGTCCAAGTGAAGAAAGACGGTTCGTCTTTCGAGCTGCATAATGGATCGGTCGCGATTGCTGCTATAACAAGCTGCACCAACACCTCCAATCCCAATGTCCTCGTCTCTGCGGGACTCCTTGCGAAGAAAGCAACGGAGAAATACGGTCTGCGCTCCAAGCCTTGGGTAAAGACAAGTATCGCTCCCGGCTCGCAGGTCGTGATGGATTATCTGAAGGAGGCGGGATTGGTCAGCGCTTTGGAGAAATTGAAATTCAATCTTGTCGGCTTTGGCTGCACGACATGCATCGGAAACAGCGGTCCTCTTGATGAGAGTATTTCGGCCGCAATCGAAAAAGAGGGACTTGTCGTGGCATCTGTATTGAGTGGAAATCGGAACTTCGAAGGTCGCATCAATCCGCATACTCGAGCGAGCTATCTTGCTTCACCTCCGCTCGTGGTTGCTTATGCGATTGCGGGAAGAATCGATTTTGATCCAATGAACGAACCCGTCGATTATACTAAAGACGGAAAACCTGTTTACCTCAAAGACATCTGGCCTACTCAGTCGGAAGTTGCAGATGCCGTCAGAAAATCTGTGAAACCCGGTATGTTTCGCGCCCGATATTCCCATGTGTTTGAAGGCGACAAAAACTGGAAAGGGTTAAGAGTTCCTGACGGGGATGAGTACAAGTGGGTAGCTGATTCGACATACATCCAGGAGCCGCCTTTCTTCAAAGAGATGTCCCAACAACTTTCCGACGTTGGTGACATTTCAAATGCGAGAGTTCTGGCGCTTCTCGGCGACTCGGTAACGACAGACCATATTTCACCTGCAGGCTCGATTCCCGCGAAGAGTCCCGCGGGCAAATATCTTATTGACCACGGTGTCCAGCCAAAGGATTTCAACTCATATGGCGCGCGCCGCGGGAACCATGAAGTCATGATGCGCGGTACGTTTGCCAATATCAGGCTGAAAAATCTTCTTGTCCCCGGTACCGAAGGCGGTTGGAGCGTTCACCTCCCGGACGGCGAGAGGATGACGTTGTATGACACATCAATGAAATATCAGGCGGAAGGAATACCACTTCTCGTGATCGCGGGGAAGGAATACGGCAGCGGCAGCTCCCGCGATTGGGCCGCAAAGGGAACTCTACTCCTCGGGGTCAAAGCTGTCATCGCGGAAAGTTATGAGCGAATCCACAGAAGCAACCTCGTGGGACTCGGAGTCCTTCCACTTCAGTTCAGACATGGAGAAAGCGCAACGTCGCTCGGTCTTACCGGCAGGGAAGTCTATTCGATTACCGGTATCGCGGATCGCCTTAGTCCCCATAAGATCCTGAACGTGGTTGCAAGTGATGAACACGGGAATCCAAAGACCTTCGAAGTTATCGCGCGCCTCGATAGCAACGTCGACGTTGAGTATTATTTGAACGGCGGCATTCTTCTTACGGTATTGAGGCAGATGTTGCAGGTTAGCTGAAACAAAAGCGTCAATTTTGGCAAACCGCCGAAAATTTGGAACTTTGGCAGTTTTTTAATAGATTGGTGACCTAATAGGAGATAAAATGAGAGCCGGAATTCATCCAAAATATCACACAGTGACGGTCACATGTGTCTGCGGAAATACATTCAAGACAAGATCGACAGAACCGGGTCAATTCCTGAAAGTTGAAATTTGTTCCAACTGCCATCCGTTCTTCACGGGCAAGCAAAAGCTCATAGACTCTGCGGGAAGAGTCGAGAAGTTCATGCAGAAATACGGCAAGAAGGTGAAGTCGGATCCTGCCGCTTCTGCTTAGGAGCAAACAGTCGATTCTCTATCGGGCGCCCCACCGCCGACATTGAGAGACGTTTTCGGTCATAGTTGTGTTCATGAAGAGCAGGCGTTGCACAAACGAGAATATTATCCCTAGCAATTCGAGCAGACCAATTATTCGAGTTCGTTGATCCAGACCGGGCATGCGTTGAATTCGAGTAAGTGGGCCGAGGGCTACCGCAGGCAAAGAAAGGTCAGGGGATGCAGAGATGGAACAGCCTAGAAGACATTACGGTTCTCCAAACCAAGAAGCCGACGTTGTTCTCTACGACACCGCAAGGGAAATTGCAATTAAGGTTCTAAACAGAGTCGAGAGAACCGATTCATATCTCGACAAGCTCCTCGATTTCGAATTGCGAAACTCTGACATGAGCAGGGTAGATAAAGCGTTTCTTACTGAGCTGGTCAACGGTACGATACGGTGGAAAATGCGGATCGACTACGTAATCTCGCAATTTTACCGGGGCGACTATCCTAAGCTGGACATCAATATCAAAAATGCTATCAGGCTGGCGATGTACCAGATAATGTTCCTTGAACGCGTGCCTCAGTCCGCGGCGGTGAATGAGTCGGTCGAGTTTGTCAAGAAGCTCCGGGGACAGTATCTGGCAAATCTGGTGAACGCCGTCCTGCGTTCGGCTATCAGGAAACTCGAGGTGGTCGAATATCCATCCGTCGAAGAGGATCCCGTCAAGGCTCTTGCGACTGTGCACTCATTTCCGTTGTGGATGGTCAGACGATTCATCAATCGCTTCGGAGTGTACGAGACGGAGCAATTACTGTCTGCGCTGAACGACAGGCCGCGGCTGTCAATCAGGGTTAACACGGGAAGGATCTCCGTCGATAAGCTCGTGTCAGATTTCGAAACCGTAGGACTCAAGGTGACGCGCGCACATTATATTCCGAATTTTCTTTACGTCGAAGGTCTTTCCAGGATCAGTGAACTCGACTCCTTCCGGGGCGGTCAGTTCACAGTTCAAGATGAAAGCGCGGGACTGGTTTCCAAACTTCTTGATCCGCAGCCCGGCGAACGGATCCTCGACATGTGTGCAGCCCCCGGAGGGAAGACGACTCATATCCTTGAGTTGACCGGCGGTGATGTCGAGCTCACGGCAATCGAAAAGTACGAGACACGCGGACGGCTGATTGTCTATTCTCTCGAAAGACTCGGGTATACAAACGTGCAGGTTGTTACAGCGAAT
Source organism: Candidatus Kryptoniota bacterium (assembly GCA_036567965.1). Taxonomy (NCBI): domain Bacteria; kingdom Pseudomonadati; phylum Candidatus Kryptoniota; species Candidatus Kryptoniota bacterium. The sequence goes on from DATCTN010000007.1 coordinate 206,381, forward strand.
GCCGCGACTTACACTCACCCTATGCTATTTGACCGTATAGTTGTTGACGCGCCTTGCACCGGCATCGGGGTCATAAGAAAGAAACCCGATTCCAAGTGGAAAAGATCTGCCGAAGATTCCACGAATCTTCATGAGGTCCAGCAGCAGATACTCGAAAACGCATCGACTCTTCTTAAACCGAACGGCATTCTCGTTTACAGTACATGCACCATCGATTCCGAAGAGAACCAGGATGTCGTGACGGAATTTCTCGGCAATCATCCCGACTATCATGTGGAAGCAGCTGACCAGTTCGTCGACCGTGCATTGGTGGGACGTGAAGGATTCGTGGAGACTTTTCCGCACCGGCACGATATGGACGGCGGCTTCGCCGCACGACTCCGCAGGTCCGCTTGATTTTCTTGTATACGATTAATCCGTTTAATAACTTTCTATCGAAAACATTTTGGAGGTGTAAATGATTAAGAATGTTGATGAACTGAGCAGCAGCGTGAAAGGTGTCGTTGATGTTGACGGCTGGAAGAGTGTGAAGATCGGAAATCCCGACAAGCTTCGGGCTTCGGTGATCGATACACTCGTTAACGAGTCGGTTTTCAATCCGAGCGAAGAAGTGAAGACGAAGACGAGATGGATGATAAGAGAGCTAGCGAGGAGTCTTGGCTGCGGTTCGGCGTCGATCCAGAATTTATACTCAGCATACGGAAAGGGTGAAGTGTCAGGATTTACGGTGCCCGCCGTGAACATACGAGGAATCACGTATGACTTCGCACGTGCGATGTTCAGAGTAGCAAAGAAGAACAATGTCGGACCTTTTGTTTTTGAAATTGCGAAATCGGAAATGGGTTACACCGACCAGAGGCCTGCTGAATATTCAGCTTGTGTGCTTGCTGCCGCAGTGAAAGAAAACTACAAGGGCCCCGTGTTCATACAGGGCGACCATTTTCAGTTCAATGCAAAGAAATTCGCTCAGGATCCCCAGAAAGAGGCGGAAGGAATACGCTCGCTTATCAAGGAAGCGATCGCGGCGGAGTTTTACAATATCGACATAGATTCCTCTACCCTCGTCGATCTCAGCAAGAAGACCACCGAGGAACAGCAGCGGAGCAATTTTGAACTTGCGGCTGAGATGACCGCGCTGATTCGCGAAGTGGAGCCGAAAGGCGTAACTGTCTCAGTTGGCGGAGAAATCGGGGAAGTGGGCGGAAAGAACTCCACTCCTGAGGAATTCAGGGAGTACATGCGCGGGTATGTGAGGACTTTAAATGCGAAGAAGAGCGGCGCGACAACAATCAGCAAGATAAGTGTGCAAACCGGCTCGAGCCACGGCGGAGTGCCGCTGCCCGACGGCACGGTCGCGCAGGTCAAAATTGACTTCGGCGTACTCCAGTCGATATCGGAAATCGCCCGCAAGGAATACAAGATGGCGGGAGCGGTGCAGCACGGCGCGTCAACTCTTCCCGAAGAATTGTTCGACAAGTTCCCGGGTGTCGGGACCGCTGAGATCCATCTTGCAACGGGCTTCCAAAACCTCCTGTTCGACGTCTTCCCCAAAGACTTCCGCAACACGGTGTACGATTACCTGAGAAAGAACTGTGCCGACGAGAAGAAGCCCGATATGACCGATGAGCAGTTCATTTACAAGACGCGCAAGAAGTCGTTCGGACCATTCAAGCAGCAGATGTGGAACCTGGGGAAAGATTGGTTCGCCACGGCCAACGCAGAGCTTGAAAAAAGACTCGAGTTCCTTTTCTTGAAGCTCAACACAAAGAACACGAAGGCCGTTGTGGACAAATACGTCAAGGTGTAATCCGATCCACGACCTCCCCGGGAGAAGGGATCAATTCGCCGATTGACGAACACAGCGTCTCATGAGAAGATCAAAGCGGCTATCAGTTCACTGGTAGCCGCGGTCTTTCTTACGACGTTCAAGCTCGCGGTGGGACTCACCACCGGGAGCCTTGGCATACTCAGTGAGGCTGCTCATTCAGGTCTCGACCTCATGGCGGCAGGCATGACATTTTTCGCGATACGTGCTGCCGATAAACCCGCCGACTCCGAACATCATTACGGCCACGGTAAGTTTGAGAATCTCTCCGCTCTTTTCGAAACGCTCCTCCTCCTTATTACTTGCTACTTCATTGCGCGTGAAGCCGTGCATCGTCTAATGGTCAAAGGTGTCGCGATCGACATTACGTTTTGGAGCTTTGCTGTCATGGCAACATCGATCGCTGTGGACTTCACGAGGGCAAGGATGCTTTCTCGCGCTGCAAAAAAATATCATAGCCAGGCGCTTGAAGCGGACGCTCTTCATTTTTCGACTGATATACTCAGCTCGGGTGTGGTCATAATCGGCTTGATCGGCGCAATGAGCGGATTCAATTTCGCCGACCCGATCGCTGCGCTCGGTGTGTCGGTCATCGTAGTTGTGATAAGTTTCCGCCTCGGCAAGAGGACCATTGATGTTCTTGTAGACAGGAGTCCGGACCCCGGCCTTGTGGAAGCAATAAGATCGGCTGCTCTAGGTACCGATGAAGTCCAACTTCTTAAGAGTCTTCGCGTCAGAGTCGCAGGCGGCAGAATCTTCGTCGATATGGTGGTCGGTCTTCCACGACTCCTCCCGTTTGAACGCGCGCACTCGCTCGTTGACGAAATCGAAAGACGAGTACGAGGTGTAAGAGATGGTGTCGATGTGGTCGTACATGCCGAGCCGGTTGAAACTCAAAAGGAAACGATAATCGACAAGATCAAGCTCTCGGCCGAGAGAACCGCGAGCAAAATTCATGAAGTTGAAGTCTTCTCAACACAAACCGGTATAGTTGTAGACCTTCACCTTGAAGTAGATGACGTCGACTCGATTGACGCCGCTCACGGGAAAGCGGACAACCTCGAAAGAGAAATCAGGAACCAGGTTCCTGCTGTGGACCAGATTTTCGTGCACATAGACACGTCGACTTCCCGTCCAAGAACCGCTAAGTCGGTTGATTTACGGAGCAGCGACCTCCCGGAAAAACTCACTAAGTATGTTCGATCCCGCCGCGGAGTAGTCACGTGCTCCAACCTGAATTTCGCCGAGAGTGAAAAGGGAATTCGCGTCGCGATGACATGCCAGTTTGATGAAACTTTTTCATTTGAAGATACCGTTAGAATCGTAAATGAGCTCGAAGAGTCGATAATCAAACAATTTCCGGAGATTTGGAGAGCCGTCATCCACCAGGAACCGATTTCACATTCCAAATGATGAGACCGTATTACACCGACCCGTACACATTGGAATTCAAGTCTGAAATTCTTAAGTCAATCATTGTTCGCGGCAAGCCGGCGGTAATCTTGAGCGAGAGTTATTTCTATCCGACCTCAGGCGGGCAGGAGCATGACACCGGAACTATTAACGGCACTGATGTAGTCGACGTTGTCGAAGAGAATGGTGAGGTTGTGCATGTTCTCGCTGAGAAGTTGAACGAAGGCCCAGCGGACTGCAAGATTGACCGCGAGCGCCGGGTTTCCAATATGCAGCAGCATACCGGCCAACATATTCTTTCCGCCGCTTTCGAGAATCTTTTCGGCATAGAAACCGTTTCATCCCGGCTTGGCGAAACCACAGGAACAATCGATCTTTCGCGTCAGCCCACTCCAGACGAAGTCTCCGAAGTGGTTTCGAAAGCGAATGAGGTGGTCCGCGATGACAGGAAGGTCATCGTTCACTTTGCCGATAAGTCGGATATTTCTTCGTTTAAGTTGAGGAAACCTCCTAAAGTCGAAGGGACGGTACGAATCATTGAAGTAAAGGACTTCGACTTCTCAGCGTGCGGCGGAACTCACTGCACCCACACATCCGAGGTAGGCCCAATACTCACGGGCAATCTTGAAAAAATAAAGGCGTCTCTCACCAGGATAGAGTTCTATTGCGGTGGCAGGGCGATCCACCAATACAACATGCTCAACGGCATCGTCCTCGAGAGCACAAGACTTCTTTCGACGCAACCGACCGAACTTTCGGTTGCGATCCAAAAATTGAAGAACCAGTCACAAGAGAAAGACGGGAAAATAAAGGCGTTGAGCGAACGGGTACTTTCCGCTCTCTGCCAGCGACTTTCGGAACAGCTGAGGAAATCTCAGGAGCAGCTTGCAATCGTCGATTTAAATGAGGAAGTTGCAGATTCGAATGAGCTAAGATATGTTTCAAGTTGTGTGGCAAGAGAAATCGATAAGTCATTTATGTTTCACAGGCAAGAACAAAACGTCTGTCAAATCAATCTGAACCTAAAGGGAGACGACAGGCAAATCCAGATCCTGATCGACTCGCTGCGCAAAGATCATGATGCAAAAGGCGGAGGAAGAAACGGTTTCTACACTTTGAACTTCGAGAGCTCGAAACTCCGGGAAATTATTGCTGTTATTAAGAAGGCACTCCTGAATGGCTGACGCACGCGCCCATCTTTTGGTAAGCGGTTCCGTTCAGGGAGTCGGCTATCGATTCTTTGCCATCCGGAAGGCGGATTTGTTCGGGCTCAAGGGATTTGTCAGGAACCTGATAGACGGCAGGGTGGAGATCGTTGTGGAGGGCGACCGAGGTCTCATCGAGGAGTTCCTAAAAGAAGCGAGGGTCGGCCCGATGGCAGCCCATGTGACGGACGTGAGAGTCGAATGGGACAAGCCGACGTACGAATTCAAAGGATTCAACAGCAGATGAAAATTGGTTTCGGTTTTGACGCGCACGTTCTTGTCGAGGGGAAAGCTCTGAAGCTCGGTGGAGTATTGATTCCCCATCCGAAGGGACTGCACGGACATTCGGACGGCGATGTTGTGCTCCATGCGTTGAGCGACGCGATTCTCGGAGCATGTGCGCGTGGAGATATCGGAGTTCACTTTCCGGACATTGACGCCTCCACTACGGGAATAGACAGCAGGGAAATACTCGCCTTCTGCCTGAAAACTGCTCTAGAGAGTGATTTGAGGGTGAGCAACATTGATATCGTCCTGATAGCAGACGAGCCCAAAATGAATCCGCATTACGAGAGTGTCCGGGAATCTATCGCCGAACAGTGCAACGTTCCTCCGAATGTCGTGTCGGTTAAATCGAAAACGACCGAAGGAACACTGGTCGGCCGAACCGCCATCGCGTGCATCGCAGTTGTCCTTATGGATGAGCTTTGACTGACCTCGAAGCTGCCATAAATTACTTGAGCCATACACAACCGGCGTACCTGTATTTGTCGCTGTTCTTCTTCGCCTACCTTGAAAACTTATTTCCGCCATCACCGAGCGATCTCGTAATAGCGTTCGTCGGTTCCCTCGTCGGAGCCGGAAGATTGAATCTTGCGGTGGCAATACTTTGCGCAACGGCCGGTAGCACGGCCGGCTTTGCGACTATGTACTACGTAGGATTTCTCATCGGGAGGAGGATCATCGACTCCGGCCGGATTCGGTTCCTTCCGCTCGGCAGGATCAAGACTGTAGAGGGTTGGTTCGCAAAATACGGGTATGGACTCGTCATCGCAAACCGCTTTCTGTCGGGGACGCGTGCCATAATTTCGTTCTTCACCGGCTTGTCGGAACTCCCGATCCGCATAGTGCTTCCTCTTTGTGCTGCCAGCGCACTCCTGTGGAACACAATCCTTATTTCCGGCGGCTGGTTTCTCGGCCACAACTGGAAACGATTGGAAATGTACCTGGAGATTTATGGGACGGTGGTACTAGTTCTGCTGGGATGCACCGCATTGTTCTTCATACTAAGATTTTTTCTGAAGCGTGCCCATGCTTAAGAAGATATTGACATGGATCGGACTTCTCATTGCTTTAATAATTATTTGTTCAGTGGGAAACGACTTGATGACGTACCAAATATTCCGCCAGGCAGGAGTGAATTTCGGGAAGTATCATGAGTATTCAGGTGTCATACATATTCATACGCAATACTCTGATGGAAGCGGAACTTACGCGTCGATCGCCAGAACATGCGACTCCCTCGGATTGCATTTCGCGATCTTCACGGACCACAATACGGTCCAGCCGTTTAGAGACAGTCTCAACAGGCGATTCGGGATGACGTTGGTCGTGCCCGCAGTCGAGATCTCGACTGACGGAGAACACGGTCATTTCCTGGTGATCGGAGACAGCGTCCCGCTGATTCCTCGCAACGGTGTGACTTCCGACTCGGTCTTTCACCAGGCAGTCAGGGACCGTAGCACCATAATACTGGCGCATGTGTTTCATCCGAGAAACACTTTGGACTGGGACAATTGGAATATCGGCAATTTCACCGGAATCGAACTATATAATTTCGATGAAGGCTGGAGGAACACACTTAACTTCTTCAGGATAAACAAACTTATCGGCGCTTGCATCGCATACCGATTCCAGGACGAGTCGCTAAACTATTTGCTCGATTTTCCTGAAAAGGAAATGAGAAGATTTGACGAGCTGAATCAGAAGCGTAAGGTCGTGGGCATCGGATCTCTTGATGCTCATTCCAATCTCAAGATTGGAAAGAACTCGTACATCGATTTCCCATCTTACGTAAGCCTCTTCAACCTGGTACAGACCGTGGTCGTAACGAGAGAGCCGTTCAACGGGAACTACGGTCATGACAGAGAAATCATTCTGCGCGCAATCAATCAGGGAAACTCCTTCGTCTCATTTTCCGGATTGGAGGAAGCTCGAGGCTTCCTGTTCACAGTGATGTCGGGGGATACTGAGGCTGTAATGGGTGACAGTATCAGACTCACCGATCAAATGCATCTTGATGTCATTCTGCCCGACAGCGGATATGTGGAGGCTGAGATCCTGCGTGACGGCACGACTATCGGCAAATATGACAACAAGGAAAGCATCAACCTAAGAATAACTGCGCCGGGAGAATATCGGGTCCAGGTTTTTCAGAAGAGAGCTATGCTGCCACTCTTCATAAAACGCTCGTTCCCCTGGATCCTGTCTAATCCGATCTACGTTTACAGGTAAGACATAGATGCCAAGATTATCTGACGTGCTGACATCTAAGATCGCGTTGTGCGCCATTTCGGGACTTATCCTCGGGCTTTCCTTCCCGCCATTTCACTTCAGCTGGCTTGCGTTCGTCGGATTCGTCCCATTTCTTATCACAATTGAAAAAGCTGAGAACTACAGAGACGCATTCAAATTATCGTACGTTGCTTTTCTTGTTCTCAATGTGGTGGTGATATACTGGATCGGTGGCTGGTCGAGGGAAAGTGATCCGTTCATGATGATCGGTGGCGTGGCGCTGATGCTCGGTCACCCTCTTTTCTTTACAGTCCCGATCTTGTTTTATCATTTCCTCCGAAAGAGACTTGGCAGGAGCACAATATTCATCTTCCCATTCATATATCTTTCGTTTGAACATCTTCACTCCATTAGTGAGGTCGCGTTCCCCTGGCTCACCGTCGGCTATTCTCAGTCATATAATCTGGCAGATATCCAGTTCGCGCAGTTTACCGGCCTTTTTGGGATTTCCTTTCAGGTTCTGCTCGCGAATACTTTTTTCGCGATAGCTGTTAAATCGTTCACAACGATGTCGGACTCCAGGTGGATGAAGGTGGCTTGTTGCACGATCGCGGGCCTCCTTCTGATTATCATCCCGGAAATATACGGCCTGAATGTCCTGCGCCATGCCGACACTTCCAATGCATCTCATATCAAAGTCGCGGTGGTTCAACCTAACATAGATCCCTATGCCAAGTGGAGCGGTTCTCCCACTCAGATACTGAGGACTTATGAAGGAGAAACGAGGAAGATTCTCAAGTCGAAGCCGGACCTTGTAGTATGGCCGGAGACGGCAATCCCATTCTACATTCTTCTTCCGCAGCTGACTTACTTTAGGAACGAACTTGAATCGTTTATCGACTCAAATGATGTCTGCCTGCTGAGCGGAGTTCCGCTCGCCTACTACTTTTCTGCCGCCGACAGTGCAAAGCCAAGCAGTCATTACGATTCGATTGAACGGAAGTACTACGATGCCTATAACGGGGCAGCCCTCTTCGAGCCGCATAGCGGAAACTTTCAGACTTACGGGAAGATTATACTTGTTCCATTCGGCGAGAGAATTCCATATGCCGACGCGGTCCCCTACCTGATCAAACCCCTCGAGTGGGGCGTCGGGATTAGCAACTGGGCCCGCGGTTTGGACACCACAATCTTCAAGCTCCCCGATGGGAATCAATTCGGAACAGTGATCTGCTATGAAAGCATTTTCCCGGATTATGTAAGACAGTTTGTGAAAAGGGGGGCGAACTTCATTGTCATCATAACGAATGACGGTTGGTTTGGCAAATCATCCGGCCCGCCACAACACGCAGCGTACGCTTCAATACGAGCTGTAGAAAATCGGAGGGCAATTGTCAGATCTGCTAATACGGGGATATCTGAAATGATTGACGAGTACGGCCGATTCATAGGAAAACCAACCGGACTCGACATAAGTGCAACTTTGGTCGCCGATGTCCCGTTGGCAAGAAGACTGACATTCTATACCAGACACGGAGATGTTATTGCTCAAATTGCCGAAGGAGTCACGTTAGTCTCTATTCTTATCGCGCTTTTTCTTAAATTCAAGTATAAAGAGAAGGAGAGTTAGTCACGAATTACATCGATCTGAGAAGTGATACTGTCACGAAACCGAATGACGAAATGCGAAGGGCAATGGCCAACGCGGAAGTCGGAGACGATGTCTTCGGCGAAGACCCGACAGTCAATCGGCTTCAGGAGCGAGTTGCCGCCCTCCTTGAAAAAGAAAGCGCCGTTTACGTTCCTAGCGGCGTGATGTCTAACCAGTTGGCACTCAAGACACACACCAACGCCGGCGATGAAGTAATTGTCGAGAAAGATTCGCACATATTCAATTATGAGACTGCGGCGCCCTCGCTATTGTCCGGAGTTCAGCTCAACCCTGTGCAGGGAATCAGAGGCCTGATGACCGCCCGTGATGTCGAGGAGGCTATAAGACCTGACCTGTACTACATGATGCCGACTCGACTCGTCTGCGTGGAGAACACACATAACAGGGGAGGCGGTACAATTTATCCGATGAAGACGATCGAGGAGATCAGGGATGTTGCTCGCCGACATAGTCTAGGTTACCATCTTGATGGTGCAAGACTTTGGAACGCGTCGGTTGCCACGGGCATTAGCGTCGCTGATTACGCACGACAATTCGATTCGGTTTCGGTCTGTCTTTCAAAAGGTCTCGGTGCACCTGTCGGATCGGTTTTGACCGGGACGAAAGAGTTCATAAACAGAGCACGGCGGTTCCGCAAGATATTTGGCGGCGGAATGCGGCAGGTGGGAATCCTGGCAGCTGCCGGACTTTACGCGCTCGATCACAACATCGGCAGACTTGCTGAGGACCATGAGAAAGCAAAAACCTTTGCGCGGATCATTGCTGAGTCGCCGTTGTTTGAGGTTAACATCGACCATGTCGAGACAAACATAGTTATCTTCGGAGTCAAGCCGCCCCTCAATGTGAATAAATTGATAGCCGACGCGAAAGGGATCGGCGTTCTTCTCTCCGCCGGCAGTGCAGGAAAGGTCAGAGCGGTCACACACCTTGACGTTTCGCGTCAGGATGTCAAGAAGGCTGCGGAACTTCTCGCGAAATATAGTATCGACTGACGGCGCTTGATGAGATATCATATTCGGGCCATGTATGCGAAACGGGCCGGGGAATTCGCGACGGATGACGCCTGACAATCTGAGAATTCCGGCACTGAGGGAATTGGAAGCTGCGAAATCCTCGGGTTATACACACTACCCGGTGGTGTCGGAGATCTTCGGCGATATCCTTACCCCGGTAGGATTGTATCTGAAATTACGTTCTCTCGGGAAGGACAGCTTCCTTCTTGAGAGCGCCGAGGGGGGAGAAAAGATCGGAAGGTATTCTTTCCTTGGTGTAAATCCATTCGCCACGCTCGCCGTGGAAGAGGGCACCGTACGCATCACCACAAAAGGTAAGACCACAAAACGGCCGGGGAATCCGATCCTCGAGCTGAAGGAATTCTTCGGGAGCTTTAGAGTAGTGCCGACCCAGGGTCTTCCGAGGTTTTCTGGAGGAGCAGTCGGATATTTCGGATATGATTTTGTAAAGTACCTGGAGTCCATCCCGATACCGAAATCAGAAGACCCTCTCCCGGACCTTCTTCTGAACGTCTACGATACGGTGGTAGCGGTGGATAATCTCAAAAGAAGGGTTGAGCTTATCTCGTTGGTTCCCCTGCAGGGCGATCCACGTGATCTTGGGAAAGCACTTGACATTCGCATAGCCGACCTGAAAAGACTTGAAGACACACTGGTGCTTTCTCACGTCGCTACAGAGGCGGATGGATTTGATTCTAACGAACCGAAATTCAATATCTCGAGGGAGACTTTCAAACGAAATGTCGTGCGGGCCAAAGAGTATATCGTTGACGGGGACATATTTCAGGTCGTCCTCTCTCAACGTGCTGACTTCGAATACAAGGGGGATCCATTCCTTCTTTATAGAGCCGTGAGGGCACAGAACCCCTCGCCGTACATGTTTTATCTTGAGTCAAATGTAAGTGGGAAACGGCTTGCTGTCATCGGTTCATCTCCGGAGATGTTTGTACGGAAAGAGGGTACAAGAATCGAGATGCGTCCAATTGCCGGAACGCGACCGAGGGGATCGACGCAGGAGGAGGATGAAGCCTTGACGCGCGAGCTTCTCAACGACGAAAAGGAAAAAGCCGAACACGTCATGCTAGTGGATCTCGGGCGCAATGACATTGGCCGCGTCGCGTCAACGGGGAGCGTATACGTCGAGAATTTCATGCACGTCGAAAAATTCTCTCATGTGATGCATATCGTCAGCGACGTCGGCGGAGGCATAGAGAAGGGAAGGGATGCAGTCGAGACCCTTGCTGCCTGTTTTCCTGCCGGCACCCTGAGTGGAGCGCCAAAGGTGCGGGCAATGGAAATTATTACAGAACTTGAGAAGAGTGCACGCCAAATTTATGGAGGAGCGGTGGGTTACATCGACTTCAATAACAACATGGATACGTGTATCGCAATCCGTACCTTCGTCGTACACGGCGACCTGGGCTCCCTGCAGGCAGGCGCCGGAATCGTCTACGATTCGGATCCCGACAGAGAATACGAAGAAACACTTAACAAGATGAAAGCTAATCTCGAAGCTCTGAGGTTGGTCAAGAATTTCAAATGATCCTTTTAATTGACAATTACGATTCGTTCACGTACAACTTATACCAGTATCTCAAGGAACTCGGTGCGGAGGTCTATGTTTCCAGGAATGATAGGATTACCATAAAGGACATAGAGGAAAAGAAACCTGAAGCGATCGTGATATCGCCGGGGCCTAAGACTCCTGCTGAAGCTGGGATCTCCGAAGAAACGATTCGGCGATTTTACAGATCAGTACCAATCATGGGTGTTTGTCTTGGTCATCAAGCGATCGGGGAGGTGTTTGGCGGTAAGATCGTCAAGGCACGGATCCCGATGCACGGAAAGACGTCCCAAATAATTCACAATGGAAAATCGATATTCAGCACGATGCCGATTCCTTTTGCAGCTACACGTTACCATTCGCTGATAGTTTCTGGCGTGGATTTACCCGAGGAGCTTGAAGTGCTTGCATGGGCCGATGGAGGCACTATAATGGGCTTGAAGCATCGGGACTATCCCACCGTGGGAGTGCAGTTTCACCCCGAATCGGTAATGACGGAAAATGGAAAAATACTCTTGCAAAACTTTTTGGATGGAAAGATTTGAAATGAGCACAACAGTAAATCATTTTCAGAACAACGATCGGATGTCGATGCTGGAGGCACGCCAGAGGGATGTCTGGAGAATATTCCGGATCATGTCCGAGTTTGTCGACGGGTTTGATTTGATGGGCCGGGTCGCGCCGGCGGTCTCCATATTCGGATCGGCTAGGATGAAGGCCGGTTCTAGGTACTATGAGCTGACTCGTCAGGTCGCACACGATCTCGCGAAAGCCGGGTATGCAATCGTAAGCGGCGGCGGAGGTGGTTTGATGGAGGCGGCCAACCGTGGTGCTCGAGAGGGCGGCGGAGAGTCCATCGGGCTGAATATCGCGCTCGACTTCGAACAGAAGGCGAACGATTTCATAGACAAAGATAAGCTTATGACTTTTCAACACTTCTTCGTAAGAAAAGTGATGTTTGTAAAATACGCGCAGGGGTTCGTGGTGATGCCGGGCGGTTTCGGAACTCTTGACGAATTTTCAGAGGCGATAACGCTGATCCAGACGAGAAAGACAAGAGAGTTTCCTGTCCTCCTCATGGGAAGCAAATACTGGGAGAAGCTCCTCCTCTGGATGGAAGAAACTGCGCTCGCCGAAGGATGTATTGCCGAAGAAGATATGAAGATGTTCCATCTTTGCGATGACCCGGATGAAGCAGTTACAATTATAAAAGATTTTGGGATACGTCATGGTTACGTCACGAATTTCTAAGCACCCCCTGCAACTAATATTGCCTGTTGGATTTCTCGTTGCGACCGGCGTCGGGTTAGCTCTGCATAACCATTTGGTTGCCGACGCGCGCGCGCAAGTCATCATGAACCCACAACACGTGAGTCGCCTCTCATCGTACAGGATTCCCGATTCACTTGAGTTCTGCGGCGAGCGGGTCCCGCTGGAAATACCTGATGTCCGGGAGCGGATGGAACAGGCGTTCTATGTGGAACTCTCGGACGCTCAGATTATCCTCGATCTCAAACGAAGCACAAAATATTTTCCCTTCATCGAACAGAATCTCAGGGATATGAATCTGCCTGAGGATCTCAAATATCTTGCTGTGGCGGAAAGCGCGCTGAGAAATCTCATTTCCAATAAAGATGCGGCAGGAATCTGGCAATTTACAGACGACACCGCGAGGAGGTATGGACTCATAGTTAATGAGTACGTCGACGAGCGTTTCAACTTCCATAAAGCAACGCAGGCGGCGCTCAGATGCCTTAACGACTTACGTACTACTTTTGGAAGCTGGTCGCTCGCTGCCGCTGCATACAACATGGGTGGCGGTGGGATAAAATCAAGCCTGGACTACCAAATGGTGAGGAATTACTACAGCCTATACCTGAACGATGAAACCTACAGATTCGTCTTCAGAATTGCGGCGATCAAGCAGATCATGGAACACTATCAGTCTTACGGCTTTGATCTTACCGAGTCAGATTTTTATCCGCCTGCCGAAACGAAGCTCGTCGTCGTTGCTCGAATTCCTGACATTGCTACGTGGGCGCGCCAACAGGGATCCAGCTACAAGGAAGTAAAATATCTGAACCCCTGGCTCGTGAACAGGAGCCTCCCGATTGGAACGTGGGCCGTTGAGCTTCCGAAATATTCGCAGCCGGTCGTGTTCACAAGTGCTGTGCCGATAATTGACGACACGACATCCGTCTCAGGCGCGCGCCAGTCCTCCTCACAGGCATTCCTTTACCTCGTGAAACCAGGTGACACTCTTGAAAGGATAGCTGAAAGATACGGGATCTATACGAAAGATATCAGAGAATGGAACGGAATGGGCAAACGAACATCGATCCACGCCGGGCAGAGGTTGAGAATCTACCTTGACAGCCAGGCGGTTGAAAAATGAAGAGTTAGAAACACCGTTCTCCGATCGGCGGACTTTCAGCTAAGGTCGTACAAGGCAGAAGAAGAAAATGAAGATTGATCCGGCGCCAACATAAGTCTCACTTACGAATACTTAGTGAGAAAGAAAATTCCCACATTGAGAAGGAGGAGGACGATGTCAATCAACACACCATTAAACGGGGCAGTGGCCGAGCCCGGAATCGCTTGGTCGCATCCAGTGCTTTTACTTATCGCGCTTTTTTTATCGGCTTTCGCGCCAGTCATCGGCATGCCACAAAAGGATACATCGGACGTTCTGCAGAATATTGAATTTCGGAATATCGGGCCGGCAGCTGCAGGTGGAAGGGTCAGCGCAGTCGTCGGAATCGCTGGACAGCCGAACATTTACTACGTTGGAGCCGCCGGCGGCGGCGTCTTCAAAACCATCGACGGCGGCATATCGTGGAAATCCGTGTTCGACAAGGAGCCATGTCTCTCGATCGGAGCGATTGCGTTGGCTCCGTCCAACCCAAATTACGTATGGGTCGGCACAGGCGAAGCGAATCTGAGGAACGATATAATCACAGGAAAGGGAGTCTATTTCTCTCCTGACGCGGGAAAATCCTGGGAATCAATGGGACTGAAAGATGCCGGTCAGATATCAAGGATCGTGATCGATCCCACTAATCCCAACGTCGTCTTTGTCGGCGTCATCGGGCATGCCTGGGGCGCAAATCCTGACAGGGGAGTGTTCAGAACTTCCGACGGCGGAATAACTTGGGACAAAGTCTTGTACGTTAATGACACGACCGGCGCTTCAGACCTCGTGATGGATCCAGGAAACCCAAAGGTTCTATTCGCGGCGATGTGGCAGGTAATGCGTTATCCCTGGGCACTTAACGACGGCGGAACGGGAAGCGGCATATATCGGTCTACCGACGGCGGTACAACTTGGAAACACTTAACGGAAGGATTGCCGAAAGGACCTCTCGGCCGGATCGCGCTCGCAGCGGCGCCGAGCGACCCGAATCACATCTACACACTTGTAGAATCGAAGGAGGGTATGCTCTGGGATTCGAAAGATCTCGGAGATAATTGGAATATGATTACTAATAATCATACTCTGGACGTTCGGCCGTTTTATTTCTCGAGATTCGTTGTCTCTCCTGAGAACGAGGACCGACTCTTCTTTCTGTCGTTCTTGATTTCCGAATCGACCGATGGCGGCAAAACTGTAAAGAGCGTCAACGGGAGAGTTCATGTCGACCACCACGACATATGGATCGACCCGTCCGACCCGAACCGCATAATCATTGGAAATGACGGCGGCGTTTATCTTTCTGCGGACCAGGGACAGACATGGCGGTTCCTCAACAACCTGCCGATTGAACAGTTTTATGAAGTTGCCACGGATGACAGCAATCCATACAATCTCGGCGGAGGATTGCAGGATAACAATGCGTGGTACGGCACCTCGAACAATTTGTACGGAGGAAGTATCACAGGCCAGAACTGGTACACCGTTGCAGGCGGCGACGGTGAGTATGTCGTCCCGGCTCCGAGCAACCCGGATATAGTCTATGCCGAATCGCAGAACGGCTGGCTCTCCAGAATCAATGTCAAGACCGGGATCTCTAGAGACATCCGTCCGTACTTGTATGACGCACCGGATATGCCTCCATCGCGGCTAAAGTACAGATTCAACTGGACAACTCCAATTGCCGTTTCACTGACTAACGAGAACGAGGTCTTCCTCGGAGCCAACGTGCTTTTCAAAACTGATGATGGCGGACAACATTGGGACGTCATCGGCCCCGATCTCACGAGGAATGACAAATCAAAACAAATCCCGAGCGGCGGAAAAGTCAATCTCGACATCAGCGGTGCGGAAAATTACGATACGATCCTATCGATCGCGATTTCTCCACTAGATTCGAATGTCATTTGGGTGGGAACAGATGATGGTCTGGTCCAGGTTACGCGAGATGGCGGAAAGAGCTGGGACGAAGTCGCGAAGAATGTCTCTCATCTACCCGAGTGGGGACGCGTTTACCAGGTTGCCCCGTCTCCAATTGATAATGGTGGATGTTATATCGCAGTCGACAGGCACGAGCTCGACGATAACAAGCCGTATGTATTCAAGACTGCCGACTACGGAAAATCTTGGACATCCATTTCAACGGGATTGCCCGCGGATGATCCTGTGCATGTCGTAAGAGAGGACCCGAACAGAAAAGGATTTCTGGTTGCTGGGACAGACGCCGGCATGTATTTTTCAACAGACAACGGAAGGGAATGGAATCAATTCAGAACCAACTTTCCGTCGGTCTCTGTCTACGACCTTAAGTTTGTAAAACAGACTCATGACCTGATTGCCGCAACACATGGACGCGGCATTTTCATCATGGACAACATTTCAAACCTTGAACAGCTAAATGAGGCGGAGGAAAGTGACGCATTTCATTTATCTGCTGCAATCCCATCCTACGCGTACCACGTGTGGGGGAAGGATGCGTTCAACGATCTTAGCACATATTCGGCGCCCAATCCACCTCACGGCGTAATAATCGACTATTATCTCAAGGACACGCTATCAACGACCAAGTCGGAAAAAAGCGAGCACGAGACGCCGGTGAAAATAGACATCAAGGACACATCAGGGACACAGATTGCAACGCTGTACGGCCCTGCAAAGAAGGGGTTCAACAGATTCGTATGGAACATGAGATATCAGAGTCCTGTTCCTCTGAAGATAGGCTCAGCCGAGGCATCTCGTGCGAATCCGTTCACAACGTCGGGCCCACTTGTCTCGCCGGGCATGTATAAGATTGTGGTATCGGCTGCTGGAGTTACTCAATCCACCGATGCCCAAGTTCTCGCGGATCCGCGATTTGAGGCCCCGGTGGAATATTTCACTTCAAATGCACGATCGGGCCTCGAAGCCCGAACAAATATTAATGCGCTCAACGAACTTCTCAATCGAACCCAATCACTCCAGGATCAAATAGCCACAATCAAGAAGTCGCTCGCGACTGACGAAGAAGGAACCCGGGCCGGCAAATATAAATCGATAAGTTCTCAGCTTGACTCATTGGGCAAGTCGATCGCCTCCATAAAGGATTCCATATACAACGGCACGATCCAGCACGAGGTTGGCGAGGACGATATCCACGCCTTTACGGATTTTCATTCTAGCCTCACCGGGATCATGTACGCATTCATGTCGCCTTACGACGGGCCGCCGTCAGACATAGCCTTGGAGATGCTAACTCAGCTGACGGTAAAACTCAGCCAATACTTGAACCGGTTCAACGACATCTTGACCGTTGACATACCAAGCTTCAACAGGTCGGCACTCGCTGAGGGCACTCCGACAATATTTGCAGGACCTGTAATCGAGCTTAAGAAGTAACAAAGAGCTGCAAGGCGGAGAGGCTGGCCGAAAGATGAGACGGATCCAGCCTCCCCGGTTATGCGTAAGTGGTGGTTGTAGAATCAGTGTTATGTTACTCTACCTCTTCTCATGCGCAGCCTCGCCCTTTGAAGCTTCTTTGCTTCTTCCTGCATTAATTTACTTCTCCCCTCCGATCCGTGACTGGGCTGAATCTTCTACGCGAGCAATAATATCTCTCCTCTCGTTAGCACGTTCTTGATTCTCTGCCGAAGCTTTCCTAGATTCCTCTGTCCGTTAGGGGTGCTGTCCCGAGCAAGTACGGGACGGCTGAGATAAACCCTACGAACCTGATCTGGGTAATACCAGCGGAGGAAAATGGACCTTGCTCTCCTCGAAGCCGTTTTTGTCTGCTGGCTCCCAGCACTCGGAAACGGCTTTTTTAGTTGAGGAAAACCAGTGAAGAAGCGGATAATTACACCTATTCTTTTCATGTTGTTAGGAGTACCCTCAGTCCAAGCCCAGCAGATCTACTCCATTGTTGGAACAGTGCTTGACGGCGCAGATGGAGGTCGCGTCGGCAATGCCATCGTCAGAATAGCTCAATCAAATCTGTCCACTCGTGCTGATTCTGCCGGCCACTTTCGGTTATCGGGCCTTGGTTCCGGCGGGTACAAGCTCATCGTCTCCGCGGACGGTTATTCGTCCGCTGACACAAATGTCACGGTGCCGGGACCAGAACTTACTATAATTATTTCCCGAAGGACCTACAGGTTGCAGCCGGTTCTGGTAACAGCTCAAATCGCCAGCGAACGAAAATCACCGGTGACGTTCTCCAATCTCTCCCGCAAGGCTATTCAGGATCAGTTCATTGTGCAAGATGTGCCCGTCATCCTGTCTCAACTTCCATCGATGATCCAGTACTCAGAAAACGGTGAAGGCGTCGGATACAGTTATGTCACCATGAGAGGGTTCGATCAGAGCCGGATTTCGGTGATGATAAACGGCATCCCACAGAATGATCCGGAAGATCATAACGTCTATTGGATCGATGTGCCTGATCTTCAGTCAAGCACACAATCGGTTCAGGTTCAACGTGGCGCCGGAAGCGAATTTTATGGACCACCGGCGATCGGCGGATCAATAAATCTCCTGACCTCAAATTTCTCAAGCGAGAAAAAACTGAATGTCACGTTTGGAATAGGCACGACTGGAAGTCCCGGTGACATCAAATTCGTGTCCCCTATTTTATCAAGCGAGTCTGGTCCCAGCTCGAGCGGGATAATCCAGAAATACTCGGCGACGTTCAGCTCGGGCATCGTTTCAGAAAGCTACTCATTCTATGCCCACATTGCCAAGACGCTGTCCGATGGCTACAGACAGGATTCCTGGGTGAATCTTGACAGCTATTTCCTAAACGCAACAAGGTACGACGATGATGCGACTACCGAGATAAACATATACGGGGGGCCGATCGCGGACGGTCTGTCTTATCTTGGACTACCCAAATTCGCAGCGCTCGACAGAACACTGCGAACGCAGAACTGGGATGATTGGAGTGCAGACAGTAACTCGGTGAGTTACTCTTCACATGCGACCAGGTACATTTCCGCCGATGGCCGCGACACAGTCTTTGCAGTTCCGAGGAGACAGCCGGAAGTAGAAAATTTTTCCCAGCCACACATTGAATTATTAAATGAATGGAAAATTTCTCCATCAGTCACCCTGAATAATTCCTTCTTTGTCGTCGACGGATCCGGGTTCTTCGACTATGACGGTTCCTGGGCAGACACCAGCTATTTCCGGATGACTTACCAGAATGGTTTTAGCCCTGTTCAGAACCCCACTGACGCGCTGATCCACGCATACGAAGACCTGCAGCAATTCGGTTGGCTGCCCAGGATCACGCTTGAGCACGACAATGGCACACTTGTCCTCGGCTCAGAGTTAAACCGCAGCTTTTCAGACCACTGGGCGAGCATTCGTTCCGCCGACAACCTGCCTGCCGACTTCCCTCTCGACTTCCGTTACAACGAGTGGCACGCACGAACCGACGTCGCGGCTTTCTACGGCCATGAATTGTATGAGCTTGCAAGTCGCACTACCGCGATGGTCGACCTAGAATACGAATTTAAGCAGTACCTATTTTACGGAGAAAAGTTTGTGGGCAATCGTTTCACAGTGCCGTACCACTTTCTTAACCCGCGCATCGGGATCAATTACGATCTATCCAGTACATCAAATATATACGCAAGCGCAAGCCGTACATCGCATGAACCCCAGCTCTCGAGTATCTACAACGCAGATGAATCGAGCGGCGGCGAGATTCCCCATTTCGGGTTGAACCCCGACAGCACGATTAATTTCGGTCACCCACTTGTCACACCCGAAACTCTCAACGACTTTGAAATGGGTTATGGTTACCATTCCGCTCAGCTGTCGCTCGGTGTCTCTGCCTACTGGATGGAATTTTACGATGAATTAATTTCAAACGGCTTGCTTGATAAGTACGGTCAACCGATCGCAGGAAACGCTAAGCGAACGAGGCATGTCGGCCTCGAGTTGGAATCAAACTGGGCCGTCAACCAAAACATATCCTTGTATGGTAACTTCACTCTCAGCCGAAATCGTCTCATTAATTTCACCGCGTACTCAGACGCAGATGGTAACCCGGTTGCGGCTGGGATCCTCCTTGACGGAAACAGGATTTCAGGATTTCCCGACTTGCTGGGTAACATTCGAGCGACGTACTCGACAGGCGATTTCTCATTAATGCTGTTGGGACAGTATGTCGGCTCTCAATATACTGACGATTTCCAACTTTCGTCGAGAGAGATAGATCCTTATTTCGTGATGAGCGCGTGGATAAGCTATACCATCAGGAACGCGTTGGCATTTTCTGCAGTCGAATTCAAATTGTACGTTAACAATCTGTTTAATACCATCTACATCGCCCACGGCGAAGGAATCTACTTTTATCCGGCAGCCGAGCGAAATTTCTTTTTGAATTGTTCAATCAATCTGTGATTCCAAGATGACCTTCGAAAACTTTGTCCTCGTGTTTTGTAATGGGATTTCGCAATCAAAAGCGCGATTAGAATCTCTCTTGCCGAAACCTTCCCTGGTGGCATGTGCTGACGGTGGAGCAAGTATTGCGATATCACTCGGGTACAAACCGGATTTCATTGTCGGCGACCTGGATTCGCTGGACCCAGGTCTTGGTAACCTTCAGAATACTAAAATCGTTAAAGTAGAATCGCAGAACGACACTGATCTCGAAAAGACACTTGATTTCCTGCTTGGTAAGGGATGCGATCATTTCATGGTCACCGCGTTTTCAGGTGGCCGAATAGACCATACGCTCGCCAACATCGAAATCGCCTGCGCCTTCTCGAGAAAGTGCACGATAGTTCTGGCCGATGAATCGTACATTCTGTTTCCCGTCACTGAACGGTATGAAGGAGAAGTTCCACCCGGAACGACGATATCCGTAATTGCCACGGAGGACGAGACGGTAGTTACAACCACGGGTCTATTCTACAAGTTGGACCATGAGAGACTCGCCAAAGGCGGTCGTGGGATAAGCAACTATTCTGTAAACGGACAGGTTGGCGTCGAGGTCCACCGCGGCACCGTTTTAGTCATGCTAAATGTCTGAACGTTGGTGAAGGCGACTCTTTCTCCGGCCGACTGGACAGTACTGGCGGTCTATTTCGTAGCTGTGGTATTCGTCGGCTTCAGGGCGGCAAGGAGGGCGCACGGTCATATCGACGAATACCTGGTGGCAGGACGAAGTCTCACATTGCCGATATTCGTTGCCACTCTTGTATCGACGTGGTACGGCGGGATACTCGGTGTCGGGGAGTTTTCGTACAGGTACGGGATTTCCAACTGGTTCATCTTTGGCGCGCCATATTACTTCTTTGCGCTTCTTTTCGCGATCTTCCTTGCCCCGCGAGTCCATAAGGCGGCGCTTCACACGATTCCGGATAAACTCAGGGAAAGTTACGGGAATCCGACCGCCACAATGGGGTCGTTCCTAACCCTGTTCATAGTCACTCCTGCACCGTACGTGCTGATGGTGGGAATAATAGTAGAAATGCTTTTCGGCTGGTCTCTTGCTGCATCGGTGACCTTCGCTACAGCTGCATCTGTGGTATATCTATATTCAGGCGGCCTTCACTCGGATGTAAGAACCAACACACTCGAATTCCTTCTGATGTATGTGGGCTTCGGAATCATTCTTCCATTTTGCTTTCTGAACTACGGAGGTCTTCCCTTCATACGGTCGCATGTCCCTGCCGGGCATCTTACTCTCACGGGAGGAAACTCATGGCAGTACATAATCGCCTGGTTTTTCATCGCAAGCTGGACTTTGATCGATCCGGCATTTCACCAGAGATGTTACGCCGCGAAGTCAGCATTCGTCGCGAGATATGGAATCATAACCTCAATTGCTTTCTGGTTCTTTTTCGATTTCATGACTTCCACAACAGGATTATACGCCCGCGCAATCGTACCCGGACTCGCTCAGCCGGCAATGTCATACCCAGCGCTTGCAGAAGTGGTGCTTCCCGGATTCGTCAAGGGGTTGTTCTATGTCGGCATGCTCGCGACAATCATGTCGAGCCTGGAGAGCCTGACGTTCATCTCCGCAGTAACTATCGGAAAAGATATCCTCTACAGGATGCTTCATTCTGCTGATGTTGGAATTGATTCGAGGAAAAAGATATTAGAATATTCGAGAATAGGAATTTTCGCGACCGCGGTCATCTCGATTGCGATCTCCCTCTTTATTCCTTCGGTGATCGCCATGTGGTACGATCTCGGCACCGTATTCGTCCCAGGACTCCTGATTCCACTCGTGACCAGTTACTTCAGTCCTCTGCGTGTTTCAGGGAAATACATTTTTCTCTCGATGACTTTCGGGTGGTTGACATCGATGTGTTGGCTCACCGTCGGTCTGCTAAACGGCAGTTCGCTCTCACCTTCCTACATGCTCGGCATACAACCTATGTATCCGGGACTCACACTCTCTGCGGTGTTTTATGCCGTCGGATTGGTGGACAAGAAATTAAACAAGAGAACGGGAATCACACGAGGGTAACAGGCTGCCGTCAAAAACTCTTTTTGAGGGACAGAGCCACACTCACGCGACCATTCGGAGACACGGAAAGACCCGGAGAGACGTCAAAACCCGATAGTTCGGCGTCAACATAGGCGTCCAGCATTGACAGCAAGTACACACCTGCGATGTACCACGCATATGAATCCCTTTGGTCATGGTACATATCTCTTTCACTCAATAGAGCTGTGCTATCCGTGTGCTGGCTGTAAAGAGATCGGTAGTTCTTGTAGTTCTTGTTGTTTGAGATCCACTGTGAAACGAAGAACGCCTGGACCCCGAAAATCACCGGCACTTTCCAATAGCTGCCGTTGTAGACCTGGCCTCCTCCTGGGATGACGGCTGAAAGGAGAACTGCCACGAGGGGAGATTTCAGTTTTTCTTTTACTGCCTCAGTATCGCCTGAGAAACTGACGCCGGCCAATGTGGTGTCGGGGATCGCGGCCGATAGGCCCAGCGCCTCTCTCAAGTCTAGACAGTTACTTGTGACGATCTTGTCGTTCAGACTCTGACTTGACGCCTTGAGCGGAGCGAACAAAATCAGAAGGATACAGATCAAAAGTAATGATCGAATTATTTTACTTCCGGGCAATTATCTCAATCTCAATAAGTGCGTTTCTAGGAAGGCCCGACACTTCAACCGTGCTTCGAGCGGGAGGATTATTCTTAAAATACTCAGCGTAGATTGCGTTGAACTTGGCGAAGTCAGACATATTCTTCAGATAAACGGTAGTCTTCACCACGTCTGAAAGTGAACAACCGCCGGCATTCAGAACCGCCGAAATATTCTTGATTATCTGGCGCGTCTGTTCCTCCAGAGTGTCGGGAAGTTCTGCGCTTTCGGGCTTCAAACCAATTTGACCCGAGAGGAAAAGGAAGCCGCCGCTTTCGACAGCCTGTGAGTATGGACCGATCGGTTCAGGCGCCTCTTTTGATTTGAGAGTCTTCACCGGTTCATTCCTCCCGATCTCCGAGTATCAGCTCAACGACGCGACCAAGATCCTCTTCGCTGTAAAACTCTATCCTCACTTCACCCTGGTTGTTCTCGCTATAGTTAATCTTCACTTGTGTGCCTAAGTGCCTTTTTAATTTATCTATTAGGTCTGATACGATTATGTCCTTTCTCGAGGGCATTTGATCCACCGAGCTCATTTCCGCCGGTCTGGACGATGCCTTGATTTTCGGGATAAGGATTCGCTTTACTTCTTGCTCAACCTGCCGAACGCTCAATTTCTCACGCGCGATCTTGTTAAACACCCTGAACAGTTCTTTCTGATCCTCAATCGCGAGTAGGGCGCGGGCATGACCAGCGGATACCTCGCCTGCCGCAAGACTCTTTTGAATCTGAGGCGGCAACTTCAGGAGTCGAAGGAAGTTCGTTACCGTTGCTCTATCCTTCCCCACCCGCTCGGCAACTTTCTCTTGCGTCAGCGCGCATTCATCAATTAGTCGCTGATAGCCGGTCGCTATCTCGATAGGATTGAGATCCTCGCGCTGAAGATTCTCGGTCAAAGCAAGCTCAAGAAGCTTAGCATCCGAGTCGATTTTGATAATGTATGCGGGGATTTCCTCGAAACCCAGCTCAATGACCGCCCTGAGTCGTCTCTCACCTGATATTAACTCGAATCTCCCTTCCTCCACCTGTCTTACCGTGATTGGCTGGACAAGCCCGTTCTCCCTGATCGAGCTCTTGAGTTCTTCGAGACTCTCGCGGTGAAATTCTTTCCTCGGTTGATATTTGTTTGCGCTGATCCTTCCTACCGCGATCTTCGATATCGAATCTGGCGCATGGACCTTGGCGACATCCAAAACCGATTTCTCGACATGCCCAGAATCTTTCCGAATCAATGCGTCTAATCCACGACCAAGTCGAATATTAGATTTCATACGCTTGAGTTTTCTCTATTCTTGACGATAGGAGTCTCAGCCGGCACCTTCCTAACTTGAGGGTCCGGTTTGAGGTTTATCGAGTTGCGTTCCAGTAGCTCACGCGCCAATTCCATATAATGCCTGGCACCTAGCGAGGCGGCATCGTAAAGAATAATCGGCTTTCCAAAACTTTGCGCTTCGCTGAGTCTCACGTTGCGGCCGATAATGGTTTTAAAAACCATTTTCTCGAAATATCGGCGGACCTCTTCGACCACTTGGTTCGATAATTTAAGCCTCGAATCGAACATTGTCAGGAGGACCCCCTCCAACTCGAGTGTCGAATTCAGATTGCGCTTGACCATGGCGATAGTATTTAGAAGCTGTCCCAAACCTTCCAAAGCAAAGTACTCAGTCTGGACCGGCACCAAGACACTGTCAGCCGCGACAAGTGCGTTCACAGTAAGAAGACCCAGTGAAGGAGGACAGTCGATGAACACGTACTCGTATTGATTCCTGACTTCGGCCAACGCTTTCTTCAGGAGCGATTCTCGATTCTCAATTTCCACGAGCTCAATCTCGGCACCTACCAGGTTGATATCGGACGGCATCAGCTTGAGAAAGCCCAGTGACGTTTCCCTTACCACCTCGGAGGAGTTCGTTGAACCTATGAGCATTCCGTATGTGCTCGTGTGCGGCTCATTCTTGTCGAAGCCGAGGGCGCTCGTCGCATTCGACTGAGGATCTATGTCGACGAGAAGGACTTTATGTTCCAATGCGGCCAGGCACGCACAAATATTGACTGTCGTGGTCGTCTTGCCGACGCCACCCTTCTGATTCGCGACAGCTATTACTCTTCCCATTTTGCCGTCAGAATGTTATTTCCTGTGGGATAAATCACTTGAACGAAATATATATCTAACCGTTCTGATTTTCAATAAATCGACAGGAATAAAAGATCGTCCGTAATCAAGATAGATTCTATGCGACCCGGATTCGTGTGCCAGTGACACACCGGGACTCATCCGAGGCAAGGAACACAAAAGATTCTGCAACTTCGCTGGGCTCCTTCAGCGAGTTCGGGTCGAGATCGGGATAGGCTTTTCGTATCATGTCCGTTCTTGTCCGCCCCGGATCGACCATATTCACTCGCACACCAGTGTCTCTCAACTCTTCAGCCAACATCAGGGTCATTCCCTCAACTGCGAACTTTGAAGGGAGATACGGCCCCCAGTTAGGATTAGGTCGAGCAACCACGCCCGATGTCACGTTGATTATGGAACCCCGCCGCTGCTTCAGCATTTCAATTGCAGCGAGCTTGCTCAAGAGAAAGCTCCCGGTGACATTAGTTGCAAATATCTCTTCCCATTCCGCGACCGAGACGGATGTAAGGCCGACGCGATTACCAAGCAAGCCGGCCGCGTTGACAAGAACGTCAACCCGCCCATGAAGATTCATCGTTTCCGAGACCACGAGTTCACAGTCTTTCACTTTTGAAATGTCGGCCGCGATTGCTTTCACTCTTGAACCATTTCCTGATACTCCGACAACCAGAGAATCCAGAAGTGCGACATTTCTCGCGACCGCCACAACCTTTGCCCCCTCTTCAATGAACCTGAGAGCAACTCCCCTGCCGATGCCGCGGGATGCGCCCGTTACGATCGCTACCTTGTCCTTGAGCCGCATTTGTAAAATTTACTCAAGTGAATACTCGCCTTCAATTGATTGTATTGGCGCATGTCGATATATTTTCTAAATGATGCTTCGGCGAGAATGAAACTGGCCGCTTTCGCGTTGGTCTTATCGGGTGCACTCATTTTCTTTTTGGTCAATGTCAGGAGATTGGTGCGCTATCTACAGACCGGCAAACCTGAAGATCGATTCGATCGTCCCCTTGAACGGCTGAGGAAAGTACTTACAATTGCCCTCGGCCAGAAAAAGCTACTCCGGGAGCCGCTAGCCGGTTGGATGCACTTTTTCATATTCTGGGGATTCGTAATCCTGCTGACGGCGATACTTGAGACTTTCCTCCAGGGGTTTGGAAATGACCTCTCCTTTAAGTTCCTGGGAATTCTTTACTCTCCACTTGTCTTCATGCAAGATATCATGGGCGCCTTGGTCGTCATCTCCGTCATCGTAGCGTTATATCGCAGAAACATCGCTCATGTCAAACGTCTCCGCATGGCGGGTCATTCCCAATTCGACGCTAACGTGATCCTGTGTCTCATCCTCCTGATAATGATCACCATGTTCCTTCAAAACGCGGCGCATATTTCCATCGAAGCCGCAAGTGCGGGAGCTTCCGACACCTTAAACGCCCGATCAAGAATTTTCTCCAGCGCCATTTCGGGTATCTTTTTTGTTTACCCACTTGCGACCCGGGAAACTATTTTCCAGCTCTTCTGGTGGTTCCACGTTCTACTCGTACTGGGGTTCCTGAATTATCTCCCCTACTCGAAGCATCTCCACATCGGTTCGTCGTTCTTTAACGTCTACTTCTCAAGCCTTGCGCCGCGTGGAGAATTGAAGATGCTCAACCTCGAGGCCGAGAACATAACGCGGTTCGGTGCAGGCGATATCGAGGACCTGTCGTGGAAGCAGCTCCTCGACGGCTACACCTGCACTGAGTGTGGTCGATGTGACTCAGTCTGCCCGGCGAACATTACGGGCAAGCCGCTTTCGCCTCGGAAGATCATCACCGACATTCGCCGCAGGACAATGGAGAAAGCTCCGGCGATCGTGGCCGGCGAAAATGTGGACGACTCACACATCGTCGACAAATTCATCAGCGAAGAAGAGTTGTGGGCTTGTACCACGTGCAGGGCGTGCATGGAAGAATGCCCGGTGATGATAGAGCACGTGGATTCTATTGTCGACATGCGCCGGTTTCTTGTCCTCAACGAATCGCGATTCCCGACTGAGTTGGGTGCGGCATATCGTAATCTCGAGAATAACTTTTCCGTGTGGGCGTTCAACTGGCGTGACCGCGCGAAATGGACGGAAGGATCCGACATACCCATCGCGGCGGAAGTCAACGATGATTTCGATATTCTTTACTGGGTCGGTTGCGCCGGGAGTTTCGATGCACGATATCAGAAAGTCGCGAGGGCATTCTCGGAAATAATGAAGAGAGCTGGAATTAAGTTCGCCATTCTGGGCAACGAGGAAAAATGTACGGGCGACCCGGCTCGAAGAAGCGGGAACGAGTATCTGGCACAAACACTTATCAAAGAGAACGTTCAGACCCTGTCCAAACACAAAGTAAAGAAGATTGTCGCTTCTTGTCCTCACTGTTTCAATACCTTGAAAAACGAGTATCCGGATTTCGGAGGCAACTACGAAGTACTCCACCACACAGAACTTATCAATGAGTTGATCAAATCAGGCAAATTTAAACTTGGTGCAGACCAGAAAGCAAAGATCACATATCACGACAGCTGTTATATCGGACGATATAACGGCGTTTACGATGCTCCTCGTGAAGCGATGTCGCATATGGGCGGCGTGGAGCTTGTCGAGATGAAGCGCACGAAGGATAAAGGGCTGTGCTGCGGTGCGGGAGGCGGAAGAATGTGGATGGAGGAGACAACAGGCAAAAGAATTAACATCGAAAGAACGGAGGAGGCACTCGCGACCGGCGCAGGTGTCATCGCTTCAGCATGTCCGTTCTGCATGACGATGCTGACAGATGGTGTGAAGGCAAAGGAAGCATCTGCAGTGCAAGTAAAGGATATCGCCGAGTTGTTACTGGAAGCAGCCGGAGGAGAGCAGCTAAAGAGTTCTGCAACATCTTAAACAAAACATAGAACGGGAGGCAAATTGAAACCACGTGCAATCGTGTTAGTGATCATGTTTATGGCCAGTGCGAGCGTCATGGCCCAGCACAAACTTGAGTACAAGTCGTCCGGCGGTGTGCCGTTGCATTACAAGGCCCATACTCTCCTCGGAACCACTCAGTCTATGATGGGACAGGAGTCTACTGCTCAGATCGTGTCGGATCAAAGCATGACTGTGTCCAGCACAAAGAGCGGTGATGAGCTCGTCTTCGATATCACGGTCGATTCCAGCAATAACAAGACGATCCTGTCGACCGGCGACACGACACAGACCCCGTCCCCTGCTGTCGGCAAGACGAAGGAAACTCACATCCACCCGGACGGAGAGGAAATCTCGTCAAAGTGGCTCGACACCACATTCGCGAATTCGCAGGCGGGACAGTTGCGGGATCTGGGAAATTTCTTTTTCAAGCTGCCGGCCGAGGAGGTGTCATCCGGATCAACATGGAATCAGAAAAAGGACGACACCGTTCTTACGCCTGGCGGCCAGGGACAGATTTTGGTCAACACCGACACTGATTACAAGTTGACGGGTGAAGAGGAAATTGACGGTGTTACGTGCGCGAAAATTGAATATACCGGAAAAGTCAAGCTGAAGGGCGCAGCGACAATTCAGGGAATGGACCTCGCAATCGACGGCGGAGGTACCGTGACAGGAACTGCCTACTTCGATTATGGAAACGGCCGGGTTGTTAAAGTAAGCGGCGACTCGAATCAGAATATCGTTATGGCAACCTCGGGTGAAAACGCAATGACCATACCGATGACACAGAAGACGAACTACTCTCTCTTTCTAGTGAGGTAGTCCTTCCGGATTTGTCTCAGTGACCTGAGAAGGTTCTCTGGAAGCGTGGGACTCACCACGTATACTTGATTCGTGGCTGAGCTGGACAGGCAATCTAGCTCAGCTACTTTGAATATCTTGCCCGAGACTTGGCGTCCGCTGCTCTCCGAAAACTCAAATTCTACGAGGGTATTCGCGGCGGAAACGACTGAGTCGATGAAGTCCATTGCCTCAACCCCTACAAGGCTTTCGGTCGGCTCAGTTATTCTGGACGATGGCAGCTGGCGTCCATTAACTTCCCACACGGTGTCCTGCCTTACGAAGTGGTACAGAGTGTCGCCAACTTCAAACTCGACAGACTGAAGATCAGACAGGTTGGCAGTGAAAATGCGCTTCTCGCGCCAATCCTTCAGTGGTTCATCGACGAACGTTCTGAGATTTTCCGACAACTCGAGCACCTTCGATTCGCCCGCGACCTGGACGTAACATCCTTCAAAATCAGGAGTAGTGCCTCCGATATTCAAGGAAACTACTTTTCCCCCGCTCGTCTTAACGGTCAACGTCGAGGATCTAAAACCGTACGCGGCAGTATCAGATAAGTCGCTAGCAACTGCAAACCCTGAAGGGTCGGTGGAAATCTTTGAGAGAAGCATTTCAACTTGCCCCTGGTCCGCCGGATTGGCCACGGGCGATTCAAGCATCCACCTTCCCTGCTCCCTCTTCAGTCTGATTGCGAAGCGGCCGTCCAGAGATATCTCATTGATGGTCGATGTATCCAGACCGGCAAATAAATGGGTGCGGGCGGTAGTTGAAGTCCTGGACGTAAATCTCTGTATCAAGTAGCCGGCGGCCAGAACAAGAACCGCGGCCACGAGAATCTTAGTTGACTTCTTCATTTTTGTTTTCTTCATCATCCGCCAGACTTGCCTGATAAGCTTTCCGCCGGTTTACGGACCTACGCCAGTATACCAAACCGAGCACGAGAACAAGAAGTGGGGGGATTGCGATAATCGAGTCTTTGGTTGTTGCACGCGCGCCCTCTGAAACTGGCTTCAACGGCGGCGGCAGGAACGATTTCGACCGGATTGAAACCAGCCCGAGATCGTCGGCAAGATAATCGGCAGTGTTCAAGAATACTGAAAGATTTTCCGGATTGCTCAAGAAGACGTCCCGTATAAAATTTCCATTTCCCATCACCACGATTCGCTCAGTTCCTTCCTTGCGTCTGTCGGGATTCATTATCGCAAAGCGATCCGAGTCGGATACGGCGGTGTGAATCTTTCCGCTTATCGCCGCGCCGAGCAAGAGGTGATGGTCGAGGAACATGTCCTGGGTGAAATGGACGGTCGGATCAAGGTTATAAAAACCGGTCTGGATGCCGCTGTGATCGCTCGTGAAGGCAAAAGGGGTTACGTTCAGATGGAGCCCGTGTGCAAATGAAGTATCCACTTCGCTCGCGAACGGAAAAACAATCTGATGTAGATTCTGCGTGACGGTAAATGATTTATCGAAGTTGCTCACGATTGGGATGTATGGATTCGGTAGCGCGGTCTGTATGGTGAAGCCCCCCTCACGCTGCATCACCGATACTGATGCACAAGCGGCGTCCCGCACAAGATCTTTCCGAATATTGAAACCGTATGATCCGAATACACCGTTGAGATTTAAAGGCAGATCCGATGCGTACTGGCTCTGCATCGACGCGCTCGACATGCCCATCAGGAAAGCCGCCCTTCCGCGATTCATCATGTATTGATCGAGGTTGTAAAGCTGAGAGTCCGCGAAAATTGTGGTGGGCTGTATCAGAATCAGAGCGGAGACGCTGTCAGGAACAGGGGCGGAGAAATTCACCGGGAGAAGGATGTAGCGACTAGTCAAAGCGTCCTGGGCTTTCTGGATATCGGAGAAGGCCGGCTCGCCGTTCCCTTGAGCGATCGCGATCGTCTTCCGGTTCGGATTGATCAGCCTGTCGATTCTCGAAGCTACTTCGTACTCAAAGTTTGAGAGATCCTCAATTACAGGTAAGGATTGTTTTCTCGCGCGGTACTCGATCACCATCCCCATGAATGCGCGTTTCACTTCCAGTTTGTCATTGTTTACAACCTGCACCTGAATCTGGGGGATACCATCGGACATCGCCTTGTTGACATCGGCGTCGCTGGTAGGATCATAGATCTCGTATTCCAGTTTTCCTCCCGAAAGGCTGCGAAGTTCCTGAAGCATGTCGACCAGAGCCCGTCTGTTATTCACGTATGGTGACGGCAGATCCGAATTGAAATAGACTCTCACAATCATGTTGTCCTTAAGACTTCTCAGGAGTGCTTCAGTCGCAGATGAGAGAGTGTTTACTCTGTCCCTTGTCAGATCGATCCTTAGGAAAAGATTGCTCGCAACCACATTGGCAAGTACGACTACCGCAAAATAGAGAACAAGCTGAACAATCGAATCTCTCGAGGACTTTTTCATTTCGATCTGAGCTCCAGCCATTTTGAAGTGAGGCTGTAGAACAAAAGTATCACACCGCCGAAATAAACAACGTCCCTTAGATCGACGACGCCCTTGTAGAAGTTCTCGAGATGGAAATCGGAGCTCGCGTACTGGAGAACGAAGGCGACAGGCCCCGCGGTCAATGCCGTCACCTTGTCCAGGATGAATAAGATGAAAAGGATGAAGAGGCAAATTATGAAAGACGCGACCTGGTTTTGAGTCAGGCTCGAAGCAAAGATCCCTATCGAGACGTAGCTTGCCGCGAGAAACAGCATCCCGATGTAGCCTGCAAGAACGGCACCCGTATCAATATCACCAAGCGTTGCTATTACTATATAGTATAAGATGGTTGGGATCAGCGCAGCAATGACAATCGCATAGCACGATGCCATCTTGGCCGTGATCAGTTGTCCCCTGCTTACCGGATGAGTTGAAAGCACCTCTATCGTTCCGTTCTTGAACTCCTCCGCGAATCCTCGCATCGTGAGGGCCGGTACGAAAAACAAAAACAGGATTTCGGTAAGCGAGAAGAATGGCCGGAGTGTCGCCACATTCGACAGGAACAGGCTGTCCGCGAATAGGTATCCCGAAATAAGGAGGAAGACGATGATGACGACGTACGCCGTGGGAGTTTTCAGAGAAATCAAAATCTCTTTCTTCACGATCGAAACGAAACCGCTACTTTTCACTTTCCTCCGATCCAATTGTCAATTCCCTGAATACCTTTTCCAGATCTGAGCCGGCTCCGGAAAAATCCAGAATCTTGTAGCCGTTGCCGACGCATGTATCAAATATCCTCTCTCTTGCAGATTCGTCATCATCGATCGACAGCTCTATTATCACGCTTCCCTTCTCTTTGTAAGAAGAAATCCTGCGAGGGTGAAATGCAATCTCGAAAATTGATTTGACCGAATCGACCGGCGCGGTCGTTTTCAGGCGAAGTATGATGCTGCCTGCGTTGTTGTGTTGAAGTTCGTCGGAAGTCGCGTCGAGTACAAGTTTCCCCTTGTTTATGATCAGCACCCGATCGCAAAGTGCACGAACCTCCGAGAGAATATGAGTGGAGAGAATTACATATTTTTCTTTTGCCAATTCCGAAATCAAATTCCGTATTTCGATCACCTGGTTCGGGTCGAGCCCGGAAGTCGGCTCATCAAGAATCAATATCTGTGGATCGTGGATGATTGCCTGCGCGAGACCGACCCGCTGCCTGAAACCTTTCGAAAGATGGGAGATCGGATCGAAAAGCACGTCCCTCAAACCACACCGGAGGGTCACGAAGGCAAGCCTCTCCTTCACTTCCGCGTCGGTTAATCCCGAAAGCTCCGCTACGAAGCGTAAGTATTCTTGCACTTCCAGCTCGGTATAAAGCGGGTTGCTCTCCGGCAAATAACCTATCTTCTTCCTGAGTCCGACGGAATCCGTCGTGACATTCTCTCCATCGATCGATACGGCTCCAGAAGAGGCCGCGAGGAAGCCGGTTATGATTCTCATGGTGGTAGTCTTCCCCGCTCCGTTTGGTCCGAGGAAGCCTACCACGCTCGGGTTTGTTATCTCAAATGAGATATTGTCCACTGCGGGAGTGGAACCGAATAATCTTGTCAATTCCGCGACTTTAAGACTCATAACGGTTGCAAATTTATCCCTGTTGAGCAAAATTGTCAACACTGAAATGCAGAAAAAAATGAACCAGGCGCCGCCGGCTTCGTCTATTGTGAAGAGACAAAATGATAAGCGTGTTGAAGGAGAACTTCTCGATAGAGCGGTCGAAGGCGACGAATTGGCGTTTTCGGAGATCATCCGGCTTTACAGAAACAAAATCGCTGCGACCGTATACTCCATCCTTGGTAGAGAATACGTCGAGGAGGTCTCACACGAGGCGTTTATCAGAGCATTCAATTCGATCAACCGGTACAGGAGGGACTCGTCATTTTACACGTATCTCATTCGAATAACTGTAAACCTGTGCCGCGACGAAATTCGCCGGAAGCAAGTAAAGCGGATCTTCAACTTTTCGGAAGTCTTCTCTAAGGATGATGACGACAGGCCGCAGGAGCAAGTCCAAACCGGGACTGCCAGCAATCCGGTCAACATTTACGACTCAGAGGAGACTGTCAGTATTGTGAGAGAGGAAATGCAGAGCCTTCCCCCAATCCTCCGCGTGGCAGTGGCCTTGAGGGAAATTGACGAGATGAGTTACGATGAGATTGCGAAATCGCTGAAGATCAGTGTCGGTACTGCCAAGACTCGCGTCTTTCGCGCGAGACAAATTTTGCGCTTAAAACTAGCTAAGAGGCTCAACTATGAAGAATAGTTGTCGTTATCACGATCTTGCCGACAGATTTGTTCACGATGAACTATCGACTGACGAGAGAAAGGACTTCGAGAACCACATTGTAACCTGCAGTGAGTGTTCAAATGAGACTAACGGCCTTCTCCGTCTCAAGGCTTTTGTCGGAAGCGCCTACCCTGTTCAGCTCGATGAGACTTTTAACTATCGAGTCTTGACATCGTTGAGAGCTGAGCGAGAAACTTCCGTCGCGAAGGAAATGCCCGAGGCACTGGGTGATATTGCCATCAGCCTGGTGACGCTTCTGGCGATAGCCCTTCTAGGGCTTCAGCTGTTTTCGCCGACGCCGAGGATCGCGCCTGTCGAAATGGTCGGAGGACTCACAACTACCGAACAGCTTTCTCTCGAACCGTCCAATCTATCCAACGATCAAGTAGTTGAAATTGCTCTGAGGAGTAAGTAGGTGATTACCCGGAAGACATTGTGGATCGCGATCATAATTTCAATGATCGCAGGTGGGATCGCAGGGTACTTCATCGAAAGTACAAACTTCCACCGTGACAATTCTCATTTCCAGAAATCGAGGTATATCAATTACATGACGAAGGAGCTCCAGCTCAGCACGACACAGCGGCAGGAGTTCGATTCTATCGTCACAGAGGTTCACCCTAAGTTTCAGATAATCAGAGATAAGTTTAATTCTGAGATGCACATGCAAGCCGACTCGACGAGAAAGATGATTTACCGAATATTGAGCCCCGAACAGCAAGCCAGGTTGCAGGCGTTGAACAAGCAGAACCAGTAAGTAATTCTATCAGCAAACAGGATCTTAAATGAGCAAGAACAGAAAACGCGCGTTCGCTTTTATTGCCGTCGTAGTAATTCTCCTTGCGCTTTTCTCTTATTTCAGGATCAGGGCCAATGCCAGTGATCCGATAAGGAATGCAAGACCGATTCCGGTGGTCCAAGTCGCGACCAGTCAGCGCGGCTCCATCTCGAGAACAATTCAGTTCACGGGCGATATTGAAGCTTATCAAACGGCTAACATCTATCCGAAGGTAAACGGCAACCTCGAGGTGGAATCTGTCAATATCGGAGACTACGTTCAGAAGGGACAGCTGCTCGCGCTGATCGACACTACTATCTATTCAGAAAACGTCGGACAAGCCAGAGGAACCTACATGCAGGCAGAGGCGACTCTGACGAACGCTAAGATCACGTACGAACGGAACAAGAGTTTGCTTGATCAAAACCTTATTGCGAAGCAGGACCTGGACAATTCAGAGACCGCGTACAAAGTGGCTGAGGCTCAGGAGGGGGCAGCGGAAGCAAATTACAAGAACGCGGCTACACAGCTCAGCTACTGCAGGATCACGGCAACGTTTGCCGGATATATAACAAGGCGCTATTTCGACCCGGGCGTATATGTCACCTCATCGACCAATTCACAAGGTTCGACGCTGTTTACACTTGCTGAAATACAAAAAGTCAAAATCATGGTGAATGTCCTGGAAGACGATGTCCAACACCTGGGGAATGTCACAGCAGCCGATGTCACTGTCGGCGCTTACCCCAACCAGGTATTCAAAGGAATTATCACAAGAGTGAGCCAGCAATTTGATCTTGCAACTAGAACGATGCCGGTAGAAGTCGACCTGGACAATTCAGAGCATTTGCTGAAGCCGGGTATGTTTGCAAACATAAACCTGGTCCTTGCGCAGCAGAACAATGCTCTTGTCTTACCTGTTCAGGATGTAATGAAAGATGATTCGGGCAGCTTTGTGTATATCCTGGCGAAAGATACCACGGTTCATAAGACCTATGTCAAAGTAGGAATCTCACAGGACAACCGTGATGAGATCCTTTCAGGAATTAGCGACTCCGATCGAATCTTGACAGTCGGTCAGGACCTGGTAAATAACGGAATGAAGGTAAGAGTGACGAGATGACTTCGATAATCGGGATTCAAGCGGACCAAGGAATTTCGAGATTGGGAGAGAAGAGAACAGTTCTTGAGTAATCTTCGCGTTCTCCGAACTTCCATGTGTCGCCGACGGTGGTTCACGAATTCCGCAGAGATGCTTGCCCTACTGACCTTCTGCAAATTATTGCCGAACACTTATCCTTTTGTTTCATAATGAACTGATGTCAGACCTTACATAAGCAGATACAAATATGTGGTTAACTCGACTTGCGCTGAAGTATCCGATCTCGACGTTGATGGGGGCTATAGCCATCTTTGTCTTGGGGTTGGTGTCATTCCTACAACTTCCGATCGACATGCTCCCGAACATACAAATACCGGTCGTTTCTGTAATTACATTTTACAACGGCGCGGCTCCAAGCGACATGGAACAGTCTGTCACCGTGCCGTTAGAACGTTCCGTCAGCAGCACGAACGATGTCAATTACGTTCAATCCCAGACTCGTGAAGGCGTCTGTCGCGTCTATGTTTATTTCAACTGGGACGCAAACACGGATGTCGGACTCGTAGACGTTATTCAAAAGGTAAACAGGACTTTCAGCCTTCTTCCAACCGGCGTATCTCAGCCTGTCGCATTACGATTTGATATCTCAAATCTCCCTGTGTGCACCGTCGTTCTAAGCAGCGACATGGATGAACGGCAATTGTACGATCTTGCATACAACGTGATTGAGCCGCAGATAGAACATCTAGACGGTGTCGCGTCAGCGGCGGTCACCGGCGGTAGGATTCGTGAAATCCATGTCGTCCTGGACAGAAACAAGATTGAAGCGCTGAACCTCCCACTGCAAGATGTCACCAACGCTGTTGCCCAGTCGAACCTAATCATTCCGTCCGGAGATTTGAAGACCGGGGTCTTCGATTACTCGCTGACCACGGAAAGTCAGTACAACGTCGTCCAGCCGATGGGAAATATGGTGGTGAAGGTCATCAACGGGGTGCCAATTCGAATTAAGGATATCGGACACGTCGATGATTCTTTTCAGGAACAAACCGAGGTAGTGAGGGTCAACGGCCAGCACGGCGTTGTACTTAGGGTCTTGAAGTCTCCCGACGCAAACACTGTTGATGTCGTCGACGAAGTGGTAAAAGGCATACCGAGACTTCAAGGCGTTCCGCCGTCCGTCAAGTCATCTCTCGCGTTTGACCAGAGCCAATATATCAGGCAGTCAATTGACAGTCTTCAGCGGGAAGCCGCCATGGGCGCATTACTCGCCGTAATAGTAATTCTCCTCTTCCTCCGAAATGTGAGAAGTGCGATTGTAATCTTCGTCGCAATACCGCTTTCAATACTAGTTACGTTCATCTACTTCAGATTTAGCTCAACGACCTTGAATATCATGACGCTAGGCGGATTGGCACTAGGGGTCGGCAGACTGGTCGACGACTCAATCGTCGAGCTCGAGAACATAACACGGCACTACAATCTGATGGCCAAGGCGAACGTGAGCAGAATGCAGGCCACACTTGATGCTGCCCTTGAAGTGGCGGGACCCATCTTCATCTCGACTCTTACGACAGTGATCGTTTTCTTGCCTGTAATTTTCCTGAGCGGCGTCGCAAAATTACTTTTCCTTCCGTTGGTCCTAACAATTACCGTCGCACTCTTTGGTTCGTTCTTCGTATCACGAACGGTAACTCCTCTCCTCTGTTACCGCATCATCCAACCGGAAAGAGAAATCGACCCGAATTCAACCAGATATATCGACAGGCTGAGATTAAGTTCGAAGAATTTCTTCGAAGAGGTGGACAACACTTACCAGCAAATAATCCGATACGCACTGAGGCATAAGGGTTACGTCGTCTCCGGCATCGCGGGCTTCGCAATTCTATCGTTTGGATTGTTTATGTTAGTCGGAACGGAGTTTTTCCCGGATAGCGACGAGAGCCAATTCAGCATTTCAGTCAAACTTCCGGTCGGCACTCGAATCGAGGAAACAGAAAAGTATGTCACCAGAGTTGAGAATGTTATCAGGCAGAACGTTCCGGAAGTAAAAACATTAATCGCAGATTTAGGAATTCCGAGCCAGAAAAGCGGTAGCCTGTTCAGCTCGAACCCTGGCACGTATGCTGCAAACGTCCAGGTTCAGTTGATCGACCCGACGAAGAGAGATCGCACCGAAGCGGAAATCATAAACGCGCTAAGGCCCAGATTGTTGGCGATGGCCGGAGCCCGGATGTATGTCACGCCTGGCGGGTTTCTGCATTTTCTGTTGAACTTTGGCTCGGCAGCTCCGATCGATGTCGAGATAATGGGATTCGATATACCGACGGCTTCTCGTCTTGCCCAGCAGGTATCCAACATGGTACGCTCGACTCCAGGCGCGGTGGATGTTCAGATAAGCCAGGATCCTAATCTTCCACAATTACGAGTGATCGTCGATAGAGACAAGGCGGGCGCATTAGGTGTGAACGTCGGCGACGTTGCGAATACGGTTGCAACCGCGATCGATGGATCTGTCGCTTCCCTCTATCAGGATCCTCAAAACGGAAACAGCTATAACATTCTTGTCCGACTTGATGAAAGTGACCGCAACAGGATTGACGACATCCGTCGTCTGACCGTTAACAGTACATCGGGACAACTGGTTACACTTGGAAATATCGCAAACGTCGTGATGTCAAATTCCCCAGTCGAGATAGACAGAAAGTATCAACAACGTATAATCGATGTGACTGCAAATGTTGCGGGCAGAGATCTGGGAAGCGTTTCCGCCGACATCCAGAAGAAACTTAACACGCTGGCCGTGCCGTCCGGATTCCAAATTGTACAGGGCGGAAATATCGAACAGCAGAACAGTACGTTTAAATCTCTGGGCCTTGCCCTTATGCTGGCCATAATAATGGTCTACATGGTGATGGCTTCTCAATTCCAATCGCTTATTGATCCGTTCATAATAATGTTCACTATACCACTTGGAATTGCCGGAGTTGTATGGGCGCTGTTCCTGACCAACACCACACTCTCGGTCACGTCTTTTGAGGGAGTGATCGTGATGGTCGGGATAGTCGTCTCGAATGGAATATTGCTGATCGACTATATCAACCGCTTGAGAAAAAGAGGATTTGAATTGCACGAGGCTGTGATGACCGGTGGTAGAACACGACTCCGCCCGATCTTAATGACTTCCCTGGCGACCGTGTTCGGCTTGATTCCGATGGCGATTGGAGTGGGCGGCGAAAAATCACAAGCCCCGCTTGCGATTGCGGTCATTGGCGGACTTACTGCTTCAACATTTCTCACTTTGATTTTCGTGCCAGCTCTCTACACAATATTCGAAGAGAAGTTCAAGAGAGAGTTGAAGGGACAACAGGAGGGATAGGGTTGTCGTTTTCGGGAGTATGACTCCGCCGCGCAAACCCAACAGTGCGCTGTGGTACGCCAATCAACCGGTTAAAGTTTCTGCTTCGCAAAGCCGGGATGTCTCCTGAAGAGATAGTCCTGAATTGAATCGGGGACAGCCTTTCGCTCGCGAAATCTGTAAACCAGGGTTGACATCTCTTCTTCCAGTCGATATCTTATCGACTTCTCCTTAAGAAATTGCACACGTTTTATCCTGTACAGGGCGATTGCGTCTCTGCACATCGGGCACGGTTCGTAAGTGGAAACCAGTTCGAGCGAATCCCTGTCGAGCTTTTCAAACGACTCGAAACCGATTTGCCTGATCGCAGAACTAATCGCATTTATCTCAGCATGACCTGCAGCGTTCCCGTTCCTGACCACCGTGTTATACCCCTCTCCCACAATTCTGTCTCCGTACAGAATCACCGCGGATATCGGGACATCCCCCGAAGCGATGGCTGAATCACCGAGTGCAATTAGGACATTTTGAACTTCTCCGCTTATCGTCCTCGCCGGAAAGAGAAGATCCGGTCTTAAATAAAAGTAAATTGCACAGACTGCTACAAAAATAGTCGCAAGCAAAATCGGAATTCTTCTCTTCATGAATACCAACTCCTCCCTGAAGTGGTCAATGTTTCTGGAAGACAAGGACCATGAAATCTCCTGATGCTCTAAGGACTGGCCATCGCCTGATCTTAGAGTCGGCGTGTTCAAGCAGCGCACTGAGATCGGAGTGGCGCGTGAAGAAATCATCTGCCCATAGAGGGGGAGCAAGTATGTTCAATCCGAAAGAGTCGATCAGTTGAAAACCGTTCTCCGCTGCCGCATTTCTAAACGATGACATCGTGTGATAAAACAGTTGAACATTTTTTCCCCCTATCCTCGCGTTACCTCCTGCAACCCGCCGAGTCGCTTTCGAGAATTGCCCCTTTGACAGGAATATTAAAAATTCGAGGAGACAAAAGTGCGTCACTGAATTTATCAAAAAGATTCCTCCCGGCCGAATGTCCATTCCCATATTTGCGAATACCGGAGAAACCGATTCCGAGAAGTTTATTCCTCCGAAGTTGGAGATAACTGCGTCGAATTTCATATCGGCAAACCGAACATTTCGATAATCCCCCACATTGGCCTCTGCCCTGTCTGTTAGTCCTGAATTGTGAATTGACTCGTTCGCAAATGCGACCATTGTCGAGGAAATATCTATTCCCCGAACAACATGCCCGTGGCGGGCAATCTCGACAGTATCGATGCCGGTCCCACAGTTGATGTCGAGAACTCTGCTTCCGCTTCCTAGAATTGAAAGGAAATAATCTAAGACGGTTTTCCTTGCGCGAAGGAAGTGGGGCGAATAGAGATTCTCCCTATAGTCAAATGCATAACGCTCAAGAGCAGCAGCAACCTCTGCAGCGTTCAGGATGTCTTCAACGCCCTTATCGATTCCGGTTCTCCTCCCGAACGGCTATTGGGTTCCTGTAATCCGAGAGAAATCCGATTCGGATTTCTCCTTCTCATCAGTTGGAGTCCGATGAGATAAACCGGTAGAGACAACATACCATACGCCAGAGCTGCGATAGATCTCGGCTTCCATTTTTCAGACCCACTCACTATGCGGCGGATCCGGTGGAGCCTGTGAACCACCTTGTGCAGGATCCGGTAAAAAGCAGGGCGGAATTCTCCGGGAAATAGAAGCGCGATGTCGTCGCTGTCGAACCAATTTTGTTTTTCGCCCAGACGATTCTTAACCATCGCATGAAATTTGGTGCTCGGTAAAGGATACGAAACCGAAATCCCAATCTCGTCGGGCATTTCCTGCTTTACCATTTTAAGTGTATCATTTACATCAGCAAACGATTCCCCCGGAAATCCAAATTGAAGAAAATACCCGACCCTGATTCCCCGCCACTTCAGCTGGCGAGTTGCGAGTCTGATCTGGTCAACAGTAGTTCCTTTCTCCATCGAGTCGAGGATCTTCTGTGAACCGCTTTCGGCACCTATCCACACAGTTTCGCAGCCGGATGCCGCAAGCGCGTCGAAGCTGTTGTCTTTCAGGAGCAGATCGGGCCTTGAGAGGCACTTGTATCGGAATTTCAATCCGGCACAATCGACCTCGCGTCTGAATTCTTCCAGCCAACCTCCCTTCAATCCGAAAATATCGTCGCAGAACCAAATATGGTCGGGAGCGAATTTCCGAAAAAGAAAGCTTAACTCAGCAACAACCTTTGCCGGAGATCTCGAATTGTACACTCGTCCATAAACGGGTTTAGCACACCAGTTACATCCATATGGGCAGCCGCGCGTCGTCACGATATTCATTGAAAAATAGCCGGACGACCAGCACTTACGGTAAGACTGAATATCCGCAAGGTCCCAAGCGGGCATTGGGAGTTCATCTAGGTTCGCAACTGTACGACGCGGCTTCGTTCGCACAACTTCATTATCAAATTGAAATGACAGGCCATCTATTTCATCGAAGCTCCCATTCGACCTTCCGAGAATGCTGTCGCACAGTTCCAGCAGCGTGCGTTCACCTTCTCCCAATATTATGAAATCAGCACCCCGGTCGAGATATTCTGCAACATGGTCGGCCGAATCCGAAGTCGAGACTGCGACGATGCATCCCGCTTGTTTCGCAATCTTGATCATCCTGAAGGCGGCAATTCGCATTCTGCCGAGACACATCTTGGTCAAATAGTTGAAGCTGTCGTCATATATCGCGACAACCTTCGGAGAATGCATTCGGATAGCGTCGATCAACTCATTTTCCGATTGCGCAAGCATTGAATCGAAAAGAGCTACCTCAATACCGCCTTCCCTCAGCACACTTGCAGCGTAAAGAGTGGCCAGAGGAGGGTAGGGTTGGTTTGTCTTACTCTGCTTTCTATCGAACCGCAAGAAATACGAATGTGTCAAAAGTACTTCAGCCATCTAACCGTGTCAGCCTTTCAAGGTTTTCTGTTTTAAGTCGCTCCTCATACGCATCTAAAACAATCGACTGGTAGTCTTTGGGGTGCACCTTGGAAGAGTATGGCGTGGAACGAAATAGGAATTCTCTTTTCTCTCTAACAAACTGACGGTATCTCTTCGCCCATAGCTTCCTGTAATACTTCATTAACTTATTGTCAAGTTTCTCGGTGTATCCGTCGCTGAGAGGAAGCTCGAATACTTTTTGGACAAATGACCTCCGCAACCGCTTGGTTTCCCATTTCAATTTGAAATTCGGATAGAAGTTGTAAATCCATTCATTTGCGGCTAACAGTTTCCTCAAAAGCTCTTCGTTGTGAAGAGGCTGGAGAGTGACGAGCTCGGTAGCGGTGAAGACGTTTTTCTCAGGAATTTCGAGGTGGTTCTCGGACAGGAAATAGTTAAGGCACAAAAACTTCTTGCTGTTCAGAAAGAATATCTTCTTGAACATCGTCAGTATTGCCCTGCAGATCCAAAGTCTGCTCTCAGCAGTGATGATGAAGAAATCAATGTCGGCGTCACCGCTGTCAACACCTTTACTGAGTGAGCCTGACAGGTACACTCCTCTGACGAACGGGAAATGACGGATCAGATTGCCCATGAATCTGGCAGCAGCGAGCATCTTAGCAGCCCTTGCCTGCTGGGTCTTGCGAAGTGAGGCGATTTCGTGGCCTTCCCTCAGATGATAAAGTCCATCCGAGGATCTGAGTCCTGCTTTTCTCAACTTCAACGTAAACTCCTCCTTGTGTTCCTTAACTGGAAGAAAGCTGTACAGCTCTTCCTCAGTCAATGGAAAGTCGAATAAGTCGAAGTATAGCAGTGCTGCTCGCGCGTTACGCTCAAAACTCATTTCCAGTTTCAACTTCCCACCAGAGGCGCAAGTTCCGACACCGGTGTGAATTTCGTCATAGAAGTTCTGACGAGTGATCTTTAGACCCGAGATCGCATGCGAGACACGACTCTTAAATGCCGGGCACATATCGGCAATTTCAAGAATTGCTGAAATTGATTTTTCAACATTCGACTACTAAAATTGAACCGCCACTATTGCCGGCCTTGAAAGCGGCAGATTAAATCAAGCCGGAGACTCGGCCAGACCGGCCGCCGGAGTAATATTCAGAAGCGCGCACGGTAAAGCCTTTGTCGACTAATACCAGATAACCGAGGAGAAAAAAATGTACGGAAAGTTTCAGGAATACTTGAGGGATCAGCTAAATTCAATTCGTGATGGGGGTATGTACAAGGAAGAACGTATAATCGCTTCCGCACAGGGGCCCGTGATCCGGCTGAAAGATGGGCGTGAAGTATTGAACTTCTGTGCCAATAACTATCTCGGTCTTTCAAGCCATCCAAAGGTAGTAGAAGCCGCAAAACGCGGACTCGACCGGCGGGGGTACGGATTGTCCTCCGTGAGATTCATATGTGGCACACAAGACATCCATAAGGAACTTGAGCAGAAAATTTCAGGCTTCCTCAAAATGGAGGACACAATTCTCTATGCCGCGTGTTTTGACGCGAACGGCGGAATTTTCGAACCGCTCCTCACGGAGCAAGATGCGATAATATCGGACGAGCTCAATCATGCGAGCATCATCGACGGGATTCGGGGTTCTAAGGCCGCAAGGTATCG
Organism: Candidatus Kryptoniota bacterium; assembly: GCA_036567965.1. NCBI lineage: Bacteria > Pseudomonadati > Candidatus Kryptoniota > Candidatus Kryptoniota bacterium. The sequence goes on from DATCTN010000007.1 coordinate 249,660, forward strand.
GTATAGGCACGCTGACATGACCGACCTCGAAGATAAGCTGAAGGAGTCCTCACAATCCCGGTTCAAGATGGTGGCAACAGACGGCGTCTTCTCGATGGACGGTGACATTGCAAAGCTTGACCAGATATGTAACCTTGCCGAGAAGTATGGTGCGTTAGTTATGGTGGATGACTCCCACGCGACCGGGTTTGTTGGAAAGACCGGGCGTGGAAGCATCGAATACAAAGGGGTGATGGGGAGAGTCGACCTTGTAACTAGCACCCTCGGCAAAGCCGCGGGCGGAGCTTCCGGAGGCTTTACAAGCGGCAGGAGAGAGGTTATAGAATACCTTAGGCAAAGATCCCGACCCTATCTGTTTTCTAACACATTACCACCCCCGATCGTAAGTGCAGCGATAGCAGTCTTTGATCTTCTTGAGTCCACTACGGCGCTGCGCGACAAGCTAGAGCAGAATACAAAATACTTCCGTGAGGCGATGACGCAACGTGGATTTGACATCAAGCCCGGCGAACATCCTATAGTACCGATCATGCTTTATGAGGCGAAGCTGGCTACAGCGTTCGCGAATGACCTACTCGATGAAGGAATTTACGTTATCGGCTTCTCATTTCCGGTAGTGCCGAAGGACCACGCAAGAATCCGTGTTCAGTTATCGGCGGCACACACCAAAGAGCATCTCGACAAGGCAATCGAAGCGTTTACTCGTATCGGGAGGAAGCGCGGAACAATAAAGCCCTGAAATGAAATCATCAGGCCCGGAATAAGTTTACGTAATGTAAGAGGATAGTCACGATTACTTGACCAGCGACAAAAGGGTCTTAATGTTCTTTATGTCGAATGTGTACCCGTCCTCACCCTTAGGAGTTTCGAGGAGCTTCGGGATTCTCGAGAAGCGCTTGTCGTTCATGATAAAACCAAATGCCGTCTTTCCAATTTCCCCCTTCCCGATATGCTCATGTCTATCAACTCTTGATCCAAGGGGTTTCTTGGCGTCGTTAAGATGGATTGCGTGGAGCTTGTCAAATCCGATAATCTCGCCAAACTTATCCATGGTCGCGCGGTAAGTTTCGCGTGTGCGAATGTCATATCCAGAAGCAAAAATATGGCAGGTATCGAGACAGACTCCGACTCTCGAGACATCCTTGATGTGGGAAATCATCTCGGCTATTTCCTCGAATGAGCTTCCTACCGTGGTCCCTTGTCCCGCCGTGGTCTCGATCAGAGTCATCACCTTAAAGTTCCTGGTCGACTCGTGTGCCTCGTTAAGCGACTCCGAGACCAGCAAGATGCCCTCTTTCCTCTCTCTGGTCGTGTGAGCGCCAGGATGAAAAACCAGGTAGTCGATGCCGAGCGCATGACACCGCATGATTTCTTTTGTGAACGAATAACGTGATCTGGCGAGTATCGACTCATCCGCAGCGCACAGGTTTATCAAATATGAATCATGCGAAACGACTATCCCAACTTTTGACTTATTCCTTGCGTCGAGGTATTTTTTGATGTCATCAACCGACAGCTCAGGATCTTTCCACTGATTAGAGTTCTTGGTGAATATCTGAATTGCAGTGCAACCCACCGCATCTGCCCTTTCAAAGGCGGTGTACAAGCCACCGGCCGTCGACATATGCGCACCGAGCAGAATGTGCTTATCAATTTTAACAGGTTTCATCGTGGAATTTAGTTCAACGGGAAATCAAAATGAAACTACTTGAAAGACTGGCTAAGAAACGATTAAAGCTCGCCGTCGGTCTGATGAGTGGAACAAGTGCGGACGGGATCGACGCGGCGCTTGTCAGGATCGAGGGACGCGGTGTCAAAACAAAGGTCCGGCTCATTGACTTCCTCACCGAGCCTTATCCGAATGGATTAAGGGAGATGATTCTTCGAAATTCGCAGCAGCACACGGGAGATGTCGCCGAGATCTCGCAACTGAATTTCCTGATTGCCACACTTTCATCCGAACTAGTGAAAAAACTCCTAAGTCATTCCGGTGTGAAACGGGAAAGGATCGACTTCATCGGATCCCACGGTCACACAATCCATCACATTCCGAGGCCCGTGGATTTCTTCGGTCATAAGGTATCTTCCACGCTTCAGATAGGCGACCCGTCTGTCATCGCTAAACTTACGGGAGTTATCACTGTGGGCGACTTCCGGGTCGGGGACGTCGCGGTAGGAGGTGAAGGTGCCCCGCTTGTTCCTTTCTTTGATTATATCTTCTTTCGCTCGTCGAGTGTGACGCGCGGCCTCCTAAACATCGGAGGCATCGCGAATATTACTCACCTTCCACGGCGCTGTGACACGGACGACGTCGTCGCATTTGACACCGGTCCCGGAAATATGATCATCGATCAGCTCACCAAAATGTTTTACGGAACTCCATTTGATGACGGCGGGAAAATCGCGTCCAGCGGTCGTGTACATGAGAGCGTCATGGAATATCTTTCGGCGGATGACTTCATCAGTGCACCGCCGCCCAAATCCACGGGTCGTGAAAGGTATGGAACGGAATTTGTGTCGCGACTGGTTTCGAAGTTCAATCAACAGGCGCCCGCAGATATGATTGCGTCAGCAACTGATTTTACCGCCAGATCAGTTTACACAAACTATGAAAGATTCTTGCGCAAGAACGGGAAGATCAAGGAGCTTTATGTTAGCGGAGGTGGGGCGCACAACCCGTTCATGCTCGCGTCACTGGAACGATATTTCGCAAATACGAAGGTGCAGACCGCGGAGAAGATCGGAATGTCCTCAGATGCGAAGGAGGCAATTTGTTTTGCGGTGCTGGCGAACGAAACGCTCTCAGGAAACCCCGCAAATCTTCCTCGAGTAACTGGAGCGACGAGGAAAACAGTTCTTGGGAAAATCTGTCTTCCCTGACAGTCACAAGATCGAGCTTGTGTTCGGCAGTCTGAGCCGCCGATGGTGAGTCTTGGCGCGAAATCCTATTTCAACACGTCACGAATCGCCTTGGCGAGCGCACGCGGCGTGAATGGTTTTTGAATGAAATTTATCCCTTCATCCAAAATCCCGCGATGTGCAATTACATCAGCGGTGTAGCCCGACATGAACAACGTTTTGATTGCAGGTCGCATCTTCAACACTCTGTCTCTTAATTCTTTACCGTTCATCACGGGCATGATTACATCGGTCAACAGCACTTGGATTTCCGCATTGTATGCTTCGCATAGCAGAATAGCTTCTCCGGGCGTCCATGCCGATAGCACTTTGTAACCATATTCCTCAAGACTCTTCTTCGCCAGCTCCAGCAAATCCGCCTGATCTTCCACAACAAGTATCGTCGCATTCCCTGCCAGATTATCCGTGCCTTGAAGCTCCTGGCCCGTTTCTTCCCTGCCATATGCCCTTGGAAGGTACACTCTGATCGTCGTGCCTTTTCCGGGTTCACTATATACGTTTATGTTTCCTCCGTTCTGCTTGACGATTCCGTAAACGGTGGACATACCAAGTCCTGTCCCAGCCCCTTTGGGTTTCGTCGTAAAGAACGGCTCAAAGATCTTCTCCTGTGTGTCTCTGTCCATTCCGCGTCCATCATCTGTGAACGAGACAACCACATACTCTCCAAGCAGAAAGTCTCTGTGTCCCAGTACGTAATTCTCCTCGATCTTCACATTTGAAGTCTCGATTGACACGGTGCCCACATCGTCGATCGCATCGCGGGAATTCGATGACAGGTTTATGAGTATCTGGTCGAATTGCGTCGGGTCGATCTTTGTATTCCAGAGTTCCTTCTTCAGGTTAAGCGACAGCTTGATGTTTTCGCCCATAAGACGTTGCAACATCTGCCTGATAGATTCGATAGCCGGATTCAGATTAAGAATCTTCGGGGAGACGATTTCCCTGCGCGCGAAAGCAAGGAGCTGTCTGGTGAGTTCACCTCCTCGGCTTGCCGCATTTAAAATCGCCTCCAGATCATGGTACAGAGGATCATCCTTGCGAAGCTTGGTTACCGCTAGTTCTGCATACCCAAGGATGACGCCGAGAATGTTATTGTAGTCGTGGGCGACACCGCCGGCCAGTCTTCCTATGCCTTCAAGCTTTTGCGCCTGGATAAGTTGTCTCTCGAGAGACTTGCGTTCGGTCTCATCAATCAAGTATTGCCTGATCTTGACAAGTTTACCTTCCCCGTCAAAGATCCCGACAAAATTCGCGCGAATGAAGAGCGAAGTCCCGTCCACCCTCTTCAGCTCCAGTTCGTGCTCGGTGAGCTTCTTTTTCATCCTCAGAAGTTCCAGTAATGATGCTCGATTTTCTTTGTTGGGATACAACCTGAGAATACTTGATCCGAGGGCTTGTTCACGGGACTTGAAACCGAACATTTTAACGAACGACATATTGCATTCGCTTATTGTGCCATCAACGAGCGTGAGAGCATCGGCCGTAGCATCCTCTTCAAAGAACGTTCTGAACTGCTCCTCGCTTCTTCTTAACGCCTCTTCCATTTGCTTGCGGTACGTCATGTCCTGGACGGTGGTCCTGATACCGAGAATTGACTTTGAATCATCGACCAGGATGCGATCTTCGACAAGCAGAGGTAATTCTGAACCATCCTTTCGCTTGAACTCTCGCTCGTAGCTTTTACCGGCGGGTTGTTCGCCTGCGAGCTTCCTGAGCGTTGCGCCTTTGGATTGTTCTGAATTCGCGGCAAACTCCCAGATAAAATGACCGAACATATCGTCGAGATCGTAACCGAGTAGATCGAGCTCAGTACGATTGACGCTGACAATTCTTCCACTCCGATCCAGTTCGTGGTAACCGACTGGAGCCTCATCGAACAGGCTCCTGTACCGCTCCTCGCTAAACCGGAGATCTTTCCGAAGAGCGTGTTCTTCGTTCATATTGTGTACTACGATGAGCAGGCCGCTGCGACTCTCGAACTGAATAGGATAAGAATCAATTTCAACCGTGAGGACTTTTCCCGCCGCGGAGCGATGCGAAAACGGTCCGGACCTGACAGAAGAAGAGACATTTCTCAGGAGATCTTTCGGATTCTCCGATATAAACGAAGGGTGCCAGAGTTGAGTCGCGTCCAACTTGAGAAACTCTGTCCTCGTGTAGTCATAAACTCGGAGCGCAGCGTCGTTAACCGCAAGAATCCTGAACTTATCAGAATCATGAATCCACATTGGAAGTGGATTGCAGTCGAAGACAGCGCGGTACAATGCGTTGGCATCTGATGATCTACCCGCTGACACGTCTTGCCCTGACATTTACATACTCCAAAAATGAAATTTCCAATTCTGAGCGCATTTACCTGCCACAGGATAAATGTTGCGGCCCCCGGGTCATCGCGCAAGATCGCGAAATAGCAAGCGTCTAGCCTTTGCCGCTGTTAGAGGAGGAAAACCTCCTGTGCCGTACACCGTAATCATGTATTGGACGGCGTACGGTCGGTCCGCAAGATTGAAGTTATGTTTCGTACCCAAGACATTCAACGCTCGGCATCACACTCTCCGAAGCAAAGCCACTTCTCTCTTGAACTATCACTTAGATGGATTTCAATTTGAGGTAACGAGGAAGACGATGGTGCTCAAGGTCTGAAGCCTCCATCATCTTCCCAAAAAAGTGTCAGGCCGCTTTTCTCGCCTCAGAAGCCAGGACAAACTCGGCAGCAATTTCGATTTTTACTTCGTCACCGACCACGATACTGCCTGCTTCGGTGATTGCATTCCAGTGAAGACCGAAGTCAAACCTGTTGAGTTTGCCCACGGCCTCGAATCCAACGACCTCCGACCCGTCGAATGACCGGGCAGAACCGTTGTAAGTAACATCCAGCGTAACCTCTTTTGTCGTGCCCCGAATAGTTAAATCGCCAAGCACGATATAGTTGTTATCGGATTTTTTGGTCACGGATTTCGAAAGGAACGTCATTCTAGTATGCGAGGCAGCGTCGAAGAAATCCGGCGACTTAAGATGCCCATCGCGCTGCTCGTTGCGCGTATCGATTGTGTTGACATCGATATCCACACGAATCCTTGCATCTGAAAAGTCTCTTTGATTGGATTCAATTTCGGCGTCAAACTTCCGGAACTGTCCGGTAACATTTGAAACCACAAGATGTTTCACCTTGAATTTTATTTCCGAATGAACCGGGTCTATTTTCCACGTCGACATTTTGAAATATCCTTTCGATATTGATTGTTGTTGATTTTATTTTGAATGATTTAACATTTTCGTTTCAAGGGCCAGTTTCTTGAGGGCGACGAGTTGTTGGCGTACAATTTCTTTCGTCTGTTCATGTAATAGTTTACCCTCGGGATCAAACTTGTTAGGTGCATCCGCGACCAGCACTTCAGGTTTGTTCAGGGGGATCATGTCGAGATACAGGAACACAGGTCGAAATGCGAGCTGCATGCGAACGGTGCCCCACATTCCCGTGGTAGCGCCCATAACTGCGACAGGTTTACCGGCGAAGGGACGATCGGGCCCCCGGGATCCCCAATCAATCGCGTTCTTGAGTCCGCCTGGAATCGAATAGTTATATTCAGGCGATACAATAAGAAATGCATCCGCGCCACGGATTGCCTGTCGGAATTCCACGACCTGTTCCGGTGCCGAAGGAATCTCGAGGTCCGCATTGTATAAGGGGAGTCCGCCGATATCCACGATGTCTATATGTACATCGTCGGATAAGAGTTCACTCGCTGCGCGCAGGAGTGCTGTGTTGAATGAACCCTTTCTAAGGCTTCCCGAAAATCCAACGAACCTAAGCATATCTGTCATTAACTCCTTTTGTCACAAACGCCATGTGCGTTATCGGTTCTATTCACAATCTTTCCTTAAGAGCCAGCCCGAATTTCTTCAGTAAACCCGAAAGTCGCGTGATTTCTTCTTCTGACAAAGAAGAGCTCACGAGTTCTTCGACATATCTTGCGTGTTTGACAAAGATCTCGTTAAATAACCTGGTACCTTTTGGGGTCAATCTCAGGATGTAAGCTCTGCGGTCATCGGGTGCGTCCATTCTTTCGACGTAGCCATCGCGCGTGAGGTTATCGACGACCACGGTCATGTTGCCTCCGGACGAGAGTTTTTTCGAGCAGACTTCCCCGATCTTCATCGGACCAAGATGGCCGAGAGTTTCCAGGACGCCGAATTGGGCCTCGGTGAGGCCATAACCGGCGATGTCTCTCGTGGTCAATTTTGACATGGTATCGGTCGCGCGGGCCAACTTCACCCAAAGACTCAGAGCCATGTCGGCTTTGCGACCGTATTTCCTGGTTGTCTTCATGAATAGCGTCTTTGTCTAAATATCACTAATTCAAATATAACTAATTCGAAATATCTTGTCAAGTCCAACGTGACATTTCCGCTCTGGACCCGGTCACTATTCATTGAAAAAGATCTGAAAACGGTGCATATTCATTTGAGAGAAGATTTTCGGCACTCCGCATGCGCGAGTAATTCAGTGGTAGAATGCCAGCTTCCCAAGCTGGACGTCGCGGGTTCGAGTCCCGTCTCGCGCTCAAATCACAACGCGGGCAGTTAGCTCAGCTGGTTTAGAGCACATGCCTTACACGCATGGGGTCGGGGGTTCGAATCCCTCACTGCCCACGATGTTTTATACTTACATAATCCTAAGCCTCAAGACGGGTAGATATTACGTCGGTAGCGCGTCAAATCTCGAACGCAGAGTTGATCAACACAATAGGGGTAAGACAACCTCGACACGAACGGGTATTCCCTGGAAACTTGCCTACTCCGAGGAATTCGATTCAAGAAAGAAAGCTGTAGAACGGGAGCGGTATATCAAGTCTCAAAAGAGCAAGATCTTCATCGAGCATCTTATCTCGAACGCCTCAGCCGGGCATGTAGGCCAGTTGGTTTAGAGCATCCCGATTCAACTCCTTGAATCGGGAGGGTCGGGGGCTCTCCCGTCCCGTAGGTCCAAAGGACTCCTTCGGAGGATCCCTTCGGGAAAGGGACTCCTTTCCGACGGAATCCTTCGGATCGGAGAAATCCCTCACTGCCCACAACCTTTACCCGCTCCATCCTTTGTCTTACCTAACGTTAGCTGGAAGTCGCTTGGTTTGCCGGATACCTGACCCCCATCGTGACAAGTCCGCGCGTACCAGCTTGCATTCTTTTGTGAACGCTTGTCTCCGGGAAATTGTTGAGATACAGATGCCTGAAAAACATGAACAGAATCGGAACAGTGGGAGATTGCTCGCAATCGTTCTCGCTTCATCGTTCGCCCTCTTCCCTTTCACCCTCTTTGCCGGCCCGCCGTTCCGCACAGACGACCCGGTTCCGGTGCCGTACATGCACGGAGAATTGTATCTCTTTTCATCCGGCGTCACTGATGCAAGCGCGACCTCGGGTATTGGCCCCGCAGTGGAGTTTAACTTCGGAGTCTTCCATAACACACAATTCCACGTCGTCGTGCCCCTCGCGTACAACCTCCCAAGATCCGGCACTTCATACGCAGGTTTGGGTGATACAGAAGTGGGTGTTAAGTTTCGATTCCTTAATCAGTCAGATATCGTCCCGGACGTGGCAACGTTTCCTTTGGTCGAGCTGCCGACCGGCAATGAGTCACGGAGTTTGGGCAATGGCAAGGCACAGATTTATCTCCCTCTCTGGCTGCAAAAGGACATCGGCAACTGGACGATTTACGGTGGGGCCGGGTACTGGATTAATCCAGGGACGGGTAACAGGAACTGGAATTTTTCGGGTGTACTGGTACAGTACAATTTCTCCGATGATTTTTTTCTCGGGACCGAATTGTTTCACCAGACTTCGGCCGCGGTCGACTCACCGTCATTTACCGGTCTTCACTTCGGCGGAGGAATTCCTGTTGTGAAGAACTACCAGGTATTATTTTCATGCGATGCGGGAAACGGGATCACTTCGTACAAACACTTTGCGTATTATTTGGGTTTGTATCACACGTTTTGAATCAGCTCGCCGATTTTCTCTTCCTTCTTCTTGCGGATTACTTTTCTTTCAACACCTTTCGCGGGCGGTGTCCATCCGAGCGGTACCAATAGCACCTCAATTGCCTTCATCGCGAGGTCGGTATATTTCTCAACGTCATATCCGTCTTCCGTACGATAAAAAACAAACGGCACTGCCTTGCGGCTGTCCTTCTTACCGGTGTGATCGACGATAATATATTCTGCCGTCTCACCCGGCTGAAGAGCGACTCCAGCTTCGGACATCGATTTCGCGACAACTGCCTGTGCGCTGTTGTGCTCGTATTCGTCGGCGTCCTTTGAAATTGTATGCCTGATGACAAGTTCCATCGGTGCGACGCGGCCGCTTTTCAGGTTTTCCAGATGAGCACTTAAAATGTCGAGAGCAGCCGGTATCATTTTTTTCAATTCGGCGACCGACCCGGCAGTCGCGAACAGATCGAGTATCTCACCCTGCATTTTCCTGACAAAGAGCGGGATGTCTCCGCGCCTGACCTCAATCCCGCGCACCTTCACTTCCCCGTTCGTGTACGCGCCGACATACCGGTTCGCAGTCGGGATTTCCGGATCCATTCGAGAAGCAGGAAACAAGATCCATTTATAAATTCCTTCAAGTGAAATAAGGACCCCTACAGACTTTGATATCTCCTCTCCCAATTTTTTGTAGTCGTTTTCCGTCGCGCCGGCCTTTGCAAGCCACAGGCAATCCACGATCCCATGAATTACCGAGTAACCGTTTCTCTCGGCGATAATTTTCGCTTTAAGAAGCGCTTCGCGCGAGAACGCGTTTACCGATTCATGTGCTTCTATCTTTCCGAACCGCGCGTTTTTATAACCGAGGTAACCGAACGACGTGACAAGGAGCCACTTCAAGGAGGTCTGTCTCTTGTGATATTCCTTCTTCTCGGCTTCAGCGGTTGCTTTTCGCTCACGCAACTTGTACGCTGCGCGTTTCTTTAAAACGGGATCAAGCGTTTCAGCAATAATACCGCGCCTCTTTTCACAAAGCGTGTAGTGCAGCTCCGGCACTTTGTCGTTCTCGCAGCACTGACAGTTTACTGTTTCCGGAGAAATATTGTGCATGACCATCAGGCTCGGATACATCGACGCGAAGTCGAGCTCCGCCACCTGCTCGTGATAACCCATCTTTGGCAGATATATGAGTCCTCCCCTGTCCGCAAGTAGAAGTTGGGACGCGGATTTAAATTTTTCCCATTCCTGTTTCTTCGCGGGAATCAGAACATCGTGCCGATAAGCCCAAGCAAGTTGTATCGATGACAGACCTGTTCCGATACTTTCGCGAGCCTGCCGCTGAACAGGAATTCTCGTGATGCGCGCGAGCTCAAGAAGGCCGGAGAGGTCGGACTCGTCCATGATGAAGGAATTGTACGCGTCGAGATGCCACCGTCCGGCAAGCTCGAACGACCCGGCGCGGTGCACAACCTGCCCATAACTCCAGTAGCTGATCTCTCTTGTGTGCTGATAAGCGACAGATTCGTCGCGGTTTAGGTGGATCGGGACCTTCACTTCCTTCGACAAGGTCAGGAGCATCGGGAGAATCGTATGGTCGCCATATTCGGTGATCAGGACGTCAGGATCGCATCGATCAATGTGGCTGTTGATCCGCGTGATGAGTTCTTCGGACGAATCGGCTTCGATTGAATAAATGCGTCCGTCGTATCCCGCCTCGAGAGAGATGTTGTTCCTGTATTTGGGAGCCACTTCCGAAAACGACGGGCGGAGCGTCATGATCGTAAGAGGTGGAAGAGTGTAATCGACCGCGGTTATGTCGTCATCGAGCTGTATGTCAATCAGCTTTCCGTTCCCGTCAAAAGAATAGTCACCTAATGCGAGCGGAAATATGTCGCGTTCGAACATGAATGTCTGGACAGGAAGTAGATCTGAATTAAAAAAAACGTAATATGGAAATTGGGATTCGAAGTGACGGACTATCTCCCTGAAGTGAAGAATATCCGGCACAACAACTTTGATTACTTTCAGGTGTTTGTCCGAATACAGATCTTTCTTCTCGGTCCATCCTTCGGTGACAACGCATCGCAGCCTTTTCGCGACGGCTTCCACCTGTGGCCTGGTACTTTGGTCGACGTGCACAAAAAAGGAAGGACTAAACGGGGCGTACCCGCGGACGCTTCTCCCCGATTCGTCTATGATCCAGACGACGACCCCGCCTGCTGCGGGATAAATATCAAAGAGCCATCCTCTGATCTTCAGCACGGAGCCCTGGTCTTTCCGGGAAAGCATTTCCATCTTCTATTTCATCCGCGGCCTTGCCGCAACCGTTTACAAGTCGTGTGAGTTCAGTTAGTTTATGTTCGAGGACCGCAATCGCTTTTCTCTCCTCGACAAGCATGGACATTACAATATTCTCGAACGGGATCGGGTTGACCGCATAAGCGCATGCTGCAAGATGGATTTTCGGAGCCCTGAAGAGCTCGTCAAAAATTTCCTGGTCTTCCTTTCTCAGCGCCTCCCTGAATTTTTTCCATCTCGATTCCTGTTCGTGAATCACCATCGTGAACGTCGGCACTGTGCGTCCCATCGCAGTCTCTCCTTATTAAATTCTCATCGATGCTTTTCTTGCGATTGCTTGCCGTCCCGAATGGGAAGAGGTAACTCTTCTTTCAGCCGGATACGCCGCGTTTCCGTCGAGGACGTACAATTTGTCTGCCATATCCAGCATGCACTTTATAAGACTCTTTCTTTCCGGTTGGCGAGGGATGAGGTTTTCAGAGGCAAGCACAATGGAAATTCCATTCTGCTTCATGTTCTCGAACCGTGAACGTATCCTGAGCAGGCTCTTCTGTGCTTCCCTGACGGGTACCTGGTCATCGAACAGCGTGTGGAGGAGACCGAAGACAAACACTACTCTCGAACGGATCAGCGCGAGAAAAGGAGCAACGCCGTTTGTCAGCACGGCATCCATCTGGTAGCCGGTGAAGACACGCGACAGGTATATCCTGTCCAGAATTTCAGGCGGAGCGAAGCCGTCGATCTGCGCGAGCCGGGCAAGAGTATACAGGTCAAACCTGTTCGCACCGTCGATGAGTGCGACCGAGTCTGTGCGTTTCAGAAGTTCCTCGACCATGAAAAGAGATGCACGATAGACGATCGAATCACCGTAAAGAAGGAGCGTTTTCCCCGGCGTGATTACGCCGATGTCCTTCGCAAGCTCCACGTAGCTTTCGGAAAGCGATTTACTTTCCAATTCATCATGCGATTCGTCAAATTTCGTTTCAGGCATTTTGCTCACCATTGAACATGTCCGGTTCCGGGCCGACGTCCACCCTGTCCGCGATCGCGCCGAGCTCCGGGAAATACCGGATCAAGGTGGAAGGAATCCTGACGCGGTCCTGGTCTCTCAAGCGCTTGAGGAGTTCCAGCGCGTTCGCGACAGCTTTCCCGAGAGGATGGTTGTTCGCGACGACATACAGCTTGTCACATCTTTCCTTAACCACTCTGATCTTTCTTTCTATTTCGTCGAGCTCGCCGGTTGTATACAGGTAATTGTACCTGTCGTTTCTTTGCTCATCGGCGATCTCGATTCCTTGTGCCAGCGCTTCCCTGCTCTCCGACCATTTTACGATGTTCCTGCCGTGGAGGCGGACATACCCATACTTACCCAGGTACTCCGGCTCAAATCCGACCATGCCGTTCAACATCGGCTGGTCGACAACGACAAGGTTCACGTTCAGCTTTTTCAAAAATTCCATGTCCTGATTGCTGTACCATGACAGGTGCCGAAGCTCCACGAAAAGACGATAGCCTCTGAACTCGTGGAGGAGAAACGCGAGATAAGATCTTGATTCCTCACCGGCTCTAAAATATTCGGAGAACTGTACGAGTAGCCCTCCAAGTTTCGCGCTTTCCACGAGCGGAGCAAGATATTCTTCTACTGCCGATTTATCGTCTCTGAACCCACTGGCCGGCGAACGCTTTCCGTGTGTGAAATTCTTATAGAGTTTGATTATGAATTCGAAGTTCGCATTCCCTTCCACTTCTCCCAGCCATTTTTCAATCGTCTTCGGACCGAAGTGGCGGTAGAAAGTACTATTGACCTCCACGCAGTCGAAAAATTTCGAATAGAATTCCAGTCTTGAAAATCCTTTCTCCGGGCGCTCGGGATAGAAAGGCCCGACCCAATCCTCGTAATTCCATCCGGCTGTACCCACTAACACGTCAGGTGATTTTACGTCGCTTCCGGAACTTACATTCGGTTTATATTTTCCAGTCATAAACTTCAAACTTCAATTTGAGCAAGCGGTAATTTCGATTTTTATCGATAGTAGACAAATGTTCACCTACAGAAATCTACGCTCCCCCGAATGAAAAGTCAAGATGTGGAGCAAAGTCGAGAATTATGCTACTAATACGCTGTATTCCAATATGTTATAGCGAAAACATAGAAGCGATTATTGTGAGCAATGCAGAAAAAAAGGAGTTCGAACTACAGCGGTATCAGCAGGCCGCAAGACATATCGTCGGCGATTGACGATTCTGCTGCACTCCTTAAGCCTCTATGCGCGGACGGACTGAGATTCGGCCGGATCCTCTAAATCTGTCGCATAGATCAATTCATCAGGAACTAAGATAGTGCGCCACCGCAATGATGAAAGGAATAAGCAGCTCCGGGATTAGATAAGCACGCCATACCCATTTGGGTTCTGGCAAGCCAACTTTCCAAATCGACAGTACCCTGCCGAGACCTGCCATCAGGACACCAAGAGCAAGGAGGTAAATCAGGAAGCCTTGCTGCCGAACTGTAAGCGCCGCCCAAAGAGAAATAAAACCGGTCGAAAGATATACACCTGCCCTAAAGCGATGAACATTATCGAGGCGTGGCGACACCTTGGGCTCTCCAAGATAGAACTGGAGAGAACCGCCGATAATCGCGATGGCACTTACTATGAAAAGACAAATCTGAACGACGACCTGGCCAGCGGTGATGCTAGCTTGCGGGGCCATATCCACCTCCTTAGTTTCGTTTCACGAACCGTTGGACTTCGGCTCACTCCGCAGCGAGCGGCGACTTCATTTCCTTAAATTAAGAGATGGCAAGAAGTGTCACAAAACCTGGAGGCCATAAAGCAACGGGAGAATTTTGTTTGGTTGGGAAGTTCATGCGAGGTTCCATTGTCAGGTCATCACTTCAGCTCCATGTGGAATTCAGCGGGTTGTCGCATCGCTCACGTTTGTACGAAACTCTAATCCAAGAATGGTGTATAATTTCGAGACAGGTCTCGGGACGCAAGGTGGCAAGAACCTATTGCCAGCAGCATTACAAATTGGAACCAATATCTTTTAGTTCAATGATTTGAAAAAGATTAAGTCAACAACGCAAATCTGACCTGCCCCCAATTGATGCACGAACGCTATGTCAATAATCCGCTTATGCATCACCATTGTCAAAGCGAGCGTCGTGATGAGGCACGTTAGGCGCCGTTTACACGCTTGCATGGAGTTATGTGTCCGCTCATTTTTCATACACTTTCATCACGTTGCGGTAGGGTGTACCAGTCTTGAGATCATCAGTGAAGTCTTTGATAGTGGAATTGATAATTTGTGGCACATCAGTCGTCCAAAGGTTTCGCGTTCTAGCGCGTTCACGGGTCAATCACTGTACCAATTAAACGTAAGAATGATTTGACGACAACCGCAAAGCGCTCTGGCTGGTCATAGTGGACCCCATGACCAGCTTCCCGGATTTGTTCAATCTGAAATCTCCGATTAAGACGTTGCAATTCTGCGGCCACAGCAGACGAAACCACACCTTTATCACCAATCACGAGTAAGCTTGGAACGTCAATCGCACTCACTAACTGCATATAGTCGGGGTTCGGTGGCGTGAGAACGTCGAAAGCACTCATGCTGGTTTGAAGTCGTGCCCGGGCAATTAGCTCGATGGTATCCGATGACCGATCAGGGTGTCTAATCCGGGCTTCTGCCACCACTTCATCCAATGAAGTATTGAGAATTCGCCGATGCTGATCGGCCACATCGCTATCGCGAACTTCGCGCTGAACTTTTGGACTCAAGAACGTTGGGTCAGCTAAGATTAGGCCACGAAGTATCTTTGGTTTACGACTGGCCACTACGGCTGCAGTCATGCCTCCCATGGAGTGTCCAAGCAGAATCGGAGGAGGAAGTCTTAGAGCCTGTATAAGACCGACTACATCATTTGCATGGTCTTCGTATCGGTATCCATAGTCAGGCACACTCGACTTTCCATGACCCCTGGCATCCGGCATGATTACGTCATGTTCTCCCTCTATAGCATGTGCGAAGGAAGTCCAGCAGGCTCCATTAGCAGCTAATCCGTGTAGCAAAATCAAAGGAGATTTGCTTCCTCCGGTTCTCGTATAATGTATCTTAATTCCGTTTGTTTCGCAGATTGCTGTGCTCCAGTCGGTCATTTGTTTCTTCCTTCGAGCGTAAGATTCATGGTTCGGTTTGTAATTGATGTCAACGTGGCAGCCGAGACACCCGCGTGCTAATGACGGCTAACGTCCCGCGCGAAAAAGTTCGTCCCGCTTGCCGCCATAAATATTGCTTGGCATCCAAAATGCGGCAAAGCGGGATGAAGCGAACTCCATTTATAAAAATGATGAGCGTTTTCTTCTCGCTAGTTATGCGTTCGTTGCGTTGCGCATAGTTGCTTTGTGAGGTTCTTCCTAGTTCGTCGTCGGCTTTGGCTAGCTATGAAGAGGCGTTACACCATGAAACAAACAATTTTTTCTCATTTTATTTCTTCTTAAGATCCAATAGTACCTGTCTTAACTTTTCCAGCCCGCTTGTAATTGGCAATAATAACTCCACTTGGTGTAACAATACTCTCTATTAATGTAAATGCCGCCGGAATCGCGCCATTGTCAAACAACTTTTTTCCTTTACCAAGAGTCAACGGGAAAATTTTGAGCCAAAGTTCGTCCACTAAATCATTCTTAAGTAGCAGTTGGACGAGCTTACCACTGCCCCAAACTTTAATGTCGGAGCCTTTTGAATTTTTGAGCTTTTCGATATCTGCCAAGCTTTTGAGGAAAACTGAATTTTTCCAATCCGACTTCTTCATGGTCTTGGACAGGACGTATTTTGTGACATCATTGATACCTGGCCATCCATTTTCATGCTCTGGCCAGTAGGAGGCAAAAATCTCAAATGTTTTTCTGCCCAAAAGAAGGTCTGCAGGTTTCATCTGTTTTTCGATGACCCTGCCAATAACATCGTCACCATAAGGTGCAACCCAACCGCCATATTTGAAACCACCTGATGTATCTTCCTCAGGTCCACCAGGTGCTTGCATTACTCCATCTAATGTAATCATTGATAAGACGATTATTTTTCTCATATTATTTCTCTCCTTTTATTATGACTGTCTTATGATAATTGCTTACACCAAATAGTCGTTCAATGAAACACAGAATCGACAACGCAAGCACAGGAAGTTCGATTGAATTAATGGCGCGCAGCGCGATGACGCATAACGTATGCCAGCACCAAGCAGTGGCGCCGCTCCATGTATTCTAATGACGGCGTCATTGAGCGATCCATAATAGCCTGCCTGCGGGCTGAAGTGCCCTTCGGCACGCAAGCCTGTCCCGATGCCGCTTCACGGCATCCCGACATATAAATAATTTGGACGGGACATGTTCTTGGTCGGGAAGCGTCGTGATGCGGCTTATTAGGCGCGGGAAAAGTTCCATATCAGTGGCGGTTTGCGACACAAAACAAGTTCGTTAGTGGCTGAAGCACTCACCTACCGTGGTCCTCAAAAAATAACTTCCTGAATCCATCATTTTAAAGAATCATATCGGGTCTGCAGCAAGGGCGACAAGTCCCTCTCTTTGTCTAGTAGGACAGATACCTCTTGGCAAAACGCAGCGGCCTGAGCCCCGATGTATTGTTCATATCCCGATGTCTTGATCGTTACAAAAGGCGTCCAATTGCCATTGCCTTCTTTCTGCGCCGGGAGAAACTGGCCGCACAACATATATTGCTTTTCTCCACTGGGAGTTATGAAGTGCCCAATGTGGACATCGCGAAAGCTGATCGGATGTGGGCCGTAATTATAAAAATCAGTCGCAGCTGATGTAATCAAGAACTGGATGACAGAATCTATCGACGCTTTCTGTGAATCAGGGGTGACTCCCTGAGTTTGACTGACAGCTTGTGATTGAATGCTCGCGGCTGGAGCCGTGCTGCAGGCTGTGAGCACGGATATTGCAAATAGAACTGGAAGATATCGCATGATTCTCCTTAGGCGTTAATTATAGTTTATGTTGTTTCCAGATAAAGCCGTTTTCTGGGTTGATTGGTGGTGCAGCAAGACGTCCAATCAAATGAACTTTGCTTGCGCCTAACGTGTGCTGCAATCACGTCGTCGCGCGCATTCCTTCTTGAGGTAATATAGCGAGCGCGCGATGAACCGAGCACGATCATTCAAGATAATCGAGGGTCGTGACTAGCGTTGGTGGGCGAAGTGGTTACTGAACAACCCGTCAATTGAGTCAGTGCGTTGCCTTCTCCTGTATGTAATACGGCGTGGTAACAGTAAAGCCGTATTCATCAGGCGCTCCTTTTACTACAAAATGGATCGGGAATGAGAGGCCGTGCTTCACGGGCTTTCCCCTGAAAATTGCAGGACGCCATTGTGTCGACAAGACTGCTTTACGTATCGGCGCGACCAAGATTTCCGGGCAATCCCCCACGTGGACCGAGTCCATGACGGCTCCACTGCTATCTATGACAAACCGAACATATACGCAACATTGGATATTTGCCCGTCGAGCGAGTTCGGGGTATTGAATCCGCAGAGCCAGAGAATCCCAACCCCCGACGGGATATGGCCTCGCTGAGTTAGACGAGTCAGTTCCTTGTGCAAAAACTGTTGAGCACAACGTGACGAGAAAGAAAAAAACAAAGAACTTCATTATACCAGTCCCTCCTTCTTGAAATTGCGAGCGACCATTTCGCCTAACGTCTGCGGGAATCACGCCGTCCCGCGCTCCTTGAAGCCTACTGCGTGCGCGGCATGAAGTCGAAGACCCGCCGCAGGCTTGCCGAAGGCGGGCGAGTTCGATCTCATAAAATAATCGAGCGTCATGATTCGCGTTGTTATGTGCAGTTGCGTCATGGTTGATCTAACGTGTTATTTGTTTAATGATTTCCAAATTAACTGAGGATTTGTCGTCAGTCAGATAAGGAATATTGTCTGAATCAATCCTGAACCAACCGTAAACATCCTTGAGAAGTTTGGCGGAATCCTTCGCCGCATCGAAATTAATCGCACTCAACTCAACTTCTCCCAATACGGAATCACTCGGAGCCTCAAACAAGTTATATCCTCTTCCTCCGATCCGGTCTATGGGGCCTGGAGCCAGAGCGGTGGCTTCGTTATCCTGATGCACATTCCTAAAGAACCACCATGCTTTCAGCTTGTTGACTGGCGGCTTGAGTTTCTTGAGTACCAATTCGTAGAAGTTGAAAAACATGTATGTCAATTCTATGAGAGTAAGAGAGTTAATCCGAGTCCTTCCAAATACATGGCCCAGCAAACTTTCGTCGCCGCGAAGAACGCAAACAAGGGTTCCGTCGCGCCATAAGTCGAGTATTTTATATTCGTCGCTCTTGGCCCTCCTCAGGTCGCCGCCCACAAGATCGGCACGGCCGCTCGTGTACATATCCCAACCGTTTTTTCTTAGGACAGGGGGTTGTTCCATCTTTCTTGCAATACTGTCGGAAGCTGAACTCAGAAACGCCTGAACCATTGACGAATCCACGGGGCAAATCGCTAAACCGTACGCGCGATAAGGTCCAAGTCCTGCTGCCTCGATAGCAACATCTACTTTCTTCTCGACTACTCCTTGGAGGTTTTTTCGTCTCTCCTTGTCTTCAGGTGGCTCGGAGAGTGTGAATTCAATGGCAGCGAGCCTATTGGCCACTTCTTCTCTCCAACGATTCTCCCTACCGTGGCGCAACGTGGTGTGAATCGTTTTCGCACTGGCTGGATTGCTCGAATGAGATACCCGCTCGACGTATCCGAAAAGTATCTCTTTCCGTTTGAGATTAGTGGCTGGATCAACATCCTTTGTGATGAGAAAGGGTCGAGGATCTTCCGGTTGAGCCGGTATAAATATATAGAACAGTCCCCTCGTAGGGTCGCTCTTTGATAGCGCCCAATCCGCCTCTATTCTCTCAGGTATAGGATAAATCCATTCTTTCATGACATTATGGTAGTCGGTGGGATTGATAGTCGATGTTGGAAGTAGGCTTATGGATTCAACTCTCCTTCCGAAGAAAGCTGGATTGTCGTCCTTGGTCTTTGCGCCGATTACAATGATTCCGCCAGATCGGTTGGCAAAAGAGGAAACATCCTTCGCCAACTCTTGCTTCCCTGCCTCGCGAGAAAAATCATACTTACCGCTCTTGGCATCAAAATGTTCGTCCTCGATCATTCCGATCAGGGAGTCAAACTCCCCTAAGAGTAGCTTATCTTTCAGTTGAAGAAAATCCACAAGTCACTTCCTCCTAAGATGCAATTGCACATAACTACTTGGTTAACGTATTCGTTAATCATGCTTCTTTGGCGTGGTTAACGAACTGTTTCGTTTATTCGCTTCTTGATTGTAGTCCACGACATTATTCCCACTGCCCTTTAATCGATGGAGAAAATGTAAGCGACACTTGGGCAATTATCAAGCTTGTCAGCTCTATTCGACGAACTTGTGCGTCGACATCGGGAAGTGGCCATTCACCATCCTGAAAAAGAATTCCTGGTCCACCTGCTCCTCCCCATACATGGTAACTAGCCGCAGAACAGATTGCGCTATCCCTGCTAATATTGTCGCGGAGAAGGATCATAAGAAAATTGTCCGACCGGAGATTAATCTGGAAGCTGTCAAAGAAGAACTTTTATACCTATCTTAAAGACGTGACGAGTCGTTTCGCGGGTGCGTCGCCAATAAAAGAAAATGGAGTGCCTGTTTACTTGTGTCTCAATAAAAGTGTCAGCTATAAAATCAATTACATTGCAAGAACAAACCAAACAAGCTATCAGATAATGTACAAATGGCCCTTTACACTGAACTCGTGATTGAGATCTCATAGTATGGATCTCACTGTTTTTCTCAAGGGGGTTCTTGTCGGTTTTGGGATGGCAGTCCCAATCGGTCCCATTGGAATTATGTGCATCCGCAAGACACTTGCGGAGGGACGAATTCACGGGCTGATAATAGGCCTTGGAGCTGCGACCGGGGATTTGATTTACGGTTGTGTTGCTTCATTTGGACTTACGGTCGTTTCAAACACGCTGTTTACTCAGCGATTTTGGATACGACTGGTTGGAGGAGCGCTACTCCTATTCATGGGGGTAGGAACATATTTCGCACACAGCGTCGATCCCGATATTCACATTAACAAGAATGGATTTCTAAGATCATATCTCACTATTGTTTTTCTAACGCTCACTAATCCATTGACGATCTTTGGTTTTATCGCCGCCTTCGCTACGTTTGGTTTAGGAAGAGGCCTCGGTTATTTTTCGTCATCAGTTCTAGGTGTCGGAGTGTCCGTTGGTTCGTGCTTATGGTTTCTGTCCCTCATTTCCGGCGTTACACTTTTCAGAAAGAAGTTGAACCATGTCCGACTTCGATGGGTGAACAGGATTGCCGGCATTTTGATATTCATCTCCGGCTTAATTGCCATCGCAAGTGTGCTCTGAATAACGCGTTACCCTCTTAGATGGAATCGCAGTTTCGGATCGCCATGTAATTACTGAGGGCTCTACCACGTGTGGACGGCGAGAACCGCAGGCGGTGGTGGTGTGCCATTATCTGGACTTCCCCGCTACGAATGAGTTCAAGCGCAAAGGTCACTCAAAGTGGGGGATCTTGTGGGCCCTGAGGGACTTCTCCCAGGGAGTCCCTTTCCCGAAGGGATCCTCCGAAGGAGTCCTTTGGACCTACGGGACGGGAGAACTCCGACCCGCTGATCGTGAGTCAGCATGTGGCGACAGATATCATTGATAGCTGAAGAGTTTTCGCGGGATTTTTTGGGACGTGTGCCCAATTTGTGTCCAGCCTTACTCCGCAATCCTTCCAACACTATCCGTATCTTCTTCACATTCATTTACTTCTTCAGAGTCTTCCTCTTGATATCAGTACATTCTCTCGGTGTCCTGTTTCTCTGCCATAGCCCTTCTCCTCCGAAGGAGTCCTTCACGTCCCGAAGGTCCAAAGGACTCCTTCGGAGGATCCCTTTGGGAAAGTGACCTGCGGTCGGACCTTTCTAATTAACGTACTCAAAGCCATCTCTTATTTTTCCGCCCATTTCGGTTCGGGATGCTCTGAAGGTTAACACCAGATAATCCTGACATGGAGTGAATCTATGTAAGTGCTCCAAATCCCGGGCCGCGCGTTTAATCTAAGAACTCAAAGTTTAAGGCTAACAAATAACTTCTCGCTGCATTAAATTCAAATACAAAAGAATCCTTTGAAGGTCAACAAATGTCGGCCCGACAATCATATCTTACCGAATCATTCATGAGAAGAGTCATTCCATTTATTAAGTCGTTTTCAATCCTCCTGATCCTCTTTTTGAGTTCAGCCCCGATGGCTCTCGGCAATGAACTCGGTGACGTGAGGTTTAAGTTGTCAAACAACGTGGTCGATCTAACCATCCACATCAAAGACGGGATTCTGTCATCGGAAAAGCTTGAACTATCCCCTGGCTCAATTACAGTCGGTGGTCATTTGACAACGGTCGTCACTGATGGTGGTTATTCAATAGATTTGTTTTGGACGGATTGGAGCGCTCCAGGGAAAATAAATAATGCCGACGACGAAGTGCAGATTAGTCAGAAGGATTTCAGATACGTCGGCAGCCAGAGAGAGGACAGTGCCGACGGGGGGAAACAACTCAAACTCTACTTCAAGGGAATCAATCTCCCTTTCGAGTTGGAAGCAAGCTATAAACTGGATCCGGGCGCATTCTACGTTCACAGGAGAATATCAATAAGAGATACGGTCGCCGGACTCCACTTCTTGAATCGGGTTTGGGCTCTTGACGCTGCCCTTATAGGTCCCCAAGAAGTGGTGAAGGAGGGCGGCTTCGGACAGCCGATTTCGCTGCTCGACCCGCACGGAGGAAGTAGCTTCTGGGGACTGGAATATCCTGCGAGCGAAAATAAAATACATGAGGAAAAAGATGCGATTCACATCAAATGCGGCGAAGACTTTGGTGAGAAGATCGGGCACAGTTGGCTGAGGACAGACTGGGTGGTTGAAGGAGTGGCGCCTAATAGATACGCAAAACTGTGGTTTATGGAATATGTAAAGAGAATCCGTGTAGCGCCCGCAGAGCCCTACACACTTTATAACACGTGGTACGATCTCCGCTCCCCACGTTTTCATAATCTTTCACCTGATCATGTCATGAACGAGACAAATACCCTTCGGATAATCGATCTCATCCGCCGGAATATGATTGACAAACATGGAATTACTTTGAACGCATTTGTGCTTGACGACGGCTGGGACGAGTATCAGAGCAACTGGAAGTTGAGAGATAGCACTTTTCCACACGGCCTGGCTCCGATCGTCTCAGACCTAAAGGAATCAAACACCGCTCTCGGGCTCTGGCTGGGACCGGCCGGCGGTTATTCGTTCAGTAACCTCCGAGTCGATTGGATGAGAGACCACGGATACGAAACCGTCGGCAGTGAACTGTGTCTCGCTGGCAAGAACTACAGCCAGCTCTTCAGGAAAAGAGTTGTCGACTTTGCCAAAGACGAGAGCGTTGGATATTACAAATGGGATGGAATTCAGTTCTCATGCAGCGAACCCGATCACGGTCATCCCGTCGGCATTTATTCGAGGCGGGCAATACTCGACACGCTCATATCTATCTGCAACACGGTTCGGATGGCGAACCCGAACGCCTACCTCAATATTACTTCAGGGACATGGCTCAGTCCTTGGTGGGTGAAATACGCGAACCAGATTTGGATGCAAGGCCAGGATTACGGGTATGCCGATGTTCCTTCCTTGAGTCCAAGAGATGCAGCGATGACATATCGGGACTTCGTGCTGTATGATGATTTCGAAATTGATCATATGTGGTTCCCGATTGCGAACCTGATGACTCACGGCATAATAAAGGGAAGCCTTGAAGAACTGGGAGGGGAAAACGAACCGCTGGACAAATTCACAAACGAATCAGTCCTCTACTTTGCACGCGGCATCTCTATGTGGGAGCTGTACATCTCTCCTGACATCATGTCTGAAGAGGAATGGAACGCGATATCGCAGTCAATCAAATGGGCAAAAGACAGGTTCCCGATAATCTCACAAACAGAGATGGTCGGAGGGGATCCGACGAGAAGGAAACCCTACGGCTATGTCCACTTTAAGGGTAGCAAAGGAATAGTAGCAGCAAGGAATCCTTGGATAGAACCATCCCGGCTAGTTGTGAATTTTTCTCAAAGTGTTGGGCTTGATCCCTCCTCGAAGGATCTGGTCGTCGAACGCGTCTATCCTGACCGCTGGATTTCGCCGAGACTCTACTCAGTAGGGCAAAAACTGGAGATCTCACTCAGCAGCTATGAGACTGCCGTCTATGAAATCTTCCCGCTACGCAGTGCAAACGAGCCTCTGCTTGCAGACGTGGTGTTCGAAAAAACCGAAGACGATGACACGGCTTACGCGATTGATTGTTATGACGCGGGGACCGATCTGAAAATCCTGAACCCCGCAAAAATCCTTTCGATAAAATCAGCTGGCGCCCAAGTCAGCTCACTTAATGCCGTCAAGACACTCCGTATGCACACACCCCCTGTCACAGTAAGCAAAATAATAAAGGGGAATGAAAGACCTTTATCGGTCTCGTTTGAGTTGACTGTCGACAAATCTGTGAAAGAGACTAACCTGGCAATTCTCCTTGAGCCGGCGGCAACATTGAGGATTTCGAAGATGCCTGGTGTCATTCTAAACATTGATGGCACACAATCGATATTGACCCAAGTGCTGTCAGACTCCAGGTCGAAGTGGTTCCCGGCATCGATGGGACCCGGCAAGCATGTGGTGCAAATCCGATTGTCTGCTCCGGCCGACAGCTCAATGTGGACAGGAAAGGCATCGGTCTGGGTACTATGCAAACAAATGCTTCCGGATAGAAGACTTGCGTTCAGGCTGAAGAAGCCATTCAGAGAGTCACCGATGCCTCCGAGATCACTTCCCTCGAACGAATCGGAAACGAGCGTGAAAATACTTGAGCAAAATATTACCAGCACGTCGAATTGATCTGCCCCCGATTGATGTACCAATGCAATTTTGGTAATAGCCCAATTGAAGCATCACTGCAAAACATCCGCACGACAGTCGGGCCTATTCGTCAAGGTGAACGGTCTGCTCTAGTGTGGCTCTCTATTCCTTGGACTGATTTTGAGGTGGTGCCTTCTGAGATCTTCTGTTCCTCGCGATGAACCCTAGTATAATCCAGACCAGACCCACGCAAATGAAGACCACACTTTGCTTGGATAGGAGGCCAGCAACTATACAGAGTAGCCCCACGACAAAGAAGGCAGCGCCCGAACTAAAGAACTTTCGCATTTAATCCTCCAACGAGTTTATATGGTTTGTCGACACCTAACTTCGAGATCCACACGCATGCACAGTATGGCATTCCCCTGGCAGAAATGCCATCTCAATCAGACATTAATTGGAACGTAAGTCCATCGTCCAAAGAAGTATTGTGCGATTATCGGCAACTGTAACTAACCACTGCGGACCCGCCATATGGCGTATATTCCGTATGCTGAACATGAAGCACAACATATGTCGCCCATTTTCTTTTTGAATGTTGATTTCCGACTTACCACTTTTTCAGCCCTAGTACCGCAGAAATTTACCTGGACACTTAGTCAAACGCAACACGCCCGCCAGTCGAGCCACTTTTTCTCACCCACAAAAAAAATCCCGGAATCTCTCATTCATCCAGGATTGTACCATCATATACGCGTAAGCATCGATGTACGACTTAAAAGGGAGAGGTTTTATTTCATCAAGATCATCTTCTTGAGTCGTGTGAATGTTCCTGCTTCGGCTCATATTGACCAAAATCTTTCCATGCACTAATCATGGCGCGGTAGTTATCCATCGGCACTTCAGGCTGGACAGCGTTGGAGGCACCCAAGACCAGTCCCCCTTCAGCTTTGCAGGTTGCCAGAAGGTTTCGAGTTGACTGATAGACATCATCCGGCAGCCCTCTGAGGAGCAGGCCACAATCGATATTGCCGCAAAGACATAGGCGACGCCCGACGATATCTTTTGTCTTGCGCATGTCCATGCCGGCCACAGGATCTATGGCCTGAATGGCATCCAGCCCTGTCGACGCGATTGCATCCATGTATTGTGTGAGATTTCCATCGGTATGAAGAATGGCGTACAATCCCATTTCCTTGACCGCATTGGACCACTGCGTAAGGTACGGCAATATCCAGCGGTTCATTTGCTCCGGGTTGAAGAACGGACCGTGGTTATCGGCAATATCCGAGGGCGAGACAACGGCTTCTGCGCCACAATCACGAAATCGCTTCGCTACCTCGATAGCGTTTCGAAGACGGTCTTGCGCCATCGCGTCAACACTTCCTGGATCGTTAAAGAGGCGATAACAGAATTCAGCTGAATAATCCGCCTCGATGATGCCCCCAGTGATAGCAACCAACATGAGGTTTGCGGGGGCAAGTTTCCGCAGAATGATCGACTGCCGGAAACGGGTGTCACCTGGCAGGCAGTAGTATGCAAGTTGACCCGGTGCCTGATTCCAGTATGCATTGGGAACAGTGAGTGCCGCAAACTCCATCTCTGCTGAGACGGCGATCATGATCTCGGCATTGGTATACATCGCCTTCTCTTGTTTAACTGGGGAGAGCGATTCAAAATCGTGACCCAAGACGACTCGTTTACCAGACGCCGCATCCCATGCCTGAAACTCGAGTTCCCAGATAGGCACCGCGCTTTCAGGCACTCGCCGCTCAAAGGCGGCCACTATGTCATTTCTTTTTCCCACGCGTGATTCCTGTTTGTTGCCTAACGGACTGGAACTAACCTGCAACAACTGATCGGCTCCCCATATTGTGTAGCAATGATAAGTTAGTGATCCGGTCAGGCATTGGCAACCTGACGAGAATTGTAGTAATAAGCTTCTGATGCTGGAGGTCTGTAGCCGACTGGCAGTAGAGGTTAAGGAGGTAATAAAGTTGGTGGGCCCTGAGGGACTTGAACCCCCGACCCGCTGATTATGAGTCAGCTGCTCTAACCACCTGAGCTAAGGGCCCGCGCAAAATTCGCAGGTTTCTGTGGCACTGTCACCATTTTGTCACCACTTCATTTCGTGATCTACGTTATCGGGCGACGTATCATGGTACAGCTTTCACCGTTGAGAAACAACTTTTTGCTTGATTAAGATAACAGCCCAACGGCGTAGAATCAACCCTTCATTCCCCCGGGCCGCTCATCATTAGACAACGATTTCTCCCTCTCCATATCACGCGCCTCAGAGCTTGCTTATCGTGTCGTTCCGTTCTCCCTTCATCTCGAATCTACTCAAATCCATCACCTGTTTTCTCAGCGCTTTCTGTCCGACAGGCTCCGAAGTCTAAAAGTCAAACCCATTTCACTTGCGCGCACTATTGGCCCCGATCAGTGCCAACGATGCAATGAACAAATTGAAATCGATGCCCTGGTACCGATGCGTGATCTATTTGTCTCTTGACCTTCTGAGAAGTGTTTATGTCATATGATGTTTGTTTCCCTTCGCCGATCATTTCACAGATTTACTCCGAAAGTCAAATCAAGCATGCCAAATGCCGTTGTTGATGAGCTATTGTTGTTCCACATAATACTGGAATCGTTTGGATGAACAGTAGGTGTTACGGAGAGCGTGGTGGCGGCTCCAAGCGTCGCGCCGACATTCAGAAAGAAACCCTTTGAAAGATCAAATTTGTAACCACCGTCACAAGCTATCACCAGGAAGCTACTACTGTTTTTCCACTCATCAGTATAACCTTGACTGTATGTTGCTGACCCGAACATATATTCTAAGAGACCACCGAAATAAAAGCCTTTTCTTACTGACGCCGAATAATATTTAACGTCTGCACCAATCCCCAGTCCACTTATTTTATCGGCCGCTTGGCCATCGCTCGAAAAGGCGGCATAAGTCAACAAGCCAAGTGATGGAATCCGGATATGAGCACCGACAGATAAGTTCTGGGCCGCCGCATCTTCCGCACCCAATACAGGACCAAATTGGAGAAATCCAAGAGGCATTATATACAGGCCAGTAGCACCGGGGTTCACCGGCTCCGGATTTTCCGACCCGACACTTGCGCTTTCGTTGCTCGCGGTCATAACTTCCTTAGTTCCGTTCGCATACTTAATCATGAACACATCCGATTTCAGGATAACAATAGTCGGGCCTTCAAGATTATCGAATTTCTTGTACTTGATCTCTGTAGGAGTTATTTCAACCACCTTCGACTTGATCTCGTCTCCATTCTTGAGCACAATAACGTCCTGTGCAAAAGCGGTGGTGACCGCAGTGGAAATTGCAAACACAGTTATCGCAATAAATGTTTTCATTTCTTCCCCCTTGAGTAGTGATTGTATTGCTGTTTGTAGGTTGCTTGCAGCTGCTGGACATTTTTCGCAAGCCAACTAATCGGCAGTTGAATTTGTATTCCGATGTGTGAATGAAGTCCGAAAATTTTCTGCCTCCGCCGAAGAACAAATTCAGTACAGCAAGAATTATGCTTGTCGATCTATACGAAATCTAAAATACTCTTTTGTTCTCGGGGAACCTGGAGAGTTTACCTGTTGTCCCTGAACACTTCCCTGCACTGTCCCGCACTCTCCTGCACTACGGCCCTAGATTAACTCTCAACACCATAGTTCGACGGTAGTATATGCGGTTCACTTGTCATTTTCAACCTCTGGCGCTTAAGACTTAACGACTAACGCTAGAATCTAGTCTCGCGGAAAAACAGGTGACTATCTGGAAATCTCACGTCAGATATTGATGCGCAGCACTGACGTTTTGACTTAGAAAACCATTGCAAGTATATTACAACCGCGATTCGTAGGGCGAGAAATGACGGCAGGTAACCCGTTTATCCGCAAACCTGCCAAATTTGGAGAGTCCAAGATCCATCCGCTAGTTGGCTTAGTTTTTCATTCTTAATGAGCGTCCACAAGTAAGGGAGAGAGTATGAAAGATCTGAATATCATCAGAGATATTCCATCCTTTGCAGATGGGAGTTACTCTAGAGAAGATGATGCTTTCGATCACGAAGCAATAGCCGAGACAGTGTTCAGGGTGCTCAATGAGAATGACCCTCCAATGACGATAGGATTGTTTGGGAGCTGGGGAGTTGGGAAGACAAGCATCGTCAATTTGGTTGAGGCTAAATGTAAGAACAATCCCGAGGTGTACCATTTTGTCAACTTCAATGCTTGGGCATATTCAGGGGACTCGTTGCGCCGCCAGCTGCTATTGACATTAGCCGATTCCTTCATCAGAGATCCCGAAAAGAAAGAAGAGGAAATAGGAAAGCTCAGAAGGTTAAACTACGCTAAGGCCCTCGAGGATTCTCCGGGGGATTCAATTGAAGATCTGTTCAAGCGTCTGCACGAAGAAGGGTGGTCCGCTTTTTTCAAAAAAGTAAAAGCTAATTTCAAAGAAGCATTCCGCGACGTTACGCTTTCTAAAGCAGGGTTGGTTTCACTCTCCTTCTCTGCCCTGTTCTTGCTTGCTGCAGTTGTGTTTCTTGCCTATGGTTTCGCAATGAAGGATGGAGAAATCCAGAGGTGGAGCCTGCTTTGGTTTACATTGAGTGCAGCCAGCTTTTTCAAACCAAAGGTAGAACAGGTGCTGGTCTTAAAACGACAGGAAGTCTTCGATGCGAAACTCATTTTCCCGGAACAGTTTGAAGAACATTACAATTTGCTATTGCATGAGTATGCTAACGACGTGCAGAAAGTCGTCATCGTAATTGATGACCTCGACAGATGCGATCCGGACACGATAAGAAGTGTGCTTGTGACGCTTAAGAACTTCATGGGGAAAGGTAAGACTATATTCCTCGTCCCAATGGATGATTCTTCAGTCGTCAGGATGTTCAAAGAGACAAACCCCAATTTTGGTTATGAACAATTAAGAAAATATTTCAGCATATCAGTTAGAATTCCACCATTTCGTCAGGAGGATCTTCTGGATTTCGCCCGGCGGGTGTCAAGGAAGATCGGAATACCGCCAAAGGTTGCCTGGGTAGCTGCCCAGGGATATTGTCATGATGCCAGGGAGATGAAACACTTTTTCAACCTTTATAAACTGAAGTACGCACTCGCCGAAGCCAGATTGAACAAAAAGTTTTTGCCCGATGTCGATTTGGAGAAGATCAGTGAGGAGCTTGCAAAGCTGGTAGTACTGGAGTACCAGTTTCCGGAGTTTTACCATTTCATCTCGTCGAACCCTGAGAAGTTTGAACTTATGAGTGATTTGGCGCGCGATATACCGAGACCGGAATTGGACAAAGTGGATCTCAAAGAGGTTAGCGGGGATCTCGCAAAACTGGACAACCCAAAGATCTCCGATCTCTGGAGGACTCAATCTGGCCTGAAGGGGTTTCTCAGCAGAACCTTCGATATTGCTCTCGAGAATTTTGATGTCATTTCAAAACTAAAGACGAGCAATCAGGAATATGCCGTAAGTGACTTTGCACGAGCAATTGGAAGTGCGGTGACAGGTAACGAGAAGATTAATCTGGACGGATACTTGACGGAAGAAATTGCCAGGACAAATGGCTCGTCTATCACCGATGTCATAACAAGTTACTTTGATCCCGATTTCCCTCGACCTACGCGGGTAGCTTTCCAAATTTCTATAGATATCTTAAAGAAAAATCTGCTTGATCATGACCAGCAGTCGGAGCTCTTAAGGAGTGCCGTCAGCATTGCGACAAATCCGAGCTGCAGTATCAAGTTGAGCGTGAACGAGGCGCTCGTTTTCCTGGACAATCTGAGCTATCTGGGAAGCCGTCAGCAAATCGAATTTGGGAACAAGATTCTCTCGGATGTATTCCTCGGAGCCTCTTATCATCCGGAGTATTGGAGGATTCTAAACCATCCGGCGGTCAAGAAGATACTATCAGCCAGCAAAAATGTTGGACAAAGAATTGCTGCTGCCACTGAGAAATGGTTTGGTGGCCTCAAAGACAATGATGCAAGGAAGATATTCCTTGAAGGAATTGCTCATCTCGATTGGCCAAAGGACGAGCGCGCTTTAATGGGTCTCATTTTTCCATCCAACAATTTGCTTTCCGAATTGACCGCTTTGCTGATGACAGATGTTCCGGACTTCGATCATCTTATTGTTGACACCGTATTGAACAAGAAAAACCCGGAAGATTATTCTGAAGAAAAAATTGGTCTTGGCAAGAAGATGTCAAATGTTCTGGCACAAAACATTCCTGCCAAAACCATTAATCCGGCTTTCCTGCTCGCTTGCAGTACCATTTACGAAATGCCAGAGTGGTTGGACGAACAGACTGCCATCATCATCGGATCTCAAATAATCAATGCGTTCCCCGACTTTAAGCACGACAAGGGAAAACAATTATTGTTGGACACGTTGCTCGTAGCTTATTGTTCTCTCGACAAATACTTGCCGAAGAAGCGGGAGTTCGGAGAAAATTATCTACTGTATTGTGATGGTCTCGCCCCGGCGGAAGTGATTCTTCAGGCAGTTAGAATAAAATCAGGCGCACTCGCAGGTGAAGAAGCGGAGAAAGCAATCCTGCCACAGTTGTTTTTGAGAAGATGGTCCAGCGTTCTAAAAGAAATCGACTCGCCTAGTGAATCGACAATTGAGAACGCAAGATTGTGTCGAGAGTTTCGGTATCTTATCCCGGCTTCAGAATACAAGGATTTGATTTTGCATCTGACAAAACTTCCAAATCAAGGAGCTTTGGAAAAGTGGAGTGCTTTCTTCACCGAGGAGTTAAGGACTTCTGAACTTTCGGAATTGCACTTATATCTCGATCAGTTGCGAGAGAGCTTGTCCTCAAAATCACTCGCGACGGAAATGAGGCTCGCTTATGGCGAACTGCTTATTAAGCTGCTCCTTGAATTTCCCGTGGATGAAGTCAAGCAGCATTACGAAAAGCTCTTTCTCTTGCTCTCGGATGAAGACACTATGAATGTTACATTTGTCGCCGATCAGTTTCCAACTCTTAGTAGGAGATTCGGGAACGATGTCCCAATACAAAAAGCAAATGAGGTTGCAGAAACCCTCCTTAACAGGAATGATATTGGGCGATACTCCAGATCTATCAAGATCCTTCTGGGATTTGCGACCACCGTAAGACAGTCTATATGGGAAATCGTTGCTAACAAAGTAATAGCTGACCTACAAAATGAGTTAAAGGACGTTGAACACAGATGGCAGCTGTTGGAGCTCCTTTCTGGTCTCAGAACTCCGGTTTCTCATTCCGACCAACTGACTAAGACGTTATATGAATACAGAGAGGCTGGCAAGGTTGATCAGTTGAAGAAAAAAGCGAATGAATTGTGCGGCATCCTTACCGGCAGAAAAATAATGCAGCCATACTCACCGCGTCGTTCTCATGACACCACAGCACCATCTGGTTTCCCGGGAAATGGCGACAGATCGACGTCCTCGCTCAAAGTCACTAATGCGGTATATGGGACCGTCTCTAAGTCGGTGGATGTAACTACAAAACTGAACGGGCTTATTCGCAATAATCACTTGTCTGCAACTGCATCGAACGCACTTGGAGGAGATCCAAACCTAGAGGGTTTGAAACGGTTAGTGATAATATATGAGGTCGGTGGAAAGATACTTAAGAGAGAGTACGTCGAAAACGAGAAGGTTGAATTGCCTTAAGTTCTGCTCCCGAGCATCTGTTCTGAAGGAAGACCTTCATGCTCCATGCCGGCGCGCACTGACGTACTTCCCTACTATGTATCAAAGTCGAGTCGGTGATCCGATGACGCAATGGCAGGGTAGTGCTATCGTAACGGAGTTAGGTGCCAGGACCACTTTGGTCAACTCTTCAACAGATGCGGTTTGTTCTCATACAGATCTATGATCATCTCGCCGAAGAGCGTGTTAGCCCAGGCGAACCAGCTTCTCGTAAATTTGTGAGCATCGTCCCTGTCGAAGGACTCGTGCATGAAACCTGTCCCCGCACTTCCGTTCACGAGTGTCTTGAGACAATCTGAAATTTCCTGATCATTCCGGGATGTTATTGCCCGCATGATAACACCTATCGGCCATATTTTTCCGAGTCCGGTGTGCGGGCTTCCAATTCCCTCGCCTGCCTTCCCTTTCGAGAAATAAGGGTTGTCATCGGACAGCACAAGCGCTCGAGTATTGAGATATGACTTTTCGTCGGACGACACGCAACCTAGATATGGAAGCGAAAGAAGACTCGGCACATTCGCGTCGTCCATAAAAAGGCGGTTGCCGAAACCGTCAACCTCGTAAGAATATACCTCACCGTAGTCCGGATGATTTACAATGGCGTACTTGGAGACAGCATCGCGGATCTCGTGTGATAATTCCAAGCAGCTATTTGCGAAATCAATATCGCCCGTGAAGGCTTTTGACATTTCAGAAAGGTGTTCGAGTGACAGCGCCGCAAAAAGATTTGAAGGAATCAAGAACGGGAAAATGGTCGCGTCATCTGAAGGGCGAAACATGGAACAGACTAATCCAACCGGCCTGATGGGGTTTCCGTATCCTCCGCCCGCGACCGTGTCGCTCTGCCAGGCAGTCACACGTTCGAATTTGTAAGGACCCGGTCCATCTTTGCGCTGTTGCTGCTTGAACGTATTGAGCACCAATTTCATCGCGCTCTTCCAATTGTCGTCGAAGCACGAAGTTTCGCCGGTTGTCTTCCAGTAGCCATATGCGAGTCTTATCGGGTAACACAGAGAATCCATTTCCCACTTCCGCTCATGAAGTTCCGGCTTCATATCTGTCAGATCTTTGTCCCACTCGCTTCCAGTCGGTCCGAAGTTGAACGCGTTTGCGTACGGATCGATCAGGATGCATTTATTCTGCCTGTTAATAACTCCCGCGAGAAGCGATTCTAGTTTGGCGTCATGCGGCGCAAGCGGCAGATACGGCCATACCTGCGCGCTCGAGTCGCGAAGCCACATCGCATTGATATCTCCGGTAATGACAAATGTGTCGGGCTTCCCAGCATCGACGCTGTAGTTAATCGTCGTATCAAGTGTATTCGGATAGCAATTTGCAAAGATCCACGCGAGTTCTGCGTTCCCGATTCCGCTTGCCACTTGCCGGATCTTCTCCTCAACTGCGTCGCTTACGAACTTTCTGTCCTTGAGCGGCGGTCTCTTTGAAACAAACCCGTCGGAGTAGGCGATAGGCGAAAAATTAATACCATCTTTCATAACTCCCGCACGCGCTAGTGAAATTCCGGCGACAGCTAGTCCACCCCTCTTAATGAAGTCCCTTCTAGAACTCATTTCTCCTCCGGATATTGGTCGGACAATTAACAATCATTTCTGATCTTACATTTCAAATTCACAAATCACAGAAATGAAAGCAAGCCTGAACAAACCGTCTTCAGGAGGGGTGATATTAACCGGTAATGTGAGTGGTCTTCAGCTCTCTTTTGCCCGCATCGAATCCCAGAATGCATAACCGCAAAGAAGAACGAACATGAATAATCCGATCAGTTCTCCGTTTGTGGAATCAGCCCAGCGTGCGTTGTACCATCCTGAATATCCGAACCTCCACTGCTGGTCGGTAAATCTCAGGAACGCGTTGAGGACTCCGAGAAGTGCGCCACCGGCAATAAATCCGGACGCGATCAGAGTTCCCCTGTGAAGTCGGGCCGTGTTTAGTTTCTCGTTCTTCGAGCGAGTAGATACGAACCATGCTATCGCGCCTCCGACGAGGAGCGGAGTATTCAATTCCTGGGGGATGTACATTCCGAGTGCGAACGCAAGAGGCGGGACTTTCAATATCACGAGAAGCAATGCGATAACGGCTCCTACAGCGTAAAGCATCCAAGGTGTTTCTGCATTCGACATAAGTGGCCTGATCACGGCGGCCATAGCATTCGCCTGTGGTGCCACGAGCCCGTGCTCGCCGGTAAAGCCATATGCCTGGTTCAGAATTAGGATAACTCCTCCAACGGTCGCTGCAGAGACCGTGACGCCAAGGAATTTCCAGGTTTCCTGCTTTTTCGGAGTGGAGCCAAGCCAGTATCCGATCTTCAGATCAGTGATGAACGATCCCGCAACGGAAAGAGCTGTGCACACAACTCCGCCGATTATCATCGCGCTCAGCATCCCCGCCTCGCCTGTGAGTCCGATCTGAACCAATACAAGTGAAGAGAGTATGAGCGTCATCAGCGTCATTCCGGAGACCGGGTTCGTTCCAACAATTGCGATCGCGTTCGCGGCGACCGTAGTGAACAGAAACGAAATGATTGTCACTACAAGAAGCGCGACGAGCGCCTGTCGCGGCGACGGAACTACTCCCAACCAAAAGAATGCAAAGATAGCGAGCGCAGCAATGATCACGAGAGTGACGACCCAAAGCATCCTGATGTCAGTTTGAGTCCTCAATGACAACTCACCTTCTCCGGACTTGCGGTGAACAATTTCCTTATATGCAAGCTTAAAGGCGCCGGCGATTATCCTGGAAGAACGGATTATTCCCACGACCCCCGCCATTGCTATCCCGCCGATTCCAATAGGTCTCACGTACAGGCGGAATATTTCCTCCGGACTCATCTGCGAAATCAACTTTGTTGCAGCTGCACCCAGCGGGCTCGTCAGATGCTGGCCGATGTCGTACACAAGCGGGACAAACACAAACCACGAAAGGAACGAACCAGCGACGATTATGGCTGAATACTTAAGACCGATGATATATCCCAATCCGAGCACCATCGCGGATACATCCAGTTTAGCCACCAATTTCACTTTATCTGAGAGAAGTTTTCCCCAATCGAACATGCGAGTCGTGATAACTTCGGACCACCAGCCGAACGCGCTGAAGAGAAAATCGAACGCACCTCCGACGATCCCGCTTATCACCAGGACCATCGCTTCCTTTCCTCCCTTTTCACCGGCGACGAGTATCTCCGTTGTAGCTGTTCCTTCGGGGAAAGGAAGTATTCCGTGCATATCCTTTACGAAATATCGTCTGAACGGAATCAGAAACAAGATTCCGATAAAACCGCCCAGCGCGGACGCAACGAACATCTGGAAATAGCTAGCGGGAAGTGCAAGAATATAAAGCGCGGGGATCGTGAATATCGCCCCTGCTACTACGCTTCCCGAACAACCTCCGATAGATTGGATAATGACATTTTGCCCGAGGCCGTCTGCTTTACGCGCGAGTCCGGTTACTCCGACTGCCAGGATCGCGACCGGTATTGCAGCTTCGAAGACCTGGCCGATCTTCAGTCCCGAGTATGCCGCGGCTGCGGAAAAGAGCACAGCCATTACCAGTCCCCAGCCTACTGACCACTTTGTCACCTCCGGGTATTTCTTCCCAGGCGACATTATCGGGTTGTACTCTTCGCCTTCCTTGAGTTCCCGGAACGCATTTTCAGGAAGTCCTTTAATACCCGCATCGTTCTGTTCCATGAAGCCTCCTTTGGGAAAGATTACCAGACCCGGCCGGGACGACCGACCGTTTACAATTGAACCGTTGTTCTTTTTGCAACCCGCCTGACAACTTCGATTGTAAATGTTTTAGTAGTGCAATATCAATTCGAGTTTTCAGCCCAAATTTGAGCCACGTTGAGGACGGTTTCGACTGCCTTTTCCATTCCCCACACATTCACCCACTCAGTGCGGCTGTGATAATTTGCGCCGCCCGTAAAGATGTTTGGTGTTGGCAATCCGCTTTCGGTAAGCTTCGATCCGTCTGTGCCGCCGCGGATCGGTTTCCATTGGGGCGAAAGACCGGCTCTTTTCGCCGCATCGAAAAGATAGTCTGCTACACGCGGATCCTTTTCAACGCCGTCACGCATATTCCGATACTGTTCGGTAACCTGCACGTTGATCTTCGCGTTTGGAAACAAGGGCTGAATCTCGGAGATTACTTTATCCACAATTTTCTTTAGTTCCTCAAGACCGTCCGTTTTGAAATCGCGGAAAAGGATTTTCACGGAAGACTTGCCGACGCCGCCTTCGAGTACATACGGATGAATATAGGGCTCATAGCCTTCAGTCATTTCCGGCGAGAGGTTCTTCGGAAGACGGGCTATGATTTCCGAGATAACGCGGACAGAATTCACCATGATACCTTTTGCCGTTCCGGGATGAATGTCGCGGCCGTGAACCGTGATGACACATGAATTCGCGCTGAATGTCTCCTTGTTTAGCTCGCCAGGCGTGTCACCGTCCACGGTGTATGCGAACTGAGCTCCAAATTTTTTCATGTCGAAATATTTTGTACCGGCGCCGACTTCCTCATCCGGAGTAAATCCGATTTTTAATTCACCGTGAGGAATATTCTTATTAGCCATAAATTCCTGGACAGCAGTCATGATCACAGCTACTCCGGCCTTATCATCTGCGCCCAACAGTGTTTTACCATCGCTTGTAACAATGCTCTTTCCAATCGCAAGTTTCAATGAAGCATTTTCCGATTCCCGAATAACTATGTTACTATCTCCCGGCAGTACGATATCTCCGCCTCTGTAGTTCTCGATAACCTGGGGCTTCACATTCGTGTCACTAACTTCAGGTGATGTGTCGACATGCGAGATAAAACCGATCGGCGGTACATTCTTCGTGACATTTGATGGTAACTGTGCCATAACATAACCATACTTGTCGATGCTCACGTACGAGGCGCCGAGTGACTTCAACTCCGTGACTAAAAGGTTCAATAAATCGAATTGTTTTGAGGTGCTCGGATATGTAGTCGAATCTTCTTTCGATTGAGTATCTATCACGACGTATCTAAGGAACCTGTCCAGTACAGTCTCGCTCATGACGATTTCCTCCTATTCAGTAGTCATTTTTCAAGATTCAACTCCAATGACGGAGATCCACAGATTTCAACCCTGACGACATTCTGCATTCCGCACGACCAGGTCTCCACAACTTTATGTTCGAAAGTTAGGTTCCCGAAATCTCAAATTCAATGTTGAGAAGATCCCTCAATTTGCGGTCAAGCTATCGTAATCCGGGGAAACAATAATTTTGTCGGTAACTTTCGGACTCCTTTCCCCTTCTTTCGATTCAATCGGTCTGACAGATCATCTATCTAGCATTGCTAAAGCGAATGCGTATGCTCCGATGGAAACCGCTTTGCTTGTGCCGATCTCAGAGATCCCGACGCCGATTCTTTTTTCCGGATCGTACTTCACACGTTTGCTCGTCCCGTAAACGGGAATCTCTTTCGTTGAACCCTTCAGAAATTTCTGAAGAGAATCGGTATCCTGAAGATCGTAGACATTTGCAAGCAGGCGCCTGAATCTGGATCCATCCGGACTCACAAACGTACTATTCATTTCATTCACCAAAAAAGGCATGAAGACATCCGACGCGCCTGAAAGTCCGCCTCCGATTACGACTAGTCCATCGATCAAGGTGATCGCGTTGGAGATCGCGTCGCCCGCCGCTTCGGCCATCGTGCGGAACGCCGTGAATGCGGCCGGTTTGTTTCCGGGCTTTGAGCCTTTGCAAATCTCATAAATGTCCTTCGGCTCGGGCGACTCTTCGAACCTAATTCCCGCCTCCTTCGCGTAGACTCGCTTCACTGCACGAATGCTTGCGTTCTCTTCAATATTCGTTCTCGGATCGATCTTGTTCCTGAGGAGCCAAATTTCGCCCGCGCAGGAGTTGTCGCCAATGAAAAGGTCTCCATCGCGGACAATCCCGGCGCCAAATCCCGTTCCGAGGGTGAGGCCGAGAAGGTTCTTATATCTTTTAGGACTTCCCGCTTCTTTAAGGAGCCGGTTGATTTTGGGCAAGAAACCTGCAATGGCCTCCCCGTACGCGTAAAGGTCCCCGTCATTGTTGAGAAAGACCGGGAGCCGAAATTTATCGGCCAACATCGGACCGAGCGCGACGCCGCCGCGAAATGCCCGAAGGTTCGGGAGATCTCCGATAATGCCATTCGGATAATCCGCCGGTCCGGGAAACGCAAAACTTATCGCGACCGGCTTCGCCTTCAAATTTTCCTTCATCTGCCGGAAGCCGTCGACAATCGAAGCAAGGCACTTGTCGAGGTTGTCGGCATTCGACGGGAGAGTGATATCGTCGACGACCTGCTTGTTTCCCCGCATCGCCGTGAATACGAAGTTCGTGCCGCCGGCATCCAGAGTCATCACCGTTCGCTTGTCACTCTTGAAATCCATTTGACTGACCTTTGCTTTTGGATTCATGATAGATCCGTGAAATGGTTCACGCTGCCGCAACCTTGCGCGCACCTTTCAATGAAAGAAGTAGGAGGTACAAGAAGCACAATCCGGGTATGGCATACGCGAGTGCGGCCCATCCGCTGTCGACCAGCTTACCCATGACGAGAGGAATGATCGCGCCGCCGCTTATGGCCATGCACATCAATCCCGACAGTTCGCTCGCCCGCTCAGGTTTCTCTTCGACGGTTATCGAGAACAGCATCGGCCAGATGTTGGCAAATCCAAGTCCGCCAAGGATTGCGCCGGCGAGTGAGAATAGTTTTGTGTCGGTCATTACCAGGATGACGCCGACAAGTCCGAGTGCAGCAGAAATCCTGAAAAGTGATCGCGGACTCGTCTTAATCGCGCCAGCAGCGAGCCGTCCGATCGTTAGCGCACCGAAAAAGAAAGTCGGACCAAGAAGCGCAGCCGTGTCGGGTCCAAGTCCGAATCCCTCGAGTGTGGGTTTGAGAAAGCGCCCCATACTCACCTCGGCTCCCACGTACAAGAAAATCCCCAGTACTGCCAAGTAAAATACCGGTTCCTTCATGAGCGCAAGAGACGAGCTTATGCCTGGTGGTTTCTCGGCCTTTGTTTCGACCACCTTCATCGACGCGACGAATATGAATGCCAGCACCATCAGCAGAAAGAATACGGGGAACGCTCCGCGCCAACCCATTTTCGCAAACAAGGGGAGGACCAATACCAAACCGACAAGATAGGCAGAACCTGAGGAGCCAACTCCTTTGATGCCTTGTGCGAGAGCGAGGTTCCTGCTGTATGATCCTTCAGGACTCACATCCCGCATGATGGGATTCCCCGCAACCTGCAGGAGCGTCGTGCCCACTCCAAGAACAAATATGCAGCCTAGCAAAAGAGTAAACCCAGGATCCATGAACGTCGGGACAACAGTAGCGACGATATTGAGTCCCAATCCCAGCAGGAGCAGGTTCTTCTTTCCGATCCTTGCCGCGAGCACACCCCCCGGCACACTGAACACGGCAAAGGCTATGAAGACAAAGAACGGCAAAAGAGTCGAGACAACGTTATTCAACTGATACTGGTTCTTCACCGCGTCCGACATTGGCCCCATAGAGTCCGCAACTCCCATCACAAGAAATGCGAGGAACAGCGGAAAGGTTTTGGATTTCATATGAAGCTCCTTTTTGAATTCAAGTTCGCAGTACTACAATCTTCTCCAGCTCCTCAAGCGATCTCCCCTTCGTCTCTGGCATGACTCTCCACACGAAAAAGAAAAACGGTATCATCATCAGCGCAAAAAACATGAACACGTTTCCACCTCCGAATGCGGAGAGTGCAACAGGGAACGACAACCCAATAATCGCATTCATGATCCAATGCGTGAAAGAACCGAGAGCCTGCCCTTTCGATCTCACCTTGTTCGGAAAGATCTCCGCCAGAAAAACCCAGATGACGGCCCCCTGCGAAAAGGCGAAGAAAGCAATAAAGCCGACGATAAACACAACCACTCCAGTGCTTCCGAATAATGATTCATCATAATAATGAAAGGCGGCACCGGCCAATGATAAAAACATTCCAACCGCTCCAATGAGTAGAAGCGTTTTCCTGCCAAACTTGTCGATAAAGAACATCGCAATAATTGTAAAGAGCATGTTCGTTACCCCGACCGCGACCGCCTGGAGCATTGCCGAGTTGGTGCTTGCGCCCGCCTTCTCAAATATAAGAGGCGCGTAGTACATGATGACATTGATTCCGGAGAGTTGATTAAAAATCGCGAGCAGCACCGCGCACATAATCACAAACCTGTATTTCCTTTGCATAAGTCTCGTTGTACCCTGCCCCGATTGCTCTTTCAGAGAACTTACGATATCGCCGAGCTCCGATTCGACATCAGCCGCGCCCACTTTCCGCAAAACGTCCCGCGCCTCGTCGACCCGAGACATTTTGACGAGCCAACGAGGACTCTCCGGAACCAGGAAGAGAAGAATAATAAACAGTGCTGAGGGCACAGACATTACGCCAAACATCCACCTCCAATTGTCTGCGCCGCTGCCAACCAGGAGGTAATTTGAGAAGAAGGCGACTAATATGCCGAACACGATGTTGAACTGGGCCACCGCGACAAGTCGACCTCTAAGTCTGCCCGGTGAAATCTCGGCTATGTACATTGGGGCCATGACCGAGGCTGCACCGATCGCAAGTCCGCCAAGGAATCTCGATATCAACAGAACAGTCCATCCGCTTGCCGTCCCACATCCGAGGGCGGAAATGAAATACAATGCTCCGCATGCCATCAGCATTTTCTTTCGCCCGAAGAGATCACCCGGTTTACCGACTGCGATGGAGCCGACGACTGTTCCCCAAAGGGCGATCGATACTGTAAGCCCTAATGTCGCATCGGTGAGATTGAAATGCTCGGTGATGAATTTCGTGGTGCCGGATATGACGGCTGTATCGAATCCGAAAAGAAAACTGCCGAGCGCCGAGACCACGGTAGCAAAGAGGAGATTCCTGTTCATCTTGTTCTCCGCGAGGGATCTGTGAATTTACAACACAGAGTATACTAAACGAGAGACAATAAAACGAGAAAATTATTTGTTGAAGAGGTTAAATGAACATACGGCAGGCCGGAAACGCTTTCATTGCAACCGCGCGAATCAAAACGTACGAGTATCAGCTACTTTGTCCATGTCACTATCCGCGGGAGAACTGCGACATTTATGTGTTGTGTCTGTAAGTCCCCATCCCTTTTCAAGGTGAGTTGATTATAAGGCGAGAGCTGCCGGGCTTTCCAGAATCTTCTTAAGACTCTGCATGAACACCGCTGCGAGAGCCCCGTCTACAACCCTGTGATCGGACGAGAGAGTCATTCGCATTCTCTTTCCAATTTTCAGCTCACCGTTTTCGGCTACCGGTTTTTCGAGTATGCTTCCGACTGCGAGGATTGCGGCCTCGGGAGGATTTATGATTGCAGTAAAATCATCGACATCGAACATACCGAGATTGCTCACAGTGAAGGTGCTTCCCGAATATTCTTCCGGTTTCAATTTTCGCTCCCGAGCCCGGACGGCAAGTTCTTTCGCTTCCCTGGAGATTTGCCGCAGACCTTTCTTATCTGCGTCTCGAAGAACCGGAGTGATCAAGCCGTCTTCTATCGCCACTGCGATTCCGACGTGCACATCTCCAAACATTCTTATCCTGTCTCCGAGAAAGGTTGCGTTGACGCCGGGGTGCTCCTTCAGCGCGGCGGCACACGCCTTCACCACAATATCCGTAAAGCTGATCTTATTGTTTTCGTCATAGTGGTTGAGTGATTCGCGGAACGCGATCGCATTCTCCATTTTCACTTCGACCGTGAGAAAGAAATGAGGAGCCTGAACATGGCTCTGGCTGAGGCGCTTGGCGATCGCCTCGCGCATCATGGTTAGCGGCACATCCTTGAAAGTACCGGGCGACACGGTGTCTGCAGGTTTTGAAAAGCCCTCGACATCACGTTTGACAATTCTTCCGGCGGTCCCGCTTCCCTTCAGGCTTTCAAGAGGAATGCCTTTGTCCTTGGCGAGTCTTTTCGCGAGAGGCGACACTTTCTGCCTGCCGTTGTCTTTCGATGGCTCAGCTACTTGCTGAGCAGGCGGAGCGGATGGTATGGATGTCAGCGGAACTGCTGCATGTGCTGCGGCCTCAACGGGCGTCGGCTGTGGAGCAGATGGGGCGTGTGCCGGCTGCTCCGGGCTTTTTGAAGCGCCGCTGAGAATTGAAGAGACATCTTCGCCCTGGTTTCCAAGGATACCTATAAGCCCGCCGATTGGAACCCTGTCACCTTCTTTGGCAACAACCTTTAGGAGGATTCCCTCATCGTAGGCTTCCATATCCATGTTCGCCTTGTCTGTCTCGACTTCAGCGAGGACGTCGCCCGGAGCGACCTTGTCGCCTTCTTTTTTCAACCACTTCAATATTCTGCCCGTGTCCATCGTGTCGCTTAGCTTGGGCATTTGGATTTTGATCGCCATCGATAAAACCTCTCTTCTCCTGGAAGAATTCTACGATTTGTATAGCGCCCGGTTTGCAGCGCTCACGATTTTGTCGACCGTCGGCAAAACATTATGCTCGAGAGTCTTCGAGTAAGGCATGGGGACATCTTCAGACGCAACAAGTTCGACCGGAGCGTCCAGGTAATCGAATGCCTTCGACGAAACCCTAAACGCAATCTCACTCCCAACACTAGCATACGGCCATGCTTCGGACGCAACCACACATCGGTTGGTCTTTTTCACGCTTTCGATTATCGTCGCTTCGTCAAGCGGACGGACAGTCATGGGATCGACGACCTCAGCTTGAATCCCACTCTTCGCAAGCGTCTCTGCTGCGGATAGAGCCACACCGAGCATTTTGGAATAAGCCACGATGGTTATGTCGTTCCCTGCGCGCTTGATGTCTGCCTTGCCGAGCGGAATTGTGTATTCTCCCTCGGGAACCTCTCCCTTCATCCCGTACATCACTTCGCTCTCCATGAAGATCACGGGGTTATCATCCCTTATTGACGATTTGAGGAGTCCTTTCGCATCCCTGGGGGTTCCGGGCAGCACCACTTTAAGTCCGGGAAAATGCGCATAAATACTTTCAAGCGCCTGAGAATGCGTGGCGGCAAGCTGGTGCGCGGGACCGTTCGGCCCGCGGATCACCATCGGAACCTTCAACTGTCCGCCTGACATGTGTCGCATCTTAGCGGCATTGTTGATGATCTGATCGAAAGCAACGAGGGAAAAATTGAAAGTCATAACTTCAACAACCGGTCTGAGCCCGACCATTGCGGCGCCGACTCCCATTCCGGTGAATCCGTTTTCCGAGATCGGAGCATCGATCACTCTCCCGGGTCCGAACTTTTGTAGGAGCCCCTGAGTGACTTTGTACGCGCCCTGATATTGCGCCACTTCTTCACCGACGACAAATACCGAATCGTCGCGCTCCATTTCCTCCGCCAGCGCCTGATTAATTGCTTCTCTGAAAGTTATTTCTGGCATTCAGCGGGACTCCCGGTTAAACATAAATGTCGTCGTACATCGATTCGAGCGGCGGCTCAGGACTGTTCTCGGCAAACTCCAGGCATTCCGCTACAATCTTCTTAACGTCGGCATCGACGTTATCTATTTCGTTTTGCGTCGCAATCTTCTCATCAAACAGGAACTTCTTCATCTGTTCGATGGGGTCACGCCTTTTTTCTTCATCGACTTCCTGCTTGGTCCTGTAGACCGAATCGGGATCCGACATGGAGTGCCCGCGGTAACGATACGTTCTAATCTCGAGCAAAGTCGGAAGACTTAATTCTCGTGCCTTCTTTGCAGCTTCTTTCACCGCGTCGTAAACCGCGAAGACGTTCATTCCATCGGCAACCATCCCCTCTATACCGTACGAGCATCCTCGCTTGTACAGTTCCGTCACTGCTGACGCACGATCTACGGCTGTTCCCATACCGTACAGATTATTTTCCACAATGTAAACCACCGGGAGTTTCCATAGAGCTGCCAAATTGAGCGACTCGTGAAACGAACCCTGGTTCATGGCTGCATCGCCCATGTATGTGAGACAGATGCGGTCTTCTTTTCTATACTTTATCTTGAAAGCGATTCCCGTTCCCAGAGGAATTTGTCCGCCGACAATCGCGTGACCTCCAAGCATGTTCTTTCCGACATCGAAGAAATGCATCGAACCGCCTTTGCCTTTGCTCGTGCCGGTATACTTGCCGAACAGTTCCGCCATCAGCCGCTTCGGGTCTACTCCGCGTGCGATCGCGTGGCCGTGGTCTCTGTAAGCGGTGATCAGGTAGTCGTCTTCACGCGTCGCAGCAACTGAACCCACAGCGACCGCCTCCTGACCGATGTATAGATGGAGGAATCCGCCGATCTTCTGCATGCTGTACATCTTAGCGGCCGCTTCTTCGAATCGCCTGATGAGAAGCATTGTGTGATACATCTCGACGAGTTTATTTCTTCCCAAACTCAAATACTCTTCCATATGCGTTTCAACCTGGTAATCGCTCATCTATCTGGTTCCTCCGGTGAAGTAATCAAAATACTATCTGTTCGTCGGCGTGGTATGAACTTCTGACGAGTGGTCCCGACTCGACGAATTTGAATCCCAAAGCGAGTCCTTCTCTCTTATACATTTCAAATTCTTCAGGCTTGACGTAGCGGTCGATCGGGAGATGCTCCTTCGTAGGCTGCAGAT
Organism: Candidatus Kryptoniota bacterium; assembly: GCA_036567965.1. Taxonomy (NCBI): domain Bacteria; kingdom Pseudomonadati; phylum Candidatus Kryptoniota; species Candidatus Kryptoniota bacterium. Next base: position 294,294 of record DATCTN010000007.1, read on the forward strand.
ATTGCCCGATCGTGAGTATGTCAACCTTGGATTTCCTGAGATCATCCATTACTTTCAAAACTTCTTCAGCTCGCTCGCCAATGCCGACCATCATGCCGCTTTTTGTGACGAGACCTTTCTCCTTGAAGTAAGCAAGAACTTCGAGCGATCTCTCATATTTTGCCTGAGGCCTGACAATTGAGTAGAGCCGCGGCGCGGTTTCGACATTGTGATTGAGTATATCGGGTGCGGCATCAACGACGAGATCCATCGCTATCTTGTCGCCGCGGAAATCTGGTATGAGAACTTCTACCCGGCACTTGGGGTCGCGCATCCTGATCTGCCTGATCGTCTCCGCGAAGATGGAGGCACCTCCATCCTTCAGTTCGTCGCGGTTGACCGATGTAATGACAACGTGGCGCAGATTCATGGACATGACAGCTTCAGCGACACGACGCGGCTCGTCGGTGTCGAACTCAGTCGGTCGTCCTGTTTTGACCGCGCAGAAACCGCAGCTTCTCGTGCAGACGTCGCCGAGTATCATGAATGTGGCTGTGCCTCTTCCCCAGCACTCGCCGAGGTTAGGGCACCTGGCTTCTTCACAAACTGTGTGGAGTTGTTTCCTTCTCATCAAACCGAGAAGCCGGGCGTAATTGTCGCCATACGGCAGTTTTGCACGAATCCAATCCGGTCTTCGCGGTTGAGGCTTCTTTTCTTCGATCACTTTTTCGCTGATGTCGATCATAAATTTTCTAAAAGACCTGTTCTGTATCGTAATTCTCGAGATAATTTACCACACGTTCGAGGAATCGTCCACCCAGAGCGCCGTCTACGAGCCTGTGGTCAAATGACAGCGTCAGGAACCCGGTTTCTCTTATTGCGATGGCGTCGTTGATTACAACCGGCCGCTTCTTGACGGCTCCCACCCCGAGTATCGCTATGTTCGGCTGGTTAATGACGGGTGTCCCGATAAGATTTCCGAACACTCCGAAATTCGTGATGGAAAAAGTCGAGCCGATCGTGTCGTCGCCGGTTAGTCTCTTCGTGCGGGCGCGAAGGGCAACATCATAGATACCTCTCGCCAGACCCAGGATATTCTTTTCATCGGCCCCTTTGATAACCGGCACAAGAAGTCCTGTCGTCTCGATCGCGACCGCAATACCGAGGTTTATGTACTTGTGCGTTACCACATTCGTTCCGTCGATGCTGCTGTTGACCAGTGGATAATCTTTCAGCGCCTTGACGCACGCAAAAGAAATGAACGGCATGAAAGTGAGCTTGAAACCTTCTTTCTTGTGAAATTCATCCGAATGTTTCGCGATGTAGCCGGAAATCCGGGTCATGTCAACTTCGCTGACAGCGGACACGTGAACCGACGTGTCGCGGCTTGCAACCATGTGCTCCATGATACGTTGGCGCATGTTGTCCATCGGCACCACCTGCTCGCGCGACGTATCATAATTTACCCGTGGTGCGGAGCCGGTTGTCTTTTTAGATTGACTCCTCGACGGGACGTTGCCGGCACTTGCCCTGTTCTCTATATAGTGCATAAGGTCATGTTTGGTGATTCTGCCGCCGGAACCGGTTCCGCCAATAGCGGTTAGTTCGTCCGATGAAATTCCCTCTGCCTGCGCGATGCTTCTCACAAGAGGCGAATAGAACCTGTCTCCGTTCGTCCCTCGCGAAACTGTCGAGACGTCTGTATACGCCACTTCCTCTTTCCGCGCACCTGCGGACTCAAGGGCTCTCTCCGTTTTGGGTGTTTCGGAGACCGAATCCTCCGAACGCCTTGTGGAACTCCCGCCCGCGTCAATGTAGGCAATTACCGCTCCGACCTGTGCGACCTCCTGTTCCTTTACAAGGATCTTGGAGATTATGCCGGCCGCGACCGACGGAATTTCGGTATCGACTTTGTCGGTACTTATTTCAAGAAGGATTTCGTCGCGCTCTACCTTGTCGCCCGCTTTCTTGTGCCACTTCACAATCCGCCCTTCGGTGATGCTTTCACCCATCTTCGGCATAAGGACTTCAACTTGCATTGCACATCCTCCTTCTTAGTAAGCCGCCAGTTCTTCCAGGACTTTCATCACCTGCGCCTCACTCGGGAGGACAGCGATTTCGAGAGGCGGGCTGTAGGGAACCGGAGAATCAAATGCGGTTATTCTTCTGATCGGCGCGTCGAGGTACTCGAACGCCTCTTCAGCAATTATGCTTGTCAGCTCTGCTGCGAATCCGCTTGTGCGCGTGTCTTCGCTGAGGACCAGAACCTTGTTAGTCTTTCTTACGCTCTGGAGAATTGCTTCCTTGTCGAGCGGAACTATTGTCCTGAGGTCGATTACTTCTACTTCAATTCCTTTTTCGGAAAGTTTTTTCGCCGCGTTGAGAGCAAAGTAAACCGGCGCGCCGTATGTTATCACCGAGATGTCTTTCCCTTCGCGGCGGACGGAGGCTTTACCGAACGGGATCAGATAGTCTTGATCAGGTTCCGGGCTCATCGCGTAACTCTGCCTGTACAATCCTTTGTGTTCAAGAAACAGAATCGGGTCGGCCATCCGTATCGCGGTCTTCAGTAGACCTTTCGCGTCCTGCGCAGTCGAAGGATAGGCGATATAAATTCCCGGACAATGCGCAAAAATGCTCTCGATGCTCTGGCTGTGATAATGTCCCCCGTGAATGTAGCCGCCGACCGGTACGCGTATAACCATCGGGCACGACCACTTATTGTCGGAACGGTATCTCATCATCGCAACTTCGTTTCTCAATTGCATCATGGCGGGAAAGATGTAATCGGCAAACTGGATCTCAACTACCGGTTTAAACCCCCGCAGCGACAATCCGAACGCGGTGCCGATTATGCTTGCCTCCGCGAGCTGCGAATTAAAAACCCTCTCTCTTCCGAACTTCGTGGAGAGTCCTTTCGTCGCAGTGAAGACTCCTCCCTTTCCATCTTCTACGTCTTCTCCGTAGATGATAGCTCTGGGATTTCGCAGCATCTCCTCGTGAAGCGCGTGGTTCACCGCATCGACCATGACCACCGGCTTGCCCGCCGGGATGGACTTCTCGAACTCCCACCCGGAGTACGTTTCCTTCGGCGCGTAAACATGAGAAAAAACGGTCGACACTTCCGGAGTCGGGCGAGATTCTGCCCAATCAGCTGCTTCGTCGACTTTCTTCTTCACATCCTTCTGGATCGATTCGATCTCGGAATGAGTCAGGATCTTCTCTTCGATCAGAACATTTTCCATCACAAGAAGAGGATCCCGCGCGTGATCCTTTTCAATCTCGTCCTTAGGCCTGTACTTCCGGTCGTCGTCAGAAGACGAATGTGAAAGGAGCCTGACGACATCTGCAACTATCACACTTGGTCCGGATCCGTTCCTTGCGCGCGCTACGGCTTCGCTTGCGACGGCGAAGCTCGCGATGAAATCTGTGCCGTCAACCTTGTAACGCTGCAGATTCGGGTAACCTTTAACAATTTCGTATACTGATCCTCCGGCCGTCTGCTGCCATTCGGGAACGCTTATTGCATAATGGTTGTCTTCGATGCAAAAAATGACGGGCAATTTTTCGCGCGACGCCCAGTTCAGCGCTTCAGAAAATTCTCCTTCGCTCGTGGCACCTTCTCCCGATGAGACGTACACTACCTGGTTTTTTCCGTCTCTAACACAACCCATTGCGGTCCCTACTGCCTGCAGGAATTGAGTCCCGGTCGGACTCGACTGTGTGGGAACATTCAGAGAATTTTTTCCGTAATGCCCGGGCATCTGGCGGCCGCCGGTCATTACATCCTCCGCGCGGTTGAGCTGTGCGAGCATTATCTCTTCAGCCGTGAACCCAAGACCGATCGCGAAACCCAATCCACGATAGTACGGGTATGCCCAATCGTATCCCGGTTTGAGATTCATCGCACAGGCGACCTGGATCGCTTCGTGGCCTGACCCACCGATGTGGAAGAACGCTTTTCCCTGCTTTAATAGCGCGAGCTCTTTTTCGTCGAGCCGGCGCGCCAGAAGCATCAGTTTGTAACCTTCTATGAGCTTCTCCGGCATTAAGATTTTCTTCCCGGACTCTAGAGTTATTGTATCGTGTCCGTTCGAAATTTGTCCCTGTTTTGCAGCGGATTTCTTAACTGGAGGCATGTTCACTCTCCATGTTTATATGAAAATCGTCCATGAATTGGTCCAGGTTCACCGGCGTGATTTCTGTTTGAAAAACCCCGGCAAGCTCCCCGGCGACTTTTCTTTTCACATCTGAAATTTCAACTTCTCTTCCGATCAGGTTTGAAAGTGAGGTCACTCCTTTGTGGAAGATCCCGCATGGAATTATTCGCCCGAAGTACGAGAGGTCTGTATTTACGTTGAACGCGAAGCCGTGCATCGTGACCCACTTGCTGACTTTCACTCCGATCGCGCAAATCTTTTCACTTCCAACCCAGACTCCTGTATAGTCGGGTTCACGATGACCTTCTATTCCGTATACGCGTAGTGTTCGGATTACCACTTCCTCAAGGTCGCGAAGATAACGGTGAACGTCGAGATAGTGATCGTTCAAATCGAATATCGGATAACAGACCAATTGTCCCGGACCATGATAAGTGATGTCTCCACCGCGATCGATCCTGAAAACACTGACGTTGTTTTTTTTCAACTCGTCGTCACTTGCGAGGAGATGGTCCTCACCGCCCGATTTTCCGATGGTATAAGTGTGAGGATGCTCTGTGAAAAGTATCGTGTCAGGAATGTTTCGTGCTACCCGTTCGCGATGAAGAGTCTTCTGCAAATCCCATGCAAAGGAATAATCACTGGTGCTTAAGTCTATTAAAAGCGATTTATTCAAATTCTCTCGGCTTAAATGTGGATCGGATGACCAAGCGCGTCTTCCGCCGCCTCCATTACAGCTTCAGTCAGAGTCGGATGCGCGTGGACAGTCCTCACAATTTCATATGGAGTCGTCTCGAGCTTCTTCGCCACGCCTAATTCAGCGATCATTTCAGTCGCGCCGTATCCGAGGATATGAGCTCCCAACAATTCGCCGTATTTTGCGTCGAAAATCAATTTCACGAAACCGACCGACTCATTTGTTGCAATTGCCTTTCCATTAGCTGAGAACGGAAAGCGACCGATCTTAGTTTCATAGCCCATCTCTTTTGCCTTACTCTCGGTAAGACCGATACTTGCCACTTGCGGCTGACAATACGTGCAGCCGGGAATGCTATTGTAGTCGAGCACTTCAGTCTCGACGCCGGCAATTCTCTCGACGCAGCGGATGCCTTCCGCCGAAGCGACATGTGCCAGCCACGGCGCCCCAATCACATCACCGATCGCGTAAACACCATTCACATTTGTCTTGTAAGAAGTCTTGTCGACTTTTATCCATGATTTCTCAACTTGCACTCCAAGTGCCTCGAGACCGAGATTATCAGAGTTTCCCTGTATACCGACGGCAACCAATGCGATTTCGGCCTTGAGCTCCTGCGCCCCTTTCTTGTTCGAGATCTTTACAGACACGCCGTTGCCCGAAGCCGCCGCAGATTCAACCTTCGTGTCGGTGAGAACTTCGATGCCTTGCTTCTTGAATTCCCTTTCCAGTTGCGCCGTCACTTCAGTATCCTCGACGGGCAAAATATTCGGCATCATCTCCACGAGTGTAACTTTAGTACCGAATGCGTTATAGAAATATGCGAACTCCGCACCGATAGCCCCGGCACCTATTATGATCATATCTTTCGGGATTGCCTCGAGGATCATTGCCTCGGTACTCGTGATCACTTTCTTTCTGTCGATCTTGATCCCCGGCAGTTCACGCGGTCGGGCGCCGGTCGATATTATGATATTCTTTCCTTCAACTTGTGCCACTTCTTTTCCGAAATTGTCGGTGACGGAAATCTTGTTGGGCGCGATCAATTTACCGTTGCCGCTTATCTTCTCGATCTTATTTTTCTTGAAAAGAAATTCGACGCCTCTCGACAATCTGTCCGCAGCGTCGCGGCTTCTTTTCACTACCTGCTTGAAGTCCACGCGTAGATTATCGAAGCTCAGGCCGTATTCTTTCGCGTCCTTGAAGTTCCACATCACTTCCGCGCTCTTGAGGAGCGCTTTGGATGGAATGCATCCCCAGTTGAGACATATACCTCCGAGCTTGTCGCGCTCGACACAACCGACTTTCATTCCGAGTTGTGCAGCTCTTATAGCTGCAACATATCCTCCGGGTCCGCCGCCAAGAACCACGAGATCGTATTTCTTTAATTCGGCCATTTGATCACCTCAACATTTATGAAGAATCCGCTTTTGGCGGATTTCAATTGGTCAGATAACGCTAATCCTGTGCTTTTTGCGCAGAAATTACCACTCTCTCGTAAACAAAATAACGTGAAATCTCTGTGACTGCACAAAAATATAATTGAAATGTGCCTATTAAATCAAACGAGATGAGTTTACCTCCGACATGAACCTTATAAACAGAGTCCGGCACGAAAATCCTTGTTCTGAACTAAAGTTAGAATTCGCTTGTTCTTTTTTTCAAGAAACCAACGCTAACGAGGACAGCTCAAATGAAAATCAACCTAATGGGAGAACCAAATTCGTCATATAGACTTTTCTTCATGTCAATTCTCGCGGCACTCGTCGGGTTGAGTGCAGGAATAATATCATTCGTTCTTTACAACCTGATAGGTTTATTCACGAATCTTTCGTTCTATCACCGCTTCTCTTTCCAATTCGTCACGCCACAGTATAATACGCTTGGACTTGTAGCGATAATCGTTCCGGTCATCGGCGGTCTGATTGTAGGAGTGATGGCAAAGTATGGGACGTCGAAGATAAAAGGTCACGGCATACCCGAGGCCATTGAGGCAGTGGTAATTAACAAAAGCAAGATCTCCGGCAGAGTCGCAGTTTTGAAACCACTGTCTGCTGCAATAGCGATAGGGACCGGCGGACCATTTGGCGCCGAAGGACCGATCATTCAGACCGGCGGAGCTGTCGGATCGCTCATTGGTCAGGCAATTCCCATGACCGCTTCGGAGAGAAAAATCTTGCTTGCGTGCGGTGCCGGTGCCGGAATGGCAGCCACGTTCAGTACGCCGATCGCGGGCGTGATTCTTGCCGTCGAACTCCTGTTATTTGAATTCAAAGCCAGGTCGTTCATACCACTTGTTATTGCGACGGCAGTAGCGACCGCAACCAGGTTCCAGCTGCTCGGTCCCGGACCGATGTTTCATGTCGGCTCGATGAACTTCGACATTGCGAATGACGCGCTATACTACGTCGTCCTTGGCGTGCTATGCGGTATTGCCGCTGTCATTTTCTCAAAGACGCTTTACTGGACAGAGGACCAGTTCGAGAAGCTCCCAATAGATCCGCTCTGGTGGCCGGCAATAGGAGCGCTTGGACTCGGGATCATAGGATTTTTCATTCCTAAGGTCTTCGGAGTCGGATACGACACAATCTCTGATATCTTGAACGCACATTTCGCGCTCAACCTCCTGCTCCTTCTCCTTGTGTTCAAGTCGATCGCACTGATGATCTCGCTCGGTTCAGGAACATCAGGGGGACTTCTCGCGCCCATGTTCATGGCAAGCGCGGCTCTTGGCGGAGCGTTCGCGATAATTGTTAATCGACTTATCCCCGGCGCCAATCTCACCCCCGCCGCTTTTGCGCTTGTCGCCATGGGGGCCGTATTCGGCGCGGCGGCGCGATCTACTTTTGCCTTTATCGTCTTTTCATTCGAAATTACCAGAAATTATGACGCAATACTTCCCCTGATGCTCGTGGGAGTTATCTCATCGGCAATTGCTTTGACGTTCCTGAAGCATTCGATAATGACAGAAAAACTCGCGCGCCGAGGTGTGCACATTTACTCCGAGTATGACGCTGACGTACTCAGACTGACGCCGGTTCGTGAGGTCATGGATAAGAACCCGCCCCTGGCATATGCAAATGAGAAAGTAGCTGAACTTGCAGACAAGATTGTGAAAGAAGACTTCAAGTATAACGCGCACAAAGCTTATCCTGTACTCGACGAACACGAGAATCTCGTCGGGATTGTAACCCAGGGTGATCTGCTAAAGGCCGTCGACCAGAACAGCTCCGGCAAAAAAATCATCGACATTGCTTCGACGAATCTCGTCACGGCTTTCACTGACGAGTCGCTCTTCGACGCGGTCGCAAAGATGTTGAGGAACAACGTAGGGCGTCTGCCTGTAGTGGAGAGACAGAATCCCAGGAAACTCGTAGGCTACCTCGGCCGCGCGAACGTCCTCTCCGCCAGATTGAAGCAGCTTGAAGAGGAATCGACAGTCGAGAACGGAGCGAGGTTTCTCAGCTGGATCAGCAAACGCCAGGTCAACGTCTAAAGAAAGGAAAAGGCCTTGAGTAAGCAACGCGCTGCCGTCCTGAAGACCAAACGAGTTTACGAACCGCGATCAGAAGACGACGGTTTCAGAGTATTTGTCGAGCGACTCTGGCCGAGAGGAGTCACAAAGGAAAAGGCGGCAATAGACCTCTGGATGAAAGAAATTGCGCCGAGCCCGGAGCTCAGGAAATGGTACCATCATGATCAGGAAAAATGGAAAGAGTTCGCCGCGCGGTACAGGTCTGAGATTCACAAGAAGAAAGAGCTTATTGAATCGTTGAAGGAAAGATTGTCGGACGGAAATCTCACCCTTCTGTACGCGTCGAGAGAAAAAGTATTTAACTCCGCCTCAGTCCTGCGCGATTTCCTTCTGGGGTAAGACCGAACGATCTCGGGACGGGCATTCCACTAAATTCAGCCGTATCCTGAACGTTGAACCCTTCCCGAGTTTGCTGTCTTTGAGGAACACCTGTCCATCGTGGTACGATTCAACGATCCGTTTTGTAAGACTCAACCCGAGACCCCATCCCCTTTTCTTAGTCGAGTAACCGGGCCTGAAGATATCCCGCCGGAATTTCATATCGATGCCGTTACCCGAGTCGGTGATGTCTATCGCGACATGATCGTCGTCCCGCGAGAGATTGACTGCTATTTTGCCTTCCCTGTCTTCTATCGCGTCGAGAGAATTCTTAATCATGTTTTCGAGGACCCATTCGAAAAGTTCCGGGTTGAGTTTTGCGCAGAGGTTTTTCTCGCCCGTCAGCTCAAGAGTGACTCTCTTCCCGGTTTGAGGAATTCTCTTACTGAAATATGAGAAGACGTTCCCGACTACCTGTGCGACGTTCTCGTTTTTCAATTCGGGGAGCGAGCCTATCTTCGAAAATCTTTTCGTTACCTTGTTGAGTCGTCCGACGTCCTGCTCGATATCCGAGATGATCTCCGACTTACGCTCCTCCGATACATCGGATTTGAGAATTTCCAGCCAACCCATCAGGCTCGAAAGCGGAGTGCCGAGCTGGTGGGCAGTTTCACGAGCCATCCCGACCCAGATATTCGATTGCTCGTTTCGCTTAATGTAACTGAATGCGAAGTACCCGATGAGAATGAAAAGGCCGGCGATCGCAAATTCCACATACGGAACATACCGGAGCTGCAGTACAAGGTCGGATTCGCCGTAATGAACATAACTCAGCACAATATTTCCAAGAGAAACCTTAATCGGAGGATACTCGCTGTCCATGGTCTTCACAAGTCCGACAAGGTAATCATGTTGCTCCTTCAGCGTGAGCGTCGTGTCCAAATAGACGTTCCTGATGTTACCTTTGTAGGGTTCAAATGGAACGTTGTTACTGTCCGTAAGGATCATCGGGAAATCGATCGACCCGAGCATATCATCGAATATGAAGCTATAGTCCTGTGATGCCGATTGATCGCTGGCGAGGTATTGAAGCGACTTCGCATACAGATGGGCGATTCGTGTCTCGCGTTCGAGAAGTTTGCGGACAATGGCTTGTGTATAAAACAGGGTTCCGGCCGCAATTATGATTGCCATCGCGACAAGCCCAAGCTTGAGGTTGACTGAAGATGGATTAGAGGAGCGCATGCAAGCGCATTATAATCCGACCCGCCTGGAATATCAAGAGAAGAGAGGAAAAATATGTTTTACAGGCTGAGGCATTACGGTCGTTAGGAACCACCTTGCCGGCTCCTTCCCGGGAAAATTGTCGGTGCCTGCGCGATCCTCAGCTGGTTCTTGGATGCCATCTCGACCGCCTTCCGCACCGTAATCGGAGGCGAGAGGAAAATGGTGAGCGAATTGTCCTGCGCCGTGAGAAAAACGTCGGGCTCTACGTGACCGCAGATCAGTCCCTTCACTCCGTGCTTCGCCGATTCGTGAATGACAATTTCGGGTCTCGATTCGCCGTTGTTGGTAATATCTTCGCACGAGCCTTTCCCCGGATCGAAGAGTATGAAGAATGGCGCTCTCGTAAAATGCAGGCTCACGCTGTCTCCCAATCCCCCTCCCTCAGACGCGATCAAAAATTTCATTGCTCACTTCTCCAGCAATCCGATTCAGTATTTTGTAAGGGAGAACTTTCCCTCTTGCGTCTCCCATGTTGTCTCTAGATAACCACGAGTAAAGTCAAATGGTGCCTGGATATATTCCCCGCTTCGGAATTAACGCGTCGATTACGCTGCGCTCAACGGGAATTAGGTAGTGGGCTATTTTGACGCTACTGAAATGTCCCATCGTTGAGTGTTCTCCGGCGTTCAAAAAACAAAAATGTCATTCCCGAACGCTCCTATCGGGAATCCATGGTTGAGAATGGAGATAGATTCCCGCTAAGAGCACGTCCCCACGATCCGGCCGCCGATCCTGCGGTCGGACGGGAATGACAGTAAGAGAATTTGTCAATGTCACT